>JBDKSR010000030.1:0-47983 GCA_039680545.1 Bryobacteraceae bacterium | reverse complement strand
CCGAGCGGCAAGGTCGAGGCGCTCTACGGGATGTATGACTTCATCGGCGCCAAGGCGGGGATCGTGACGCCGGCGGGCTTCACGATCGACGAAGCCACCGACATCAACGCCGCCGGCGAAGTGTGCTTCTTCGAGGCCGAGCAGGTTTTCTAAACCGTCGCCGGCACGAAGTTCGGGCCGGCCGGGAGCCGGCCGGCCCGGTTTTCAAAAAGTGACAACCCCATTTCGAATTGTGACATGAGGCGCAATACACGAGGAAACGGAGATGGACAGATGAGCACTGACTCACAGATCACGCAGGATATCGTGCTGAGCGAATCGGGCCAGCCGTTCAAAAGCATTGCGGCGGCCAAGAGCGCGATGAAAACCAAAGGGCTGGACCCGAAGACGAATCACGTCATCCCGATGGGCGACGGGTTCGCGATCGCGCCCGGCGCAGGCCTCGATTCGGAGGACGGCCGGGGCGACGGGCCGATGCTGCCGGCAAGGCCGAACGGGAGCGCGGAGCGTTTCTTCGAAGTCGAATTCGCCAAGGTATCGAGCCCCACGGACCCGGTCGATGTGACGCTGGCCGTGAACGGCGAGGTGCTGGTGATCAGGCGCGGCCAGCGGATCACGCTGCCCGAGCGGTTCCTCGAGGCGGCGGATCACGCGACATACAAACGCTACACCGTGCGGCCTGACCAGGCGCGCAAGGAAGACATGGAAGTCATGACGTTCCCTTACACGCGCTTCCGCGAGGCGACGAGAGCAGAGTATGAAGCGCAGAAGCGCAGCGGCGACGAGGCAACGCAGAAGGATCTCAAGGCGCGCGGGCTGGCGTGATCGTGCACCGTGTGCACCGTGGATCGTGAATCGTGATATGAGGTAACTGCGATGGCGGGGATCGAGGCTTATACGGATTTGCTGGGGCGGGTGATCACGCTGGTGCCGGGCGTCGAGGACAACCTGGCGCTGGATGCGTTGCGGCGGATCATGCCCGAGTTTTTCAGCCGGACGGGGATCTGGCGTGAAGAGCTGACAGTCACGACGGAGGCGGACGTGGCGTCCTATGCACTCACCTCGCCCGCGGGAACGAAGATCCGGCAGGTCGCGGAAGTCAAGAATGCCGGGGCCGATGTTGCGATCCACACCAGCGCGTATTGGTATAACCGAAAACTCAGCAAACTGACATTCGAGACGCACGATATCCCGTCGCGGACGGGCGACGCGCTGACGGTGACGGTTGTGATCGTGCCGGAACGGTGGGCGTCGGCGGAGACGTATCCGGCGCATTTGCTCGAGGATTACGGCGAGGCGATCGCGGCGGGGGCGGCGGCGGACCTGCTGGCGATGACCGGAAAGCCGTGGACGAACCTGGACGCGGCGCTGTTCAGGAAAAAGGAATACCGCAACGGCCTGGGCGAAGCGGCGGGCCAGGTCATGAGGAAAGGGACGGAGCGGTCGCTCGAAATGCGGCCCTAAAGGATGAAGCGCGATGGCGAATGAACTGTCAGTCATGCGGGCGAGCGGGGCGACGATCTGGGCGGCGGTGCGCGAGATTGCGACCAGCAAGGTATGGTCGATCGCAGCCGGTGCGTTCGTGACGTGGGCGAATGCGGATGTTGCGGATTATGCCATCGCGCTGGCGGAACAGGGCGGCGGGCTCTATGACGGAGATCTGCCGGCCGGATTGAGCGCCTCGACAGCCTACCGCGTGACGTATTACGTGCAGGCCGGGGCGGCGCCGGCCGTAACGGATGAGATTGCGGGATCGAGCGTGGGGGCGACGGCGGCGCCGACGGGCACGACCGCCGGTGACTTGACGGCCGGGGACGTGCTCGAGCGGGCGCGCATGATCCTGATGGACGAGAAGCCGGGCGGATTCTGGACGGATGAGGACCTGCTTAAGCGGCTGGATGACGGCGTGCGGGATCTGCTCAAGCTGCGCGGTGATTTGAGGATTGGGGCGGACGGCAAGCCGATGGCGATCACATCGCCAACGGCATTGACGGACGTGCTGGCGGCTCCGATCTCGTGCCGGGCGCGGCTGGCGTATTACGTGGCGGCGCAGGGGCTGCTTGAGTCGGATCCGGACAAGTCGAATCTGGAGCGGGCGGCGATGCTGATGAAGCTCTACACGGAAGGCTAAGCGCCGATGGGAATTTATGAAGACCTCGGGTTGACGCCTCGTTATCCGCGAGCGGAAGCGAACGGGGGAATTGTCCTTACGGAACGGACGGACCCGGTCACGCAAAAGCATTACCTGGACCATGCGATCAGCAAAGACAACATCGTGGAAGCGACGGCGGCGGCGGCGACGGATTACGTGATGGCGTGGATCGGCGGGGAACCGCGCAAGATCAGCGTGGCGAACCTGCTGGCCGGGAATCCGTATCGCATGATCTATACGTTCAAATGGGTTCAAACGCTATCGGGGGCAATCGACGCGGCGAAGGCGGCGGGCGGGTGGAGCATCCCGCTTGTCGGCATTGCCGGCAGGACGAACCGGGTCAAACGGATCAAGATCGTCCAGGCCGAAGTGACGCTTGATTCGGTGGAATCCACCGTCGTTGCGGTGGCGAACAAGGACTGGAACGAGGTAACCGGGAAGACGGAGGCGACGGTATCGATCGCGGCCGGGGAGACGGTATCGACGGCAACGGTTTGCGATATCGAACTGATTGACGCGGCCGGATTTGTGTACGTGAAAAACGGGGCATTGCACGGCTCGTTGACAGTCCAGATCGAAATCGAGGTGTTGTGATGATGGCGATTAAACGGGTCGTAAGGTGGTTGTGGGCGCTGGCAACGCTGGCGGCGGCGAGCGCGGCCATGGCGGCGACGCAGTATGTTCAGCCCAGGGTGGACGCCAATGATTACGTGGTTCACAAGGCGGACATGACGACGCACACGACCGTGAATTTCGCGTGGGTGAACGACCAGACAACGACGACGCGGGCGCTCAAGAGCGCGGCGTTCACGGAAAAGGTGGACGTGCTGGCGGGCAACGCGCTTCTTGCGACTGGCCAGGCGATCATCGATTACCTGACGGATCCTGTAACGGGATTTCATCCGCTGGCGACAACGATCATGGCGGCGCGTGGGATCAGCGGGACGACGGCGACGCTGTCGGGGACGGTGACGGCAAACGGCGGGGTGACCGGAACGACGATGACGCTGAGCGGAGTATCGACGTTCGGGAATACGATCACGGCGAGCAAGGGCCTGAGCGGGACGACGGCGACGCTGAGCGGCGATGTGATATTGAGCGCATTGACGGCTTCGACCGTGCCGTATATGAACGCGAATAAGAAATTCGTATCGAGCTCTGTGACGCCCACAGTGCTCGGGTTTTTGAGCGATGTTACGAGTTCGATTCAGGCGCAATTGAATGGCAAATCCGCGACGGATCACAATCACGACTCGACATATTTAGGGATCGCGGCGAAGGCGGCGGACGCGGACCTGCTGGATGGGCACGATACCGGGTACTTCCAGACGGCGCTGACCAATCCGGTTACCGGCACGGGGTCGAGCGGATATGTGCCGATGTTTACGGGCACAAGCACGGTTGGCAACAGCGAACTATCCAATAACACGACCAATCACCAATTCGGCCTGTATGATTCGACATTGAAAAGCCGGTTGAATCTGAATGTCTGTTTTGACTCATCGACGGGCGGAGATGGGATTGCGTTCAGACATGGCTATTCGGCGAGCGAGCTCTATGGCGTCGGCATCTGCGCGGCACGGCTTGTCCCTGGGGGCACGTTCGCTGACGCAATGGCTTTTCACTCATACGGCGGATACGCATGGTTTGCTGGTTCCAACTCAGAATTCCTGAGACTGACACATGAGGGCAACCTTGGGGTCGGAACGGCGGCTCCAGGCGCAAAACTGGCCGTAGCCGGTGACCAGCGTTTAAGCGGAACGCTCCAAAGCACTGCGGGACGGGTTTATTCGATCGATTCGGCAAAGCAGTTTATGACGGCGTATCCGAGGGTGGGGAAACCGCAATGTGTCCAGACGGATGCCATCAACGCAAACGGAACCATTCTGTATTTGGGTGCTGGGAATACCGGAGTGGCGCGGGAATTTTTCACGGCATATTTTGGCGGCGGGCTTGAATATGGCGACATGGGCGATACAGTGTTCATCAGGATTTACGTCGGCGCGGGCAACGTGTCCGATTTCTCTAATATCAATCAAACATATCTGTTGGCGAATATTCCGCTTGCAATGCTCTATCTTTATGAGCACGACAATAAAACAGTAGCCAAAAACTACGATACTGAATTTCTAAACATTGGCGTGTCGAGTTCCAACGGCGGAACGTTGCTATGCCCGTCAATTCAATTCAAAATGCCGATTCCATTCTCGAACGGAATCGTCATTCAGATGACAGACTCCGCCGGCGCACCGATCGGCACGCACTATACGTGGGCCAGTTACGAATTGGGACAACTGCCATCGGGTTATTATAAGAATTGGCGGTTTAGATCGGCGTATAGCAGCGGTGCGATTTCAAGCACAAGAACCTTTCTGAACGTAAGCAGCGGGTCCGGGGCGCTTCTGGGAATATGGTCATCGTGCACCAACGCGGTCACAAACGACTGGCCCGAAAATAATTGGTCATTCTGGATTGACGGCGACAGTCAGGCGGGAACCGCAACGTGGGCTGTTTCCGGGTGGGAAGATTTGTTCTTCAACGCTTTCTGGGGAGCAACCGTGCCGGGTATTTATCGCGAGTATGGATTATTGAAAACGGATGGATCCGATGGTCTTTCGGGGTATGCCTATTTGCACAACAAGAATATCGAATGGACGAGCGGCATTGTCGGCAAGTTCCCATACAGCGGCACCGAAATGACGAGTTTTAAGGTTCTGACGCTGTATTACGGCGAGTGATTGATGATCAGCGGCGGAGGCGGTCGATGAGGCGGACGATGGCAAGGCCGATGAATCGCAGCAGCGCAAGGGGCGGACGGAGATACCAGGGCGGACCGAACATGTTGGGACTATAACAGGGATCGAAACAGGAGAAAAGGATGACGCCGAACGATTGTGCCAACCCCACGCGGGAATGCCCGGTGACGAACGAGCTGCTGATACAGATCGGGCGGATCGAGCAGCGCCAGGAGGATCAACGCCAGCGCCAGATTGAGCAGGGGAACAAGATCGACCGGTTATTTCAGCGGCTCGACACGCAGCAGGACGCGGTCGTGCAGGCGGCGGTGCAGGCCGCCGTGAGCGCCACGCCGCCGCCGAGTGGGCATGGGACGGCGGCGACGATCGGCGGGACGATCGGGGCGATGATCGCGGGTGCCATCATGGGGTTTGTGCAGTGGTGGACGAGCGGCGGCAAGTAATAAAGGAAAAGAGGCATGCGATGAGGCGATTGATTCTCGCGGTGGTGATGATGGCGATGGGGCTGGCGGCGCGGGGCGAGGTGTTCGTGGGCGCGCATGGGAAATACATGATCGAGCGGTTCGGCGCGGGGCAGACACACGCGGCGATCGGGACGACCGAGACGGCCGCGCGGATGGCGGCGGCGGCGCTGGGGGGGACGGTGGCGGATCCTGCGACCGGTTACGTGATGCAGAGGCTGAGCGACGCGGTGGCGTGGCGGCCGACGGATGCGGCGAAGTTCACGAAACGGTGGCAATTCGGCGCGCACAACGGCTACGGCACCTACAGCAACGTGTCGAGCGATGGGAAGTATTGCCTGGCATACGAGGTGACGAGCGACCGCAGCTTCCTGATCGAGCTCGAGCCGGCGGTGCGGCTGGTGCGGGCGCTGGACTATATCGGGATCTCGTCGAACGCGCGATGGCGCAGGGACGCGGGGGCCGAGCATAAGATCGTGTTCGACGGGCATTTCGACACGCAAAACTGGATGAAGCAAATCGACGCGGACACGCTGCCGGCGAAACTCGACAAGGAAATGCTGGCGGCCGAGTTGCTCGCCGTCCAACCCGGCGGGCACATCAACATGGACTCGCACGCGGACCAGTCGGCGCAGTACCGGGCGTGCTTCACGTCGGGATCGACGCAGCTGTATTCGTTTGCCGCGAAGCGGTTTGTTGGCGGGCGCTCGCCGGCGTGGGGGCACGATGTGAGCCCATCGGGAAAATGGTGGGTCTATCACGAGGACAACAGCCTGTGTTTTGTGCTCTATGACACGCAGACGAGCACGGTTCGTCTGCCGTTGCCGATATCGAACGCGGCCAAGGGCGCCGGACACCTGGGTTGGTGCGTCGATGAGAATGGCCGCGAGTGCATTTACTTCATGGACAACGGCACGGATGGGATGAGGCTGTTCTGCCCCGAGACGAACAGCTTCCGAGTGATCTTCGGCACGAGCGCGATCGGTTACAACTATCACGGCGGGCGCACGATCGCGCCGGGGTGGATGTTCGTGAGCACATACGGCATGAGCTCGGACGCCGGCAAGTGGTTTTACATGCAGTTTTTCATGGTGCGGATCGCCGACGGGCTGATCTGGCGGATCGGGAGCTCGCACGAGATGTATGGAGCGTGGGAGCACGCCGAGAACTGCGCCAGCGTGAGCCCGGATGGGAAGTGGGTTTATTTCGCAAGCAACGCGTTTGGCGCGGCGGCGATCGATCTGTGGCGGGTGAGGCTGCCGGAGGGGTGGCAGGAGGACCTGGCGGCGGTGCCGATTGTCGGCGGGCCGGTGGTGACGCCGACGCCGACACCTACCATTAAGCCGACGCCAGGGCCTTCGCCGACGCCGACGGCAACGGCGACGCCGGCCGCAACGCCAGCGGTAACGCCGGATCCTTGCGTGCTCACGATTGACCTGCATATCACCGGGACAGTCAGGAGGGGTGGATCATGACCAAGGACGCGATCATTACGGTGTGCGCTCTCGCCATCATGGCGCTCGTGGCGGTATTCGGCGGGTGCGCGCTGCGGTGGTTTGGATTGGGATACTAAGGAGGGATGGGAATCATGGAAAAAATGGGACTGATGGGAATCATGGGACTGATGCTGCTGGCGGCCGGGTGCGCGATGCCGGAGCTCAAGATGACCGATCGGCAATACGCGGGCGGGAAGATCACCCGTGAGCGCGCCATCGATGAGCGCGGGTGGCAGTTGTTATGGGCCGAGCGCGCGGGGCGGATCGATGACATGGCCTACCAGGTCGATAAAACGACGATGGGCGTGGTTGGCGGGGCCGCGGCGGGGGCGGTCATCGGCGTCGTCGCGGGAAACCCGGCGGCGGGGGCGGTCATCGGCACGGCGGCCGGCGGGATCGGCCAGGCGATCGCCACGGCCAAACGCGGGGACGCGACGACAAGCGCAACGACGCAGCGCTGAGCGTTGAGAGATGAGAGATGAGACATGGCGATTTCAGAATATTGGCAGGCGTTCGAGTACCTCAAGGGGTGGGAGGGGGACGAAAGCAATGACCCCAACGACCCGGGAGGCTACACGCATTGGGGGGTGACGCGGCCGGTGCTCGAGGAATTGGGGCTGACCGGCGGCGGCGACGTCGATGGGGACGGCGACATCGACATCGAGGACATCAAGCGGCTGACGGTCGAGGGCGCGCGCGAGGTGTTCTACAAGTGGGCCTGGCAGCCGTTGGGGCTGACGTTCGTGAACACGCTCGAGCTGGCAACCAAGATCTTCGATCTGGCGGTAAACCTGGGCAAATACCAGGGGACGGTGGTGGTGCAACGGGCCGTGAACGGGCTGCTGATCGCGCAGGGGCAGGAGCGCCGGCCGCGGCTGATCGTCGATGGATCGTTGGGACCGCAGACCAGGTTCGCGGTCAACCAGTTCGCGCGGCCGGCCGACAGATCGGCGCTGCTCGCGTGTATGTGTGCCGAGGCCGCGGGGGTCTATCGGGTGATCCTCAAGCACAACGAGGCGCTCGAGGTGTTCCGGGCCGGATGGCTGCGGCGGGCCTACAGCGTGCCGGGAAACGTCGTGCAGGAATGCAAGCTGAGTTGAAAGGCGGCGAGCCATGAATTATCCAAGGCTGATTACGCAAGGCCCGGCGGTGTTGCCGGCGCCGTATTTGGGGGCGGCGATTCCAGGGCGGATTTTTTTTGCCGAGCACCTGGGATTCTTCGGGAAGGTCAACAAGTGGTATCAGCGCTGGCGGCGCGACGCGGACGGGGCGTTGCCGCCATTTCCGGAAAGCGGGTTCATCCCGACACACGTCGGGATCATCGGGGCAGGCCGGACTGCGCTTGAATCGACGATGTTTTCCGGGCCGACGGTGGGGAGCCTCGATAGGTATTTGTGCCCGCACTACCGGCTGGCGATCGGGCGGCCGGTTTATTGGCACTCCAAAGAGGATGTGGAGCGGGCGCTGCTGCGGCTGGCCGAAAAGATCCGCAATTACGACTGCAAGTATGGATACGACTGGGTGAGCCTGCTGACGTGCGGGCTGATCCAGAAGAACAACGCGCAGATTTGCAGCGAGCTGGTGACCCACTTCATGAACGAGTTGCTGCGCGAAAACCGAGAGTGGAACCTGGTCGATGATGAGTTCGTGTTGCCGATCGATTGGCTGCGGGTGTCAAGCCTGACGTGGCGGAGCTGGTCAAATTGACGGTATTGGTATCAGAAGCAAGCGGAGACGTGCTGGTTGCCGAAACGAGCGGGGACGTGCTGGCGACGGATGAGGCCGTGGTCGGTGGCGCGGGACTGGTCGCGGGGGTAGTCATCAGCGCCGGCGGGGGCCAGGTGCAGACGGCGCCGGCCGGACTCACGGCCGGGGTCGTGATCCAGACCGGCGCGCCGGTCGAGGAAGTGACGGTCACGGGGGCGCGGCTGACGATCGGGGTGATTGTTGGCGGGGCGGCGAGCCGGCCGACGACGATCGCATGGATCGTGGCGGAGGTGCGCAAGCCCGATTTCGGGCTGACGACCAAGGGGCCCTGGCTGGCGGCGACGAGCAAGGCGCCGCGGCTGACGGCGCAGATCGTGGATCGTGAAAACGCGGGATAGACCATAAGGACTGAATGGAGGGTGGCGAGATGGGTTGGATCAACAGTGCGCGACTGGACGGGCTGGCGAACGATATCGCGAACCGCGCGAACAAGGTGGTGTTGTGTTCGGCGCTGCCGACGACATACGCCGAGGCGGTGACGACGTATGTGCTGGCCGCGGACACGATCACGACGGGCGTCGGCAACGGCGATTACTCGCTGGGGGCGGGGGCCAATAATGACCGGCGGCTGACGGTGGCGCAAAAATCGAGCATCGTGGCGTCGGCGAGCGGGACGGTGCTGTATGCGGCGCTGGTCGATACGGTCAATCAGACGCTCGAGGCGGTAAGCGATCAACTGGCCGCGGAGAACCAAGTGGCGCTCACGGCGGGCAAGGCGTTCACGCGCGACGCGGTCACCATCGACATCGGCCCGCGATGATTAGGGTTGACACCGGGCGTCGGCGGGCATAGCGCGTGGAGCGTGGAGCATGAATCGTGGATCGTGAACAGGCGGGAAAACCATGGCTGAGTTTCTGCAAGATCGGGTGACGGAGGGATCGGCGTGGGGGGTCATTGTGACGCTGACCGACGAGACGGGCGCGCGCATCACGCCGAAGACGCTCAAGTGGACGCTAAGCACGCCGGCTGGGGCGGTCGTGAACAACCGGCTGAACGTGGACGAGCCGGCGCCGGGCGAGACCACCACGATTGGGCTGTTGGGGACCGATACGGAGATCGGCGCCGGCGAGATGGTTGCCGATGGCGTGGCGCGGCGCGTGCTGACGCTCGAGGCCACCTACGATTCGGCGACGCTGGGCAACGACGTGCCGGCCAAGAAGGAATACTGGTTCGAAGTCGAGAAACTCATCAAGCAGTAAAGCGCGCGCGGTGACGTGGAATGATCAGACTACAGCCAACAGGGATGATTCCGAGACTGGATCCGGAACAGTTGCCGGACAATGCCGCGGCCGATTGCGAAAACTGCGAGTTTCGCGACGGGACGGTCGCGCCGCTGAACCTGACCGGGACGGCGCTGAGCCTGCACGACGCGGCGGGCAAGATGCGCGCGGAGGTTGCGGCCGCGGACCTCAAAAGCATCGCCGTGCCATCGGCGCCGACGGTGGCGTCAAGGCTCAAGCTATGGAACGCGTCAACGGGCGTGGGCGGGACGATCAAGATTTACGTGTATGGGTATATCAGTTGGACGGACGAGACGACGGGACTGCTGGAGTTCGACCCGCTGGCGTCCTATACCGGACACTTGGTGGAAGTCCCGATCACGACGGCCATCAAACACACGGCGCAGGGACTGCTGATCAAGGCGAACATTGAAAACGTGGGCGGGCATTCCCTGGTTGTTGGCCGCACGTATAACATCTGGGGGCCGATCTTCCAGATAGCTCTGGCGGCGGATCCGGCCGGGGAGTGGGGCGGGCCGGCCGAGGCGATGAGCCTGCCGATGAGCGACATCCCAATCCAGATCACGATGGGGCCGGTGCCGGCCGGGGCGATCCCGCTCAAGCGGTTCGGGCGGGTCTATGGCGGGTTTTCGGTGGCGAGCTACGTCGGGCCGATGTGGCGGCAATCGTTCACGTATCAGGGCATGGCGTCGGGCGATCATTTCTATGTCGAGCAGGGTCCGTGCACGTTCCAAATCGATCTGAATTACGTGCAGCGCGCGCCGAGGGATTACAAGTTTGCGCGGTCGTATGTGGATATCGAGAAGGTCGATGACGAAACGATCGAGCGCGAGGGTCCGCCCAGCGAGCTGACGGACATCATCACGATCGAGCCCGGGGAGACGGTGGTGCTCTCGACGCCGCGGTCGGGCGCCTACACGAAACAGATCATTTATCGCAACGTGCCTGGGAGTAAAGACTACTGGAAGGCGGGGACGGCGGAGAACGTCGATTCATGGACATATGAATCGGATCAGGTGTTGCCGGAGAAACTGCCGCCGTATGGAAATTTCGACCGGTTCACGGACCCGAAGCCGACGGCGGCGGGGATCCTCGAGGGGTCGAACGTGCATCCGGACCGATTCGCGATTTATCACGTCAACGGCAATAAAGAGCGGCTGATGGCGTTTTCGGACATTGACCGGCATCACGCCATCCCGGACGAATACACGATCAAGTGCGACGACGACATCATCGCGCACCAGGTAAGCGGCCGCGCGGTGTATTGGTGGGCGGGGAGCAAGGCGTTTGCGGCGGCGGGCAACCGGCCGGAGGCGCTGTATTACAACATGGATGTGCTGAGCGAGTCGGCGCCGCTGCTGAACAAATGCGGGCTGATGAAGCTGGATGACGGGCGGCTGGTGTGGCCGACATACAACGGCCTGGCGCTGGCCGGCGGCGGCGGCGTGGACATTGTGACGGACAAGTTGTTCACGCGCGAAAAGTTCGCGCTTTACGACCCGGCGAACCAGTGGGGCAAGGTCATTGACGGGGTGGTCGTGCTCGAGCACAAGACGGACGCAACGAAAAATCTGGCGATCAACCTGAGGGAGGGGACGGTAACGCGGTGGTCAAAGCTCAGCGGCGGGACGCTGTCCTGGACGGGAAAAAAAATCCGGTTTGATCAGCCGCAAGCGATGGATTTTTTGATGCTCGAAGGGGAGGGACCGGCGACGACGATCCTGGCGCGGTCGTGGAACGAAAGCGGTGTGGAGAACGCGAACACCCCGATGGAGAACGTGCTGCCGGGCAAACTCTACCCGATCACTACCGCCCAGGGGCGCGTCTGGCAGTTCTCGATGACGAGCCAGTCCAGGCAGCGGACGATCGTGCTTTACGATCGCAAGGTGATCGAGACGGCGGGGACGGTGACGCTGACGAACCGGGTGGTCGATCAGTGGGCGGACAACTGGATCAAGTTCCCCAAGCCGGATCGGTTCGTGGCGGGCGAGCTGAACGCGAGCGGGGCCGGCACGGTCTATATCGATTTCAAGGCGTCGGACGGGACGGTGGCGCACACGGCCGAAGTGGCGGCGGGAACGAGCGGCCGGTTTGTAATCCCGCGGTCGGCGCTCACGGCGGCGGAATGGGCGCGGGTCGGGACACGGATCGAATCGGCTTCGCCGCACACGCCGGTTCATATCGATTCGCTGACGCTGTTCACGCGCGGGCTGCGCGGGGTGGGCCAGAGTTGGACGGTGAACGGCGACGCGGGTGTCATTCAGCCGTGGCTCATCGAGGATTACGAGGTGCCGGGGCAGGCGGCGCCGGTGAGCGTGACGATCCAGTCGAGCGCGGCCGAGAGCCGGTCGATGCGCTTCTATATCAATGGCAGCAACGACCCGCAGCCGGTTTCGGTGGAGCCGGGGGTGGAGAAGGTGCTCGCCCTGGGAGACGTAAGCCGGATCGGCTGGGACTTTAACGGCGCCGATAGCGCGGTGGCCGAAGTGCGCGTGAACATCGAGGCGCTGCGCGAGGTGACGGGCCAGGTCGAGATCGGGGGCGATCACTGCCGGGGCGTCAAGCTCAAGTTCGCGAACCAGGGGACATGGGCGTGCGGTCAGGTGCTGGCGGACCGGGAAAGTTTCACGGCAAACGTCAAGCTGACGCTGGGGGCGAGTTCGTGGACGGTGCCGGTGACATCGAGCAAGGTATTCCATTTCCCGCGCACGATGCCGGACGGGGCGCTGTGGACGCTGGACGCGTGGATGACGGGCGCGGGACGGATTCATTCGATCCGGCTGTGGCCGTTGCAGCGAGTGGGTCCGGTGACGGACATCCATTTTGTGCGGCGGGATCCGGGACTGGAGCCGTGGGCGGACAAGGTGTTCGAGTTCGAGGGCGAGCGGCAACTGGTGAGCGGCCAGGTTTTCGCCAAGAATTACACGAACAAGGCGATCACGATTTACAAGAACCGCGCCGTGAATGGATCGGATATATCGGTGGCGAACGGGCGCGAGTTCCGGATTGAGGATTCGCTGGGGCTGGCCGGGGCCGTGGAGTTCGAATTTGGCGGCGCGGATGCCGATGTCACGGAGCTGCGGCTGACGACGCGCAAGGTGATCACGATCGGTCCGGAGGGGATCAACCTGCGCAAGGCCGACGGGGTAAATGCGTGGCGGCGGGTGCTGCTCAAGTTCGAAGAGCCGGGAAGTTTCTCGGCGGTGCGGGTGGGGTCCAAGGATTACACGTCGATGGTGCTGGGGCTCAATGCGGACGGGACGGCGGCGGGATCGATCGCGATCGCGAACGGGGGCGATATTGCGCTGCCGTGGGATTTGATTGCCGGCGAGATGTGGGAAATCGACCTGGCGCATGCGGCGGACATCGACGAGATGGCGCTCATTGGGCGGGTGCGCCACGAGCTCGCAGGCGGGGTGTGGCAGATCAACCGGCTGAGGGAGCCGTGGAGCTGGCTGAATCATCAGATCATCACGCCGGCGCCGCTGCGGTTCGCCGCGATCCGGGTCGATGCGGAGCGGTATCCGGTGACGGTCGAGCTGAGGCAGGCGGGTGTGCTGGTGGAGCGGGTGGTGGCCTACGACGGGCGGGCGATGCGGCTGCGGCGGTCGCCGCGGAACAGGCTGCACGAGCTGAGCGCGATCGTGCCGGCGGGGACGGTCGTGCACGGGATCAGGTTGGCCGATAGCGTCGGCAAAGTATGAAGCGTGAATGGTAAAGGGTGAAAGCCCAAGGGAGCGGCGAAATGGCTGTGTGGACAAATCGGCGGGGATCGGCGGGGATGTCGCAGTTGGGGCAGCGCAGCACGTTTGACCGGCGGCGGATGGGCCTGCAACGCATGCGGACAATGGGCGAGCAGGCGGCCGACGCGGGATACAGGACGCAGAGCGCGCCGCCGAGGTTCGATCCCTATTCGACGATGGGCGCGGAGGCGATGGGTGCGACGCTGCGCGCCGGAGCGTATGCGGCCGACGAGAATCAGCAATGGAATCGCAAAATCGCGATGCAGCGCGAAAACCGGGAAAACCAATGGGCTAAAATTTCTGCGGATAACGATCGCAGACTGGCCCAGACCCAATTCCGGGTCGATACAAACCGGCGGGCATGGGCACAGCTGGACCGGCAGGCGGCGAAGGACAAAGTGACTCAGGAGAATTCGAACCGCGATTTTGGTTTGAATGCAGGCAAGTTCAAATACCAGCAACAGCAGGACGCGGACCAGGCGGCGCGGCATGCGATGGAATACGGCGATACGCAGCAGCGGCAACAGGCGCTTGACGCCGAGACGCGGCGCCAGCAATTGATCAAGGAGCAGCAGGAATACACGCCTGAATCCTTCCGGCGCTATCAGGCGTCGCGCACGCAGGAAAACCCGTCTGGCGATCCGTCGCTGCTGACGAAGCGGCAGGCGCCGTCGAAGGCGATCTCGCAGCCGGGGTATTGGGAGTCCGGCGCGCGCAACGCTGGACTGGACGTGGAGGATTTCTATGACACGGACGCCAAGGGCCAGAAGGCACCGAGCCAGAAAATGGCAACCTACCTCGACGCGATCGACCGGTTGCGCGAGCTCAATCCGAACGCGTCGGACCGGGATTTGATGAAGGCGGCGGCCAAGCAGGCCGGGGTAAAGGCAATGACGAAGGAGAAGGCGACGCAGTATGCGGGGGTGATTGAGGGCGAAATCGCTGGTGCGCAGGCAGAGATCAAAGATGCCGAGGGCGGCAAGTGGTTGGGGCGGATAACCAATTGGCGCGAACCGGAGAACATCGCCCCGAGCCGGCAAAAGCTCATGCAGGCGCAACAGAAAATGCTCGAGCTCAAGCGGCGCAATTACAAGTTCTTCCTGTCGCCGAACGACGCGAAGGCCTACGAGATCGCAATGCAAAACCCGAACGATCCGAACGCGGCGCCGTTGATCGAGAAATACGAGAAACAGTTCATGGGCGTTGAGTGAATCGGGGCCGCACGGGACCCATGGGAATGATGGGAAACATGGGATGAATGGGTGAGGGAAAACAGGAATGGATAATTTTGCCGAACGCGACGCATTTTTGAGGAAATACGGGATTGAGCCGGAGCCGGAGGGCGGCGGGGCGGCCGTGGCACAATCGGCCGCGGCGGTGAATCCATTCGCGTCGATGGGGATTAATGAATACGAGAAATACGAACGGCAGGCCGCGGAGTGGAACCGGCGCAATCCCGCGACGCCGACGACGGCGAACGATTTGATTCGGGCGACGAAGGGGGACTGGAGTCCGGCGCAGTATTTGCGGCGCATGGCGGAGGCGGACAAGCCGCTGACGGCGGAGCAAAAGGCCGAGCAGTTCGCGCAGGGGTGGAACGAGGCGCACCCGGAGCGCCGGATCACGGCGAAGGATTTGCCGGACCGGCCGGGGGTGCTGGGTGGAGCCGAGGACCTGATCGTCTCGACGGGGCAGGCGCTTCTAAACAGGCTGCCGGAGGACCTGGCGCGGGTCGCGCGCGGAGGCAATATCGAGCTGCCCAAGAAGCCGAAGGGCGTGGGCGCGGCGGTCGAATATGCCAAGGAATCTGCGTTTAGTCCGGAAGCAACGATTCAACGCTCGCGGAGAGACGAATTCCTGCCGTCGCGGCAGGCGGTGAGCGGCGACACGCTGCGCAAGGGCCTGTGGGAAGGGCCGCAGAGTATCCCGACAAGCGTGGCGACAACCATTGGGGGCGGCGTGATCGGTGGCAAGACTGGCGCAGCACTGGGCGGCGCGATCGGCGGCGCAGTGACGGCGGAGGCGGGTGGCGCCGGCGCGGTGCCGGGCGCGGCGATCGGCGGGGTGGCCGGGTCGATGGTTGGCGCGGCCACATTGAGCGGGGTCGCGTTTTATCGTTTAGCCAAGGACCAGTTCCTCGAGGAAGTTCTCAACCAAGCGCAAAAGAACAATGTCAATTTGAGCCAGAAGGAATGGAACGACATCCGCGCCAAAGTCGAAGACGACGCGCAGGAGTTTGGTTACTGGGAAGCGGTTCCGGAGGCGGTGGGGTCAGCGATCACGACGGGGATTTTCAGCAAGGCGGGGACGCGGCTGATGTCGAAGATCCCGGTGCTGGGAAAGATTTTCAAGGAAGGCGGCGAAGGCGCGCTGTCGCGTGCGCTGGCCAAGGTCCCTGGGGCACAGCCTGCGGCGCAGTTCACGGGAAAACTGGCGGCAGACATGGCCGAAGAGACGGCGACGGAAGCCGCGACGTTCATGGGGCAAGAGGGGATCCGCAAGGAGCAGGGGCTGCGCGATACGGAGCCGACACTGGGCGAATTCGGGCGAGAGCAACTGCCGGCCGTGTTGGTGGGGACGGCGATGCAAGGCGGGGCGATGCAGGGCGTGGAAAGCTACCGCGAGCGCGGTGAAAGGATCGACAGCCGAAAGAAATGGGTGGACGAATATCTGAACCGGCGCGGGGCTGAGGTGGCTGACGAGGACCGGGAGGCGCTCAAGGGGGCGGTGCTGGGGGCCCAGTCGAACGAGGAGCGGCGCTGGGCGCTGGATTCGTTCGAGCGCAACCAGGCCGTCAAGTCGCTGGCCGGCGAGGGGCTCGATCCGGAGCGGGCGCAGGCGATCATGCAGGTGCAGGATCCAGTGGAGCGGTCGTGGCGGATGGCCGAAGCGCTCAACCGGACGTATGCGGACCAGGAGTTTGAGACGTCGGGGCAGAAGCTGGACCGGACCGATAGCCAAGGCCGGCGCGTGCTGGCGTGGAAAAACAACGACGGCGGCTGGATGATTCAGCGCGGCAATGAGGCGCCGTGGGCGGCGACGCCGGCGCAGAGCGGGAGGCTCGAGGCGGAGACGGGCGAGGAGCCTTCGCCCGAGGCTACGGCTCCCGGCGTGTATTTCGAGCGCCAGCGCGAGGGCAAGGATACGTTGCGGGCGTGGAGGGTCGGCGGGGCGTGGTGGTATTCGCTGGGCGACGACGGCCGGACGCCGATGCCGGCGACGCCGCGGGCGGCGAAGGTGTTTGAGAAATGGGCGCAGGAAAGCAGTGACAAGGAACGCGACGCCGCGGCGCTGGCGCGCGCGGAGGCTGAGTTTGACGAATGGGCGGCGCAGGAACACGCCGAGCAGGTTTTCGACGATTGGGCGGAGGAACAGAAGCAGAGCGAAGCTGAAGGGGCGAAGGGCGAAAGCCCGGCGCCGGCGTTGGAAACGAATGTCGAGGGGGCGGCGGAGGGGGCAAATGCCGAGCGTGAGCGGGAGACAGCGGAGGTTCATGGCGATGAGCTCGAGCCGGCCGGGGCGGCAGTGGCTGGAGGAACACGGGAAGGCGCCGGCGCGGATGTCAGTGGCGCGGGAGTTCCTGGCGGCGGACGCGCGCAAGGCGAAGCGACGCCGGCGGCTGGAGAGGCGAAGACTGGACCGGGACGACGACTGAGCAAACGGGCGGCGCGGCCGGTCGTTATTCAAGCGGGAGAGGGGGGAGAAAATAATCATTTAGCCGGGGCCGGAGTGGCGACGCCGACGAAGGCGGCTCCGGCCCACGGACCGGAGTCCGGGGCGAAGAAGAAACTGTGGCAGAAGACGCGGGCGGAGGTTGGGAGCGAGGCGGATCTGGCGCGCCACGAGAAGCAGGTTCAATTGGCCGCGGAGGAGGGTCTGGCGCCTCGCAATGTGATCGAGGAATACAAAGGCCAGGCCTGGGCCGACGAGGCCTTGAAGCGCTATGACGAGGAGCATGCGAAGCGCGCAGCAGAAGAACAGCGGCGCAGGAACAAGATCGCGGCGCGGGCACGGACGGCTGAAAACACCAAGGGTTTTGACAACATGCACGGGGCGCGGCCGGTGACGCGAATCATCACGGCAGGCGGATTGTCGCTCGAGTTGCAATCGGAGCTGCGTCAGGCCGGGGCGCTGGACAAGATCGAGGATGCGATCGGCGCGCGCAATGCGGCGCAGTTGATGCCGAAAAACGGCGGGCCGGTCGGTGTGGATGAAGTGGCGCAGTGGTTGTATGAGGCAGGGATTCTGAGCGAGCCGGGCCCGGACAAATACATCCCGCTGCCGTCGAAACAGAGCGTCATCGATTGGCTGAATGAGAACCTGCTGAGCAAAGTTTACACGGGCGAGCGGGGCGAGGCGCTGAAGAGCGATCACGAACAAGCGCGCGACGATGCTTACGCCGAGCAGATGGCCGAGCAGGCGGCAGCGGAGGCGCAGGCGAAACTGGACGAGGCGGCGCGCACGAAGGAGCCGTTGCGACCTGATGAATATATCGAACTGCGCAACGACGCGACGGGGGAATACTTCTACCGACCCAAACAGAGCGTGCAGGTTTTGGATCTGCCGGACGGATCGGTGGTGGAGATCGGCGGCGAACAGTTCACGTTGCGCTCGAATCCAGACACGGACAAGATCGAGCTGCAGGACCACGTGATTCTGGAGGCGAATCCCGAGCAGACGCTCGAGGTCGATCGCGTGGTGAAGCGGGCGGAGCCGGCGGAGGATGATTTTGAGTTCGGGACGCCGGAGGAAACGGAAGAAGAGAAGCCCGCAGAGCAGCCATCGGCTGCGAAAGAACCGCCTTCGCCCAAGGCGGAGCCGGCGCAAGCGGAAAAGCCGAAACGAAAACTGGCGCGCAAGGCGAAGAATGTTGAGCGGGAACCGGTGAAGATTGGCGCGCCGGCGACGGCCGCGGCTGCGAAGCCGGTCGAGAAGCCGAAGCGGAAGCTGGGCCGCAGGACCTCGAATGATGAGATGATCCAGGACGCCGGGGAGAAGATCGGCGGGGCGCGCAAGGACCGGTGGGCGGCGCGGGGGCTCGATGTTTCGGATCTGGAGGGGATGACGGCCGGGGAAGAGTATGAGCACGTGACGAAGGACAACGTGTGGCCGGCGCCGGACTATGCGCACATGATCGAGGCCGGGATGAATCCCGATGTCGTGTGGATGCTCAAGACGATCCGGGATCGGGTCGGCGTGCGGCCGTTGCGCGACACGGCAGACGGAAGACGGCAGTATATTGCGATGCTCAAGATGGCGCGGGCATTACTGGGGTCATGCCGCACGGTCGAGGAAATCGAAGCGGTCGCCAATGAAGCCTTCAAGCTCGCCAAGCAGAATGATCCTGAAAATCATAACGATCTGTATTTTTCGATCACCAAGCCGAACCAGCGATATAGCCCGTTGCGCATCACATACAAAGACAAGCGCAAGGCGCAAGAGGAAATCGACCGGGGCTGGCCCAAGCCGGTGCCGGCGTATCTGAAGGGGAAGAAGATCAGGCTGGATCAGCAGCGCGGCAATTACGTGATCACGCAGGGATATCATGTATTGCCGGGGCGGTTTGCGAGCGAGGCCGAGGCTGAGGCGCACCTGAAAGCGGAGTGGGAGAAGAAGCGCGCGGAGGGGCCGGTCATGCCGGACCGGCCGCATTTGGACAACTTGCAGCGATCCGGGAAGGACATTCGCAACGGCCGGGATGTGGATTCACAGGATTTCATTGACCAGTTCGGGTTCCGGGGCGTGGAGTTCGGGAATTGGGTGGCGAGTGACGAGCGGCAGAAGGCGGTAAACTTCGCATTCGAGGCGCTGCACGACCTGGCCGACGTGCTGGGCGTGGAGCCGCGGGCGCTGAGTCTGGACGGGACGATGGCGCTGGCGTTCGGGGCGCGCGGCGGCGGATGGGCGAGCGCGCATTATGAGCCGGGCAAACTGGTGATCAACCTGACGAAGTTGCGCGGGGCGGGGGCGCTGGCGCACGAGTTTGCGCATGCTCTGGATCATTATTTCGGGCAGATGGGGCGGGACCTGGGGACGGCCGGCAAGGCGACGATGGAGAGTGACACGCGGACGCCGGAAAAAGCGGCGCGGGTGGGGACGAATCCGGGCAATCTGCGCGCCGAGCTGCAAGAGGCGTATGACGGGGTCATGCGGGCGATCTTCAAGCGCAACAAGACGCGGGCCGAAGCGATCATGGACCAGGAACAGGCGATCGAGAAGCTGATTCAGGATCTGGAACGGGTCAAGGGCTACATCGACAAGGCGCGCGAGAAACCGGACGCAATCAGCAGGGCGAACCTGGCGAGCTGGGAGAAATGGGTGGGGCTGGCCGAGCCGCGACTGGAGAGGATGCAGGAGAACCTGAACACGCTGCGCGGAGACGAGACTTACACGCCATCGACGGAGGTGAACACAGATTACGCGCGCGAGGCGGTGACGCTGGGCAAATATTGGGAGCGGCCGCACGAGATGTTCGCGCGGGCGCTGGAGTCGTATGTATTCGACAAGATCGCGGCGGCGGACGGACGCAACGACTACCTGGTGCACGGAGTCGAGGGCGAGCGCTACTCAGACAAGAACAAATACAAGGGCAATCCGTATCCGGCCGGGCTGGAGCGCGAGGCAATCAACGCGGCGTTCGACAAGTTGTTTGCGACAATTGAAACGAAAACGAGCGAGCGCGGCAACCCGATCCTGTATTCGGTCGGGGATAAGTTTTGGGATGCAGATGTCGCGAAGGATCCTGTCGAGCCGGATTTGATTGATATCCAACGGAATAGAACAAAAATACTGGCAGAGTGCGCGGAGATATTCAACGGCTGGCCCGAAACGATCGTTGGAGCCGATGGGAAACGGATCAAGATGCGCCATCCCGAAAATGGCAGCGTCAGACTGAGGCTGGAACATTTATTAAGCAGGAAACCGGACCAGAAGACGGGCAATTGGAAAGAGGATCCGAAACTCAGGAGACAACCCAGGCCGGATGAGTTGACATCCACGGGAAGGTTATGGTCCAAGGACCGGATGCGCTGGTTTGGGATGGTCGAGGAGACGCTAAAGAACGCCGGAGCGGTATTGTTCGACGATAGGGAAGAAAGTTTTGGGAGCCATATTTATATCCGGATTTACCAGGACGGATCGGTTCATGGGGTGATTGTGCGTCCGGATGGGACGATTGATGAACAAGGCCGCACTGGAAATTTAATTTCGCAATACCCGGTTCAAAAGGGCGCGTCGGCATATAACATGGAGGTGATTTGGCAAAGGGGAGAAGCCCCCGGACTGTCGGGGCAGGCCGGGTCGACAACGCGCGCCTCAATGATCCCTGACTCTCAGCGCGCGAAGCCAAGGAAATTATCGCGCCGAACGGCGCGGGGTGTCAAGGTTGAAGAAGCGCGGGCGCAGGTTGCTGAGCTGCAAAAGAACTGGACGAACGGGCCGAAGAATTTCCACGTGGTGCAGAGCGAGAGCGATGTGCCGGCCGGAGTGCGGCGGCGCGGGATGCGCGGGGCGTATGACCCGAACACCGACACGGTATGGATCGTGGCGGATAACCTGGACGCGGAGCATGACGCGGCGTTCGTGGCGCTGCATGAGGTGGTGGGCCACCGGGGCTTGCGAGCGGTGTTGGGCGATGGGTTGGACGCGTGGCTTGACCGGTTGATCGAGGAGCGGCGGGCGGAAGTGGAGGCCTACGCGGAGGAACACGGGATTGACGACATGCGACTGGCGGCGGAGGAATGGTTGTCGGATCGGATCGGCGCCGGGGAATTTGACCGGGTGGGCGCGGGGCTGATCGGGCGGCTGTGGGAGATGATGCAGAAGGCGCTCGAGAAATTACTGGGGCGGAAGGCAACGGACCGGCAGATTAGCGAGCTGGTGGTGGCGGCGCGGGCGAAGCTGGAGGGAAAGGGTTCCGGGACGTATCGTGGCGCGACAGTGTTGAATCGCCAATCGGCGATAAGTCGCCCGTCAGAGTCCGCGGAGCGGAACCGGCTTGCGCCGGACGGCACGAACCGTCCCGGAACGATCTATAGTAGCCAAAATCACATTGAGATGGCAAGGAGGTTTGCGGAAAAGTTCAGCGGCGATATTCATTACGCACAGACTGGATCAGTTTATGTAACGGTGCATGGGGTTAAATTCCGGTTTGCCAACCATGCCGACGCCTATGCGAATTCGATCTATAGTGTCGATCCGTTTGATGGCACATATCAGGGCGCGGTGGATTTGGCGAATAAAATAGCGGCTGGCGGGGATGAGGCGAATCAAATCATTTCGGAGCACAGAAAGCACGTCTCGGCGATGCTGAATGAGCAACGCGCCGCAATACGAGATGATCTGGATCAGCAAATCGAGCAAAATGGCGGACTGGAAAAAATAGAGAGTTCGATCGAAAGACTCGAACAACGGTTAAGCCTACCTCTTAGCGATCCTGCGGCGCCACGTGGGGATAGCCGCCGCGGGATCGTCGGAAGTCTAAAAAGACTTCGTGAATTACGGAAGAGGGCAAAAGAAAGAGTTAACAAAAAAAAGGCCCCTGCCGGCGGCGAGATTCTCTATTCAATGAGCGAGCGGGAGGAGTTCCGGTTGCGGAACCGTGTCGAGGATTTGGAAGCGTTCATGGATCGGGCGGAGGCGGCGAAGGCGCAGGCGATCGGGACGGCGGTTGCGCTGGAGCGGGCGCGGGCCAAGGAGAAGGCAACCAAGGCCGAGAGGCGCGGGCGGCGGCTCGAGCGGCGCGCGGCCGAGACGGCGCTCAAAAAGGTGATCGAGGGCGAGACGGCCGGGGCCGCGTCAAAGGAAGGCATTCCGGCCGGGCGAGCGGTGCGGCAGGCGGCGGGCGCCGGCGAGAAGAAAGGCCGCAGGCTCGGCAAATCGGCGGCGGTCAAGGAAGCGGCCGAGAGCCTGGAGAAACTCACGGGGCAAGAGCCGGTGGCGGGGAAAGAGCCGGAGACCATTTACCAGGCGCTGCGCGCGGCGTTCGATGCCGGCCGGGCCGAAGGGATCAAGAGCGGGACGGCGCGGGCCGTGGGCGACGTGATTGATGCGTCGCTGCGCAAGATCGCGGAACGATACCAGGGAGACCTGGTCAAGTGGGCGGGTGCGCTGCACCAGGTTAATGACGCGCTCGAGGAAGCGGAGGACGCGATCCAGGCGGCGGGCGGCGATGAGGCGTCGGGGCGGAGAATCGCCAAGGCGATGTTGATCGAGGCGTTTGGGCCGGTGAGGTATGCGGAAATCGAGCGGAGCGCCGAAAACCCGATGGCGGTGCTGGCCAGGCTGCGCCGCGCGCTGGATAAGCATCTGGCGCGATATTACGGCAAAGCCGCGGCGAAGCTGATCACGTCGGTCAATCCGGACAAACTCTATAACGAGCCGCGGGTGGGGCTGCCCTACGGCGACGAGTGGAACAAGTTGCTTGAGGGGTATAAGTCGCTGGTCGAGCTGCGCAAGAAGCTCCACAACAAGAAGGGGTATCTGTCGAAGTTCAAGGCGGAGATGAGCCCGGAGGCAGTGCGGAATGCCGAGAATGAAATCGCGGCGCTCAAGGATGAGATGGAGTCGATGGTCGAGTCGCTGCCGTGGAAGACGAGCCGGGAGCTGTTCGAGCGGCTGGCGGAGATCAAGGCGGCAAGCGATCTGCTGCAGGATCACATTGCGGGGACGCGCAAGGTGAAGCGCGCGGAAGCCGGGATCGAGGCGACGAAGGAGGTTGAGGCGGCGCTGGAACTGCTGAGTGAGATCGAGGAAGGGCGAACGCCGCCGGAGCGGGGCATTTTCCGGAAATGGCTGGTCGATGGCCGCGGCGATGAACAGAGCTGGGCGCTGACGTTGTGCGGCGGGGATGAGGGGTCGGTCATCTACCAGGTGCTTTACGAGAATTTGCGCAAGGGCAGCCGGGACGCGATGACGGCCGTGGGCGAGGTGCTGCGCAAGCTCAAGGCGGCGCTGGCGGCCGAGGGCATCACGGACGCGGAGCTGCGGGCATGGTCGAGCGAGAAGAAGAAATACATGATCGACGGGCACGCGCAGATGCTGACGGACGCCGAGATCATGAACCTCTACGCGCTGTGGTGGGACAACGAGGCGCGCATGAAGGTGAAACTGAACGGGTTCAAATCGTTCGACAAGCGGAAGTTGAACGTTCATGGCCGGGACATCATCGGCGGGATCAGCCCGGAGCGGACGGCGCAGATCGTGGAGGACCTGATCAGCGGCACGGGGCCGTTTGCCGGGATGGGGTTGAGCGAGAAACAGAAACGCATGGTGGCAATCATGCGCGTGTTGAAGGAGGCGCTGACCGAAGCCGGCAATGAAACGTCGCACAAGATATTTGGATATCAGAAATTCCGCAACCAGACGCACTGGAGGATTCTGACCGACCGCAGCGACCGGCCGGCGGGGAACATCAATGCGCTCGAGGACATCAAGGGTTTCGATCCCAAGCAACTGACGCAGATGGGAATGGTCAAAGAGCGCGTGCCGCACGGCCACCCGATCATGCTGGAAAATATTTTTGACGCGTTTTTGGACCAGGTGCAACAGATGGCGGATTTCACGCACCAGAGCATTCCTTCGCTCGATGCGCTGGCGCTGCTGAACCATGGCGCGGTCAAGCCGACCGAGGAGGAGGCGCGGCTGGGCGTCAAGCAGCAGACTGGATTCCAGAACGCGATGACGGAGCGGGTGGGCGCCAAGTTCGCGTCGCGCATGAAGCACACGATCGCGCGGCTGACGCACATGGAGACGCATTCGGAAGGGTGGGGCTGGCTGCAGAAGTGGCTGGCCAAGATGGAGCGGCGCGCGGCGACGGCGATCCTGGGATTCAGGCTCACGTCGATCGTTGTCGGCAACCGGATCGGCGGGTCGATCATGATGGCGGCCGAGCTGGCCAAACGGTCGCCGGCGCTGGCGGCGATGTTTTTCGCGCGGAACTTGAAGCCAGTGCATCGGGACCTGGGGCTGGGCGTGCTCAAGCTGTCGCCGAAGATGGAGGCGATCCGGGATAAACTGCTGGAGGACGGGTATTTCTTCGACAGGTGGGAGACGAGCGTGCTGAGGACGATGGCGAACCTGCCGACGGATGAGGATGCGACAAAAAGCAAGAACCTGCTGAGGGCGCGGCGGCTGACGCAATACGCACTGAGTTTCATGGCGAAGGCGGAGATGGCAAACGCGATCCGTTGTTATGAGACGCTGGTGGCCGACGGCATGAGCGAGGCCGAGGCGGTCGAGGAGGTCGAGCGGATCACGCGGCTGACGCAAAACCCATCGACGGCGCTCGAGGAAACCGGGGCCTATACGGCGCTCAAAAAGATGGGACTGGGCGGATTGTTCCCGTTCTTCGGACAACCCGCGGTGTCCGCAAACGTGCTGCTCAAGGACCTGATCAAGGCCAAGGGCGCGACGAAGGCCGGCCGGCCGGCGGGGCGGATGTGGGGCAACGTCGGGATCGGGCTGACGGGGCTGGTGGCTTCGGCGGTAGTTACGAGCGTTGCGCGCAGCCTGGTCTCGAGCGCCTCGAGCGGGCTGCTGACGGGCGGCGGCGACGATGACGACAAGGAGATAAAGAAGAAGCTGGTCGATTCGGCGAGCGACTTGGCGGCGCAATTGACCGATATCGGGCTTCCGGGCGCCGGCAAGCTCGTGGGTGCGCTAGTGGATATCGCGCGCCGACCGGCGACGATGGGGAACATTGGGACGGCGCTATCAGAAAACATGGCGGGGCGGACGATCGACACGACGGCGCGCGCGGTCCATGATTGGTATCAGGCGGCATCGGAAGGGGACCGGTGGCGGTTTGAGAAGGCCGTGATGGACACGATCGATGCGGTCTCGATGTGGACGGGCGCGCCGACGGGCGGGCTGACCCAGGCGGCGCGAGTCGCGTCGGGTCTGGGCGGACACCGGCTTGGGAAAAAGCCGAGTGCAAACACCTCACAGGAAACGGCAGCGGCCGGCACGAGCGTGCGGAGGATCGGGACGCGGAGGATTGGGCGCAAAATCGGGAGCAAGATTGGAAGCGGCGTGAGGAACAAGTGAAGAAGGAACCGACATGGGCGAGAAGATAGTAAGGACACGGCCGGGGAGCGAAGCGGCGGCGCTGGGATCGCCGGCGACGGTGGCGGATCCGGAAGCGCGGCAACTGATCGCGACGATTCACCAGAACATACTGGCGCTCGAGCGGCGGCTGACGGAGCTTGAGGAAAAGCCGCAGACTTCGTCCATGCTGACGCACGTGGACGTGATGGACCGGCGCGTGGATCAATACAACGGGAAAACGGAAACATTCTTTAAGCGCCTGTCTTTCGCGGACGGGAAACTGGTCGTTGTCGGCGAATCGACGCCGAACTGCGAGCTGCAGGGCGGGGACACAACCGTGATCAATACCGGCGGGACAACGACCACGGAACGGGTTTCGGTCCTGCTGGTCGGGTGGATGGGGTTGACGCAATGACGTTCACGGGCGTGCCGGCAAATCCCGAATTCAACAACCTGCCGATCGGAACGATCCCGGGGGCGACGCTCGAGCGCCAGGTGCTCGACGCGTGTCAGGGGTGCGCGCTGGCCAGTTCGCTGCACAAATGTTTCAAGCGGATTCTGGTGGCTCAGGGTGGAGAGAAAGCCGCGGTCGATGAGAGCATCCGGCTTTACAACGAGCTGGCCGACGCGGTGGCGGAAGAACAGGCCCAGGTCAACTGGATGCACATCATTGGATGCGGGATCAATAACGATTACACGAACCTGTATGAGTCGCCGTCGGCCAACATGTCAATCGTGGCGATGTATGACCTGGTGGCTGCCGGCGCGGGAACGGCGACGCTGCGGCTGGCGGCGGGGGACATCAGCCCGAGGGCGATCTATTCGGCGCTGCAACTGGGGCCGTATGGGATGAGCATGATGCCGATCGGGATCATGACGATCGGCGCGCCGTCGCTGATCTGTTTTCATGGTGGTTTCAGGATTTGCGGGCTGGGCCTGACACAAGCCAGTTACAGCACGGGCGACACGTTCACGGTGAGGATCGACGGCAACGCGTCGGCGGCAACGACGAAATTCCCCTCATCCTCGACGGACCAGATTCGCGTCGTGCTGCGGTTTTATGACGTGCCCGAACGGTGGATCGACCCCGAGCCGTTCGTGCCGCTGTTTTACAAGGATGAAAGCGAGCTGATTGTATCGGTTGACAGCCTGATCGAAAACAACCAGGTCGCGCTGGCGGCGGGGCTCATCGTTCCGCCGGATGCCGCGGACGAGTATTTTTCATGCGAGGGCAATTACGGGGGCACGTGGGAAGACGTGACGGGCGTGGTGAGGGATGGCGTGGTGTCGGCGCGGAGCGGTTCGTATTGCGTGGTCAACGTCGGGGAGCTGGGCGCGGCGACGCAGTTGAGATTCCATTATTATGCTTACGACGCGACGGGGTGGAAGATCGCGGGGATTGCGCACTGCGCCAATTGCCGGCGCGACCGCACCGGGAGCTACGGCGTGGACGGCTGGTATTGCGCTTGCGGGATCTACGCGAGCGGTTACTCGAGTTTTCAAGCGCATTGCTTCAACATGGCGTGCGATCACTTCTCGATTAAGCAGTGGGATGGAGACAATCTTTCGCGCGCGGTGGCGCAACTGCTGGTATCGACGCCGTGGATGGTCTATCGCGGTCTGAACGGGATGGAGGCGCAGCGGATCGGGGCGCCGTCCTGGGCGAGCCTCACAGGCACTTTCACGACGCCGCCGGTGGGGCCGAGCCACACAACCATTTATCTCAATACGGACACGGGCAAGTGGCCGCAGATCGACACAAGCGGGATGGCGATCGCGGAATACTTCGGCCTGAACGTGAAGCGCGTGGAAAATGTGCTGATCGGGATTCCCTCGACATGGGGCGGGCCGGGGCCCGCGGCGCTGAACACAAAGAGCGATTACCTGGACCAGGCGCTTGACGATGACAACGACGGGCACCGGGTCGGGCGGTCGATGCCGATGCGGTCACAGGACGATATTCACGCGCACACGGCCGCAGTGGTGGATAATTTCGGGTATTACCAGACGTTTCGGGATGCATGGCTCTATGCGCCGAAGCTGCACGGGCCGGTGACGGCGGGGCCGGGGTTTAAATTCGAGACCGTTATGCTGGATGAGTTCTTCAACGCGACGACAAACGAGGAGGATGCCGTATATTTCTGGCGGCTCCAAATTCTGGACCACGTAACCAGCGACAAAACGAGGAAGACGGATCCGGGGCAGGAACTGTATCCGAAGGTGAATGTGGATCACTCGGCGATCGCCGGCGGGGATCTGGTGTGCGATTTGCGCAACAGGGCCGTGACGGCATCCTCGCAGGATCCGCACACGTCGTATGGCGAGCGGGAAACAACTTGGCTGACGGGCGGCGGATGGGTTCCACCTCATGAGAACCTGCGGCTGATCAACTGGATGAGCTGGCTGAGCTATTGGGGCCCGATGAGGAGCCTGATCTGGCCGGGGATGTGCGCGGTCGTGCGCGGCCGGCGCTACTGGATTAAGAAAACGTCGCCGATGACGGGCTCGACCTCGAGCTGGATACCGTATGATTACCTGGTCGGGAGCAGGATCCGGGGCAAGGGCTGCTGCTGGTGGCAGCCGTTCCTGAGCAACGACGAAGTGCTTGACAACGTGCTGGTGTACGATGCGCTGGCGCAGCCGCGGGACAAGTTTCCGAGCGCAACCAGGCCCTACGCCGCGCCGGGCGCGCCATTAGGCGCGTTGCCGCTGAATTCCTACTGGTTTGAGCAATACGAGCTGAACGGCCAGCGCGGCGCGCTGATTTATTTTTCACAGCTCAACCTGGAGAACTGGGAAACGCGCCAGATGGACATTTGGATTTCCACGAACCAGCGCGTGTATCACCCGGGCGAGCCCGTGTTCGGCGAAGGCGAAGGGGTCGTGCGGGTCGATATCAAGACGCACCCGACGCAGGGGACGGATTACGTGTGGCCGTTCGTGATCTCGCTGCCGAACGTTCCGGAGAGCATCACGAGCGTGCAGGTGCAGACGCGCCAGGTTGACAGCAGTGGCCAGTTCGTGGTCCATACGCTGACGCCGGGGCCGTTCGCGCAGCCGACAGCATGGAAACCATATGATTATTACGCGACGTTTAATGGGTCGCAGGTGTGGCTGTGGGTGCATTCGCAATGGGCGTATGACCAAATCATCGTCAAGATCAAGTCCGAGAAACCAGCCGACGAGGGCCAATTTTATACAGATTACATTGCGTTTCACCCAAACAAGCCGGCCGACTATCAGACCTATGGGAACAAGCGCGACCAGATCACGCTCGTAAATGAGAACGGCGCCCTGGACGCGGTCGAATTTGCGGGGGGCGAGGACGACACGATCGCGATTACATATGACGGCAAGGCGTCGCCTGAAAAGCCCACGGTTTATTCGAGCCGGTTTGGGGCGGCCGGGCACACGCAAATCAATGCGGCGAATATCGCGTGGTTTGGGGCCGAAGGTGTGGTTTATGGGAAAACGCGGCACGTGGACGGGACGTGCCTGGCAGTCAACTACAAGGGCGCGGAGCGGATCTGCGTTCGGCTCGATGAAGAACTGAATCACCTGGCCGAAATGCGGGGAAGGGTGCAGGGATAATGGCGCTGCGGTGCTTGCTTGATCACGTCGTCGATCCATACTACTCGCAATCCGGGAGCGACCTGTATTGGATCGAAGCGCTTGGAACAATGGATGGGGACGGCGAGGGCACGCACCCGTATGGGGAGACCTATTCGCCGGAGGCACCGGACTATATTTACACCTATCCAAACGGCCTGTATCCAATGGGGATGGGGGTGGATTGGGCTGATCTCGTTGAGCCGCAGATCACAAACATGAATTTTCCCTACATTCTGGGGAGACCTTACATCGTCGGGTATCGAAATACCTGGAGGTCGAAACCACTGGACAGGATCGGCGCAATCAACCCGGCCGACGTCGCGGAAGCATGGACCAACGTTAAAATCTGGTCGCCCGAGCGGGAGGATTGCCTCGTGGAATACGGGCTATTCGAACAGGTTCCCGAGGGATGGCTCGATCTGTGTTACGTCAATGGGGCGGCCAAGCACTTTTGCTCGCGGGCAACGATCACCACAACCAACAACCTAACCGTGAGCATGGGGCTGATGCGGATCATCCCGCACGGCGACGAGCTGCGCGCCGACGTAATTTCGGCCGCGGAAAGTCTCGCGTCCAATTACAACACCACGCCGTGGGTCAAGTTCGACGTGACGAACGCCGCGCGCGCGATCATCGCGGCAAAGGATTCGTGCCGGTCGTTCCAATGGTTTTTCAATGCCGACACGGGATTTGATTACACGGCTGAGCAGGATTGGAACGCGACACTGCGGAAAATCCACGAGAAATACTACACGGCCGACCTGACGTATCAGACATATCGGAGCTGGGCGGACGGGCACGATTATCTGCAAGGCTGGGGGTCGGGGTCAGTGCGATCGACCATGATCCGGTATAGCGCGGCGGAGATCGGGATCATGTGGGCCAGGCTGACGAACGGGAAAGTGCTGGCGCTGACGGATCGCGTGTTCTACGGCCGGCCACCGCGGACGCAGGAGTAGCGCGCGTCATTGTTTATTCACTATTTTTGAACCGAATCTCTCGAAATAGAAGAACATCGAGAGAAGAACTGCAACGTTGATCCAATGTATCAGGACGAACATAGAGCCTTCACCGTCGCTGCTTGCAAGATACCCAAGCCCAATTGTAATGGCGATGAACGCGATAAGCGGCGCGATCCATCGGATGGGTTTGGTGCGCGCCAGAATTGGGCGCAGCCATGGATCAAAGAATGTTAAATACAACAAAAACATGACGTATGCTACGGTGAGCATGAGGCCAAAAGAAATTAAGGCATCATCGAGCGCATAGCTTATAGAACCGCCAGCGGCGGACCCAACCACGGCCACACAGAAGTTGATGAGCGTGGCGAATCCGAGACATTTAAGTGATCGCATGAACATGGGCGGATAACTCCGGTTGATAATCAATCCGGTGTTCATATTCAACCCACGCATGGCATTTTTGCAAATGTATTTTCCATTTCATTGGGTCATAATGGCGGCGCTCTCGGTTTTGGCCTCATAAGCTCGACCTGCTTTCTGATTTCTGCTCTTTTATTCAAAGATTCCACGGTCAATGAAAAACACGCTCATAGACTGCCTTGAGGCGTGCCGGATTACGGCGATCGTAGTGAGCCACCATGTCGGTTGAGCGATGACCGGTGGCCAGGGCGATTGTTTCATATGGAACGCCAGCATCGGCCATGCGCACAACAAAACTATGCCGGAGCCGATGGACGTTCACGCGGCGACCGAGCCCTGCATCCTTGGCATACTCAGGCAAGCGGCGGGTCACGGCGTCGGGACAGATGGGGCGCTTAGGGTGCGTTATCGATGGGAAAACATAGATACGACTGGGACATTCGCGCCTCCATGCCTTGAGCGCCGCGGCGGCCTCACCCGGGATCGGAACATCCTGTTCCTGGCGCCCCTTGGTGACGAACTGGATTGACGGCTCGGTAAGATCAACGCTGTCCCACTGCAACAGACGGATCGCATCGCGACGCGCCCCGGTGAAATACAAGACCTTGTAAATGACACGGTCGCGACGGCCGGCGAGCGTGTCAGGAATGGACTTCATGATCCGGCGAAAATCGGACGGGGTGACAACCGGCTTGGGCGCAGCTTCCGGGAAATGAATGCGCAGATCGGAGATGTAATCCGTGCATAACGCGCGGCGAGCTGCCCAGCGGATGAAGGTCTTGACTGATCGATAGATTTGGTGGCGTGTTCGCGGATTTTTGTATTGCGATAAAAATCGCAGCAGACCCGGGCGATCACCAGGAAAAGGACAGGTCGAAACGAAGAGCTTCAAGTAAAACTCATAAAGCTCAATCGTGCGCGGACTGAGATCACGGTCACGGCAATCGGAAATGTAATCATTGAGAACACTCATAACGTCAACCTCCTACATATGACAACTAAATAAATAGTGTCCCCTCCCACTTGATTCTTCATCGACGTGAACAACTCAAGCTTTAGCCGGGTATCAGAATTTGACGTCCAAGTATCTTTGGAAACCTCAGTGAGCATGGGAGTTCTCCTATTTTGAGGTGGTGACTTCTTACTTCCCAAGCTGGATGTCGCGAGTTCGAATCTCGTTTCCCGCTCCATTTCAGCTTTTAAAACCGGCGCCCTACCCTGAGATCAGTGGTGGGGCGCGCTTTTTAGGCGGCTACGGCGTCGAGCAGATCAAGAAGACGGCGGGCCACATCCAGGCGATTCTTTCGGGCAGCCTTGGTCAATTCCTTGAGCACAGTGGCCTGACCGAATGTGAACCGGAACGATTCCAAAACGATTTTTTCATCGAGCTGGTAGACAGCGGCGAGCGCAAGGATTTCATCGAAATCCAATGCGTAACCCTGCTCGGCCCGATGGATCGATTTGTAATTGATCCTGCCAAGACCCATCTGTTCGATCTTTTCTGCAACTTCGCGTAGCGACCAACCTTTTTTTTCGCGCGCCTCAGTAAGCGTTTGAGCTAATGAGGCGGGCATCATTTCCCTCCTTGATCTGGACTTTCGCCGCTGAGGGCGCGTGACCGTGGTTTGAAGCGTCATCATATCTGGAATCTTATCGTTTGTTTCATTTTCCGTCAACAAGCAAATGAAGAAAAAATATATTTCTTTCATTTTGGGACTTGACAATCAGTCGGGACCTGAAGTAAATACTCGCCCCAGTTGTGTCACTTTCTTACGATTTTGGGACAAACGATGAGCGGGATGATCAACCTGGACTTCACCACGATCGAGGCGCTGGCCGCCGAGAGAGGTCTGGGATTGCCGACGCTTGCTACGGCGATGGGCTACAAATCACCATCACACCTTTACGGGATTCGCGGACGCGGAAAGGTCATTCGGAAACGGATGATCGCCCCCGCGCGGCCAAAGGTCGGCAAAAAGATCGCCGATTTTTTGGGCGTTTCGGTGAGTGATATTTCGGTCTGAACCCAATGCGCGCGTGTGAGCGCTAGTGGATAGGCGACACCTGCCAAGAGTGCCGGAGAGCCCGCAGGGGGGAGGCCAAGTTGTCGAAGTGGTGTGACGGCCGGGAGAGACCGGCGCAAAACCCAATCACGGAGCAAGGACGATGAGACTGAGCATTCAAGACGTAGCAAAAATCTGTCATGAAGCCAACCGCGCCTACTGTGAATCGATCGGCGATAGCACGCAGTTGCCGTGGGCGGCGGCGCCAGACTGGCAGAAGGAGTCCGCCATCAACGGTGTCGAGTATCACGTCAAGATGGGTGTTTCGGGGCCCGCCGACTCGCACGAGAACTGGCTGCGCGAGAAACTCAATGCCGGCTGGAAGTACGGGACGGTCAAGGATGTCGAGAAGAAAGAACATCCGTGCTGCGTTCCGTACGGCGAGCTGCCGCTTGAGCAGCGCGCGAAGGACAGCATTTTCGTTGCGATCGTGCGTGCGCTCGAGCCGCTGCTCACTCAAGTCTAAATCGAGTCAGGTCTGTGCTCGAGCACAGGACGATTCCTGGGACTGATGCAGCCTGCGCGAGGTCCCGGCGACTACCCCAGGTCCGCAGAAACGCCGCAACGGAAGGCAAAGCTGGGGCCACCGTGACGGCCGGGAGAGACCGGCAACTAATCCAACCACAGGACGGGCGAGATGGCCGCGGAGAACGAAAAGGGCAAGCCGAATTTGACGAAAGCCGAGTCGAACTCACCCGCTTCCTGGAATGTATCACGGACGTTCGGGGCACTGCGGTCGGGTCCGCCGCCGACGCCGACGCCGCCGGCGCTGCAAGAGGTCGCGCCGCAGCCGATTGATGGCGGCGAAGTCGAGATGGCGGTCTATCGGCTCCAGGAGTTGGCCGTAATGCTGGAAGAGAGGATCGAGGAGCTTGAACACCGCATCGCGTCGGCGCTTGCGGGCAAAGGTCCCACCACGTGCGATGACCGCGATCGTTCGGGGGGCGAGAGCGAGCTGGGCGACCGGCTGATGGGTGTGTGCCAGAAACTGGAGATGCGCTGCGCGGCGATCGAAGAGCTGCGCGGGCGCGTGCGGCTGTAGCGGGATTGATGCGGGGTAGTTCAGTCCGGTTAGAACGCGGGAGTCATAATCCCGATGTCGTGGGTTCAAATCCCACCCCCGCTACCACAAACAGGTTTCGTGAATCTCTTACGCGGGATGGATGGTGGCCGATGAAAACCTGCCTCAAGCCCTACCTCGAGAACGAACAGTCAGGATGTGCAACAGCCGAGCCGATCCAACCGGGTCGAGTTGCCTCCGGCCGGGATGTTCCTGCCGCCGGATTCCCCCCTGCCACCACCATTCCGGCAGAGAGCCGGCCGCCCCGGGCGCTTGGGCCGTTACAGTTGCCAGGCGGCGGGGCGGTCGAGCTCTACGAAGACGCGCTGACGGAGAGCACGTTCAGCGTGCGGGCGGGCGAGACGGTGGAGGCGGCGCAGGCGCGGCACCGGCGGGAGTGGAAGGCGCGCGAGGAAGTATTTGACGGTCCCAGTTGCCAATAGCAGACGAAGCGGTGGCGAGATGATGAAGCTGAAGTGCTGGTGTTGCGGGCAGGAAAAAACGCTGCATGAGTTCAGGCGGGATCGATCGCGCGCGTTCGGGTTTCGCGCGTGCATGGCGTGTCAGAAGGTGCTGGAGCTGCCGCCGATGCCGATGCCGATGCGATCGTGCGGACGCGGGGCGATCGGGTGGCGGTGGTTCCGAGACCGGGCGACGGGGCTGTCGTTCAGGGCGATGAATGGGGAGAGCGTGACGAACGCGCTGCGCGTGGCGCGGCAGAAGTGGCGCGAACGGAAGGGACGCCAGGGCGCCGGCTGGAGCAATCCGTAAGCGCGCGGTCAAAGAATAGGTCTCATAGGTCTTATAGGGCTGATAGGTCGGAGCAATGTACATTCCACACATCAAAACCGCCGAGCCGTTCGTGTCTCTCTTCCCGATCGATGACGGGGTGCTGGGGCGGATCATTGAGAGCATGAAGGGCGGTTATTTTGACGAGGCGCATCCGCTGATCGTATGGGAACGAGAAATTGATCATCCTCGCATGAAATACGAATACATCCTGCTCGATGGACATACGCGGCTCGAGGCGGCGCGGCGGGTGGGAATGGTCGATGTTCCGGCGGTCAAGAAACATTTTTCGGGCGAGGACGAAGCGGTCGAATACGCGATCCGATGCCAGCGCGATCGGCGCAACCTGACCGATGCGGACCTGCTGCGATGGGTGGGCGAGCTGCAACAGCGCCGCCGCGGCCGGGTAGCCAATTCAAATCCGCAAGATTGCGGATTTACCGCGCCCGAAACGGCGGCGATGGTCGGAGTGAGCGAGCGCAAGGTTGAGCAGACGCGCACGGTTTTGGAGCACGCCGACGATCAGACGAAGGCGGCGGTGCTGGCCGGCGAGAAGTCGATCAACCAGGCTTACAACGAGACTCAGGCCAAATGCGGCGAGCCAAAGAAATGCAAGTGCGGCGTGCTGATCACAAAAAAAGGCGCGAGGGTGTGCCGGTTTTGTTCGGGCGAGGTCAAGCTGGCGGCGGGCCCGGGCCGGCAAGCCAAGGAATACACGGAAGCGAGGGAGAAGGACAATGCTCGAAATGATTGCGGCATTGATGAACATCGTGCGGCCGGCCACGGCGCCGTCGCCGGCTCGGAAAAAGATGAGGGGGCGACTGATCCCGTTCGTGAGGCGGGCGGAGATGAGCGAGTTGATCAAGACGGCCGAAACGGCGAGGGCGCAACTGGAGAAGGGCGTCCTGAACAAGCAGCGCCGGCGCAGCCTGATGAAACGGATGAACCGCGCGCTTGCGAGGATCCGGGATCTGGAAAAGGCGCAGATGAATCGGCTGATGAAAGCCAATTAGATATGGACTCCGGCGCCGCAACGGAGAGCGACAACATAGAGGACGCCGGGGTCCAGACCGAAACCGAAACCGGGGATGACGTGGGACATCTGGATGGGATGGACAACTTAGGCGAGGTTTCAGGTTCGGCGGATAAGCCCCTGGGCGATGACTTGGGTGGGAGTCGTCCAGGGGCTTTTCATGCCAATCAGGAGATTGGCGTTCCCAGGTGGACGCCAGAGTTTCGGGCAGCGCTGGAGGGGATGGCGGCGGTTGTGCGCGAGATGAAGCGCGGCGGGTGGCGGCGGATGAGCCGCGAGCAGGCGGAGACGGCCGTGCGCGGGTTGATCGAGCTGATACGAATTTGAACCACAGAGACACGGAGGCACTGAGACATGGCTGAGATTAAGCTTGACCCGATGTTTCTGAACGGACCGGTATTCGATATTCGACCGAAGCTTGCCGACCGGATCGCGTTCCTGATTGATGATGTGCAGTTTGCACTGAGGCGATGCTGGAGCGCCGTTTTTGATCGCCGGGCGCCCCGCAAGTTCTCGGTCGGCGTGGCGCTGACAACGATGTCGCGGCGGACGCGGCTGGGGTGAGGCTATCGAAACACGAGCGCAGGAAGGCGCGCAAGGAACTGCGGCGCCGGGCACAGCCCAAGGAAATTAACGGCGTGTTGATCGCGAGCCGGATGATTGAGATTGCCGGGCGGCATGGGGCGCAGTGGGCGGCTCGGCTACTCATGGGGCAGATCAGCGTTGAGGGCGAGCAGAGGCTCGCGCGCCAGGCCGAGGCGGAGTTGAGGGAAGAGATGAAATCTGAGAGATGAGAGATGACTCACAACTTTCAGTTCAGCATGGGGATGGGGGCCGCACGGGATCCGGGAACGAACCGCATGAAGACGGAAATCACGGAAGGCACGAAAATGGATAAAACCGCGATTCACATATCACAAATTGATTTGGTCGCGAAAATCGCGAATCTTCTTGCGACGGATTTCGGCCTCAAGCAAGCAACCGAGAAGCAATTCAACGCGATCATCGAGGCCGCCGACATCATCGTCGAGGCGATGCGGCATGAGTTCGTTCCCGCGGCCGAAGGAATCGGCTTGTTTGCATGGCTGGCGTCGGACGACACGGGGCTGAGCAGCCGGTGCATGGCGCGCACGCTCTGGCCAAGTGCCGGGATTCCGGAGGAGCGGCATTTCGGGAACAAATCCCATCCGCTTGATCCGGATGATTTCGGGCGCTGCCACCGGTTCCTCGAGGCGGTGCCGGAGGCGAAGGCGCGGATCGGGGAGATGAGCGCGGTATCGAAGCAATGGGCGGGCCTGGTCGCGGCGTGGGACGAGCTGACGGCGCTTTACCTTGAGGAACTACCGAGCGGCAGATGCCCGAAGCTCTATGCGCGCATGGAACAAATCCTCAAGGACGCCTAATAGTGTTAATGAAATCGGTGAAAAACGAAAACATTAACACGTTGACGGCCAATGAGATCAACACGCTGATTTTGATGGCGGGCTGCACCGGGCTGGAGTTTGCGCGGGTCCTGGGCGTGACGGAGATGACGGTCAACCGCTGGGAGCAGGGCCAGGTGAAGCCGTCGCCCGAGGCTACGGCGCGGTTGATCGAGCTGCGCGAGCTGCTTATGGGGATGGATGAGGATGGGCAGGCGGAGCACGCGGCGGCAGTGATCGAGGGTCGGGTGGTGGAGTGGCTGAAACGAATGATGAATGCGGAATGATGAGTGATGAATGAAAACCACACATTACGAGTCGCGGAGTATGCGCTCAAGTTATTGAAGGATCGACTCGATTTTCGCCGTCGGATGCGCGAACTGATCGGGAAAAACATGGATGCACGGCAAGAAATTTTAAAGGTGGATGAAATGGACCAGGTTGGCGGGCTGACGGCGGCCGAGCAAGCGCGGACGATCGATTCCATTAATGAATTAACGGAGTCGATTCATCAGATGGCCAAAGCAAAAGGGTTTTGGGATCGCGACGAGAGAGTTCGGAACCTGATCCATTCAGGGAAGGCTGCGCTCGGGCATCTCATGGCGGCGGGCGGATCGGCAGGCGTGATTCCGTTCCTCAAGCGCGACCTTGAACAAGCCGAGGCAACGCCGGTCCGTAATTACGGCGAGGCGCTGGCGCTGATCATGAGCGAGGCGTGCGAGGGGCTCGAAGCGCTGCGCAATGGCAATGGCCCAAGCGACCACATTCCCGAATTCAGTCTGATCGAGGAAGAGCTGGCGGACGTGATCATCCGCACGCTGGACTTGGCCGCCGGCCTCAACGCGCGAATCGGCGAGGCAATCATGGCCAAGATCGAATTCAACGCCGTCCGGCCGCATAAACACGGGAAAGAGTTTTAATCATGCAGTGTTTGCTCGATATGGATGGGGTGTTGGTTGATTTCGTTTCGGGGATATGCGCGGCGCACCAGGTCGCTTCGCCTTACCCGGCGAATAATGGCGATTACGTCGCGATCGAGCGGATCGTGGGGTCGGCAACTAAGTTCTGGGCGCCCGCCAACACGGCAGAGTTCTGGGATGAGCTCGAGCCGATGCCCGACTTCAAGGAAATCCTCGCCGCGGTCGAGGGTGCTTTCGGCCGGGAAAACATCTGCATCCTGTCCTCGCCCAGTCTCTCCGAGCTGTGCATCGTCGGGAAACTGCGCTGGATCGCGCGACATATGCCTGATTACAAGCGGCGGTTTTTGTTTGGGCCGTGCAAGGAATTCTGCGCTGCGGTCGACCGGGTCCTGATCGATGACGCCGACACGAACGTGAAGCGATTCGGCGCGGCCGGCGGACAGACGATCCTGCTGCCGCGACCGTGGAACAGCGACCACCTGCTGAGCCTGCACCCGGTCCAGGTCCTGAGGCACCGGATCGGCGCGCTGAGGCCGGCCATGACGCTGAGCGAGCACATCAAAACCGAGTCGAACAATTGAGCAACCAGCCAACACTTTACGAATCCCAGCGCATCATCATGAGCGATTCGATCCAATACACGATCAAGTCGCTACAGGCCTACGGGCCTCAGCATCGACACTGGGCGATGGCATGGAGCGGTGGCAAAGACTCGACGACGCTCGTGACGCTGGTTGTGTGGCTAATTGAAACCGGCCAGGTGCCGCGTCCCGAGACGCTGACCGTGTGCTATGCCGACACTCGGCTCGAGCTGCTCCCGTTGTATGTATCGGCGCGGTCGATTCAAGGGCAACTGGCGGCGCGCGGGATCGATGTGAGAACGGTCATGGCGCCAATGGATAAGCGGTTTCTGGTCTATATGCTCGGCCGCGGCGTACCACCACCGAATAACAACACGTTCCGCTGGTGCACGCGTCAAATCAAGATTGACCCCATGAAGGACGAGCTCGAAAAGCTTTTTGGAGAGCGCGGCGAGAAGATCCTGATGCTTACGGGCGTGCGCCAGGGCGAGAGCGCGATCAGGGACAATCGCATCGCGATGAGTTGCGGGCTAAACGGGGCTGAATGCGGGCAGGGCTGGTATCAGGAAACACTTCCCGATTCGCTGTGTGACACGCTCGCGCCGATCCTGCACTGGAGAGTCTGCCATATTTGGGATTGGCTCAAAATCATGGCGCCGATGGCTGAATACGGTGGATGGGACACAACGCTTCTGGCGGATGCCTATGGCGGCGACGAAGCGGAGGAGATCAACGCGCGGACGGGATGCGTCGGATGTCCGTTGGCCCAGCACGACACGGCGCTGGAAGCGATCCTGAGAATACCCGGATGGGAGTATCTGCGGCCGCTGCTTGAGCTGCGCCCGCTGTGGCGCGAACTGCGCGAAGGTCATAACCGCCTGCGTCAGCCGGCCGGAGAGAAGCGCGCCGATGGAAGTCTCTGCAAAAAACAACACCGGATGGGGCCGCTGACGATCGAGGCGCGCGAGATGGCTCTGAAAATCGTGCTCGACGTCCAGGCGCGGATCAAGGCCGACTCGATGCTGCTGGACCGGCCGACGATAGACCTGCTCAATCAGGACGAAATCGACAGGATTATGGAATTGATCGCGGCGCGGACTTTCCCACGGCGATGGACTGGCAACGAGCCGCGCGGGGATGAGGATTTTGACGAGCATTACGCGGATGGAACCGTTCAGCCGTCGCTGTTTGGAGGCTGATGATTGGTGCGTAGAGCTACAACACGGCCGGTTGTGCCGGCGGGGGCGGTGCTGGTTTCGCCTTCGCCGAGGGTTCGGCGATCTACGGCGGCGCCGGTGTTCGATGAGGCGAAGGTGTGGACGATGCCGAAGGATGTCGACCGGGAGACGGTTTTGTATGGGTCGGGGGCGGCGGCGGTGATCTGCGGCGAGGTTGTGGATACCGGGCGGTTCTATCACGCCGGGCGGGACGGGTTACAGCCGACCTGCACGAACACGATGGGCGGGTGGGGGCACGGCCGGCAGATCACGGCGCTTGATTGCGCGATGCGGTTCATCACGGGGAAGGGGTTGATGGGGTAATGCGGCTCGAGGATTTGAATCCACATGAGGAAACTCGGAAGGCACGGAAATGGGAAAAGAGAACAAGGGATTGATTGGACGGGGTGACATCGGGGTCTCATGGAAGCAAGACGTCTTGGACGGGTTGCGCATCGAGCAGTGCTTCGCTGGTTTGAAGATTAATAATTCAATGACGGCGACCTGCGAAGTCACTCAAAGGTTCCGGGAAATGATCGAAGCCGAGCTGCGCGAGCAAGTATGGCGGGATATTTATGGGCCACTACAGGAGAGATTTTTAGAACTGATCAGCATCATGCGGCATCAGTATGAGAAAACGCCGGTCGGCACAACAAGAAATTATACGTTTCGGCATTCCATAAACCCGGAGTGTTACCAGCGGATTTGCGACTTGCTGGGCGAATGCGAGAAGCTTTTCAACGATGCCGAAGCAGCGCCTGACGCCCGCTTGATGGGATCAATGGAAACAGGCCATGAAGTTTGATGATCTGCCGGAGCGGTATCGGGACCAGGCGGCCGCGCAGTTGGGAACACGGACGGGCACGGACTTGCACGGACGCACACGGACATTGACGAGCCGATCGGGTGAACGGCCGCGCGGGGGGATGAATCCGACCGAACGGGCGTATGCGGCGCGGCTGGAGAGGCTCAAACGCGCGGGCGAGATCAGTGACTACAAGTTTGAGGCGGTCAAGCTGCGGCTGGCGCGGACGACATTTTACACGCCGGACTTCCTGGTCGAGTGGGCAAGCGGGAAGGTCGAACTGCACGAGGTCAAGGGGTTTTGGCGCGACGACGCGAGGGTCAAGATCAAGGTGGCGGCGGAGATGTATGGGATGTGGAAGTTCGTGGCGGTGAAGAAGATCAAGGGCGGGTGGGAATACGAGTGGTTTTGAAGCACGGAGACACGGAGAATTGACATCAGTTATTGCCAGAGTCTTTCCTCGCAGAACATCGGCAACGCCGACGGATGAGTTGGCGTTTGTGGGTGGGCGGCCGACCTGGATGGTGCCGACCTCGTTTAGGATCAAGCGCGAAACGCCTTACACGTTGGTGTCGCCTGATCTTCCGGTTTACGGCATGGGGATAACCGCGGTGCATGTATCGGTCGCGTTTACGTGGGATTTGCCGGCGGCCGAAAGGATTGCACGTGAGTGGGAGCGGATGGCGCCGGTGCAGATCGGCGGGCCTGCTACGGGCGAGCTCGGCGAGGAGTTCGTGCCAGGGCGATACCTGCGGCATGGTTACGTGATCACAAGCCGCGGCTGCCCGAACAGATGTTGGTTTTGTGGCGTGTGGCGGCGTGAAGGCGGGGTGCGCGAGCTGCCGATCGCGGACGGTTGGAACGTGCTCGACGACAACCTGCTGGCGTGCAGCGAGGGGCACATCCGGAGCGTGTTCGCGATGCTGGAGCGGGTAAAGGCAAGCGGGCGGCGGATCAAGTTCACAGGTGGACTCGAAGCGGCGCGGCTCGAGGACTGGCACGTTGAGGCGCTCGATCGGTTGCGGCCGAAGGTGATCTACATGGCATACGACGAGCCGGCCGACCTGGAGCCGCTGATCGCGGCGCGCGCGAAACTTGATGAGGCCGACTTCACGCGCGAGACGGTGCACTGCTACGTGCTTATCGGGCAACCGGGAGACACGATTACAAAGGCGCAGGACCGGCTGGTGTCGGTGTGGAACATGGGCATGATCCCGATGGCGATGCTGTGGCGGGACAAGAATGAGGATCGGGAACGTGAATGGGAGCGGTTTCAGAGGGAGTGGGTCATCCCATCGATCATCAAGGCCAACATGCGCAGGCTTACGGCGGTATAGGAAAAGGGCCAAAGGGATGTAAGGGACCAAAAATGAGACGAAGCGGATGGCGGCTTAATGCGGCGATCGTCGGATGGATGGTGGTTTGGGTGCTGTGCCTCGTTTTTAAGAGACGAGAGGCCATCCGGATGATGATTTGCACACAGCGCGGTGTTGCGCAATACGAGAACGCGATCACAAAGAAGGCGAGCCGACGTTGAAACGGGAAGCGGATGGACATCCCAAGGTGATCGAGTTGGCGCAGGCGCTAGGGATTGACCTGTGCTATGCGCGGGGGATCCTGGAGTCGCTGTGGATCAAGACGGCGATCCATTGGCCGGCCGGGGATATCGGGCGGTGGAGCAATCGGCGGATCGCGTGCGCGATCGGTTACGGCGGGGATGCGGACGAGCTGATCCGGGTCCTGGTCGAGATCCACTGGCTGGACGAGCTGCCCGAGGCGGCGGGGCGGCTATATGTGCACGACTGGCATCAACATGCGGACGACGCAGTGCAATACCGAATTGCCAGGAGCGAGGCTGGTCGGTTTGCAAACGGCGCGGCTCCCAAGCGCAAGAAGGGATCTGCACCGACGCGGACGGACACGGACGGGAAACAACAGGCGAAGACGGTTGGCGACAGTCGGCGACAGTCGGAGACAGTCGGAGACGGGCAGCCAGAGCCAGAGCCAGAGCCAGAGCCAGAGCCAGAGCCTAAGAGGGAGAGCGGCGATCCGCCTTCGCCTGCGGCTTCGGCGGACTCGGCCGCGACACCGCCCAGGAAGCAGGTGAGTCCGAACGTGCCGGACGGGATGGTCGCCGGAATCGACACGGCTGGAATGACCGTGGACCCGCTGTGGGGACGGGAAGAGTTGGCGGATTTGTTTGTCGAGCTGATCGAGCTGATCCGGGCGGCGCATCCGAAGGCGCGGACGATTCCGCCGGGAGGGACGGGGCGGTGGTTCGAATGGCGGGCGGTGCTGGCGGCGCTGGTCGATCGCGATGGATACGGCGATGCGGACGTGGGGGCAGCGCTCAAATGGGTGTTTCTGAGCGAGCACAAGGACGCGCTGTTCTGGCGCAAACAGGTGCAGAGTCTGCCGGCGCTGAGGAAGCGCGAGAGCGCCGATTCGCCGAGCAAGTTTTGCAGGATCTGGGAGGCGTGGAAAGCGGCGCACTCCGGGAATGGACGGAGTGGACCGCATGGACCTGGTGGACCTGATGGACGAGGCGGCGGGCCGGCGGTAGGGACGGGGCCGCCTGACGAGACGGTCAAGTGCGGCGATTGCGGGTGGGTCGGGGGGCTGCGTGACTGCTTCTGGGACGCGGCCGGGGACGAAGACGAGATCAAGATTTATTACTGCCCGCGGTGCAGGGCGGAACTCAAGCGGACGGGAGTTGGATGATGGAGACACCGATGGGCAATCGGCCGAAGCATATGCGGCGGTTCCAAGGGACCGGCAAACGGCATGGCGTGTCGCCGGCGGCGTGCGAAGAGACGGTGCGGGTGATGGTCGTGAAAGTCGGCGAGCCGCGGCGGTGCGAGACGTGCTGCAGCGTGGTGCAGGCGGGCCGGGGACGGTGTCCGCGGTGCGGGGGGAAGATATGACTTACGGGCTTGTCGTTGACAATTTCGCGGGCGGCGGCGGGGCATCGACGGGGATCGAGGCTGCGCTCGGGCGGCCGGTGGACCTGGCTGTCAACCACTGGCGCGCGGCGATGGACACGCACGAACGCAATCACCCGGGCACGGTGCACCTGTGCGAGGACGTGTTCAAGGTCTCGCCGCGCAAGGTCTGCGCGGAGCTGTGGCGGCGCAAAGGGCTGGTGGGGACGCCGCGGGTGTCGGTCGCGTGGTTTTCGCCGGACTGCCGGCATTTCAGCAGGGCCAAGGGCGGAGTGCCGGTCAGCCGGAAGATTCGCGGCCTCGCCTGGGTTGCGATCAAGTGGGCCGAACAAGTGCGGCCGGAACAGATTTACCTCGAGAACGTGCCCGAGTTTCTGGGCTGGGGCCCGGTCAAAGACGGCAAGCCCGATCTGTCGAAGAAAGGCCTGACGTTCAAAAAATGGCTCGGGCGGCTGCGCAACCTGGGATATCGCGTCGAGTGGCGCGAGTTGGTCGCGGCCGATTACGGCGCGCCGACAACGCGCAAGCGGCTGTTCGTGATCGCCCGGTGCGACGGCAAGCCGATCGTGTGGCCGGAAGCGACACATGGAAATCCGAAAGAGATCGAGGGCCAGGGCGACATGTGCCGGCCGGCGCTCAAGCCGTGGCGGACGGCGGCGGAGTGCATTGACTGGTCGTTGCCGTGTCCGAGCATCTTCGAACGCAAGCGGCCGCTCAAAGAAAAGACGCTCAAGAGGATCGCGGCGGGGATCCGGCGGTTCGTAATCGATAATCCCGAGCCGTTCATTATGAGCTACTACGGGCCGAAGGGCGAAAAGGGTTATGACCGCGGCGCCGCACTGGAGGATCAACTGCCGACCGTGCCGACTGAGAACCGGTTCGCGCTTGTTGTGCCGTCGATCATGCCTTTAACGCATGACGGGAACGGAGCGCGCGGAATCAAGCCGGGTGAACCCATGCCGACTGTCACAGGAGCGCACCGTGGCGAGCAGGCGCTGGTTGCGGCGTCAATCGCGCGAATCGGCCAGACGGGCGGGGGCGGAGATAAAGCCTATTCCGTCGAGCAGCCGGTCACAACGGTCACGAGCAAGGCGGAGCATTTGTTGTGCACGGCGTTCTTGGCGAAGCATTTCGGCGGCGTGGTCGGGATTCCGGCGAACGTGCCGGCGGGGGCGATCACAGCCAAGGATCATCATGGACTGGTGACAGCAACGCTGGTCGGGTGCGGCGGACGGGCCGGGCAGTCGGCGCCGTGCGCTGTGGATGAGCCGATGCGCACCACGACGTCCAAGGCGGATCGCGCGATCGCCACCGCACACCTGATGAAGCTTTACGGCACGTCCACGGGGGCGGCGCTGGATGGTCCGATGCCGACGGTGACGGGCCAGGGCGGGCACCTGGCCGAAGTCCGAGCGTTCCTGATCAAATACTACGGCAACGAGCGCGGCGGGGTGAGCTTGGCCGATCCGATGGACACGGTGACGAGCAAAGACCGGCTGGGGCTGGTTTATGTGCATGGCGAGCCGTGGCAGATCGTGGACATCGGCATGCGGATGCTGCAGCCGCACGAGCTCGCCGCGGCGCAGGGGTTCCCGGCGACCTACATCCTGCCCAAAAACAAAAGCGAGGCTGTGGCGCTGATCGGTAATAGCGTTTGCCCGCCGGTGGCTGAGGCGATCGTGCGGGCGAACATGCCGGAAGCGGAGAAAGCGGAGGCGGTGGCGTGACTTGGGAAATTCGCCACGGCCATGTTTTAGATCGACTCCGCGAGATGCCGGATGAATCGGTGCATTGCGTCGTGACGAGCCCGCCTTACTGGGGTTTGCGCGACTACGGGCTTGAGCCGGTCGAGTGGCCAGAGGTCGAGTTTGCGCCGATGGCGGGGCTGCCGGTGGTGCATGTGCCAGTGATGTCGAGCCGCCTGGGGCTCGAGCCGGACGTGTGGGCGTTCGTGGGGCATCTGGTGCTGGTGTTCCGTGAGGTTCGGCGCGTGCTGAGGCGCGACGGGACGTGCTGGATCAACATGGGGGATGGATATACATCGTCGGGTGGCAGAGGAACGCATGGGAAGACGGGCCAGAGGGCGGATCGAAGGCATACGCAAGAGCGGCTGATCGGACGGAAAAACAAATCGGCGCGGTCAATCGTGGGTAATCACGTAGGCCTTCAAGGATCCTTTGACGGGCAGATCGCAGCAGCCGAAGCGAAGATTATTCGGGAATCGTTTCCTGCATGCGACTTGAAGCCTAAAGACCTGATCGGGCAGCCGTGGCGGGTGGCGATGGCTTTGCAGTCCGACGGCTGGTTTCTTCGCTCGGACATCATCTGGCACAAGCCAAACCCGATGCCGGAGAGCGTAACCGATCGGCCGACGAAGGCGCACGAATACCTGTTTTTGATGACAAAGAGCGCGAAGTATTTCTACGACGCGGAGGCAATCCGCGATCCATTCGCAGATGATCGGAATGGGTGTGATTACAAGACGCCTGACGGATGGGATACCGGATCGGGGGCACACGGATCTGTGCACAGAAACGGTCGAGAAAGGGGTAGGCCAGCACGAGAGAGGAATCGGGGCGGACGAACGGATGGTTTTACAAAACCAAACGCGATCGACCCATCAGCCAATGGAGGGCGCAATAAAAGAGATGTGTGGATGATCGCGACCGAGCCGTTTCCGGAGGCGCATTTTGCTACGTTCCCGACACGCCTGGTCGAGCCATGCATCAAGGCCGGCACGAGCGAGCGCGGGGTGTGTCCGGTGTGCGGCGCGTCGTGGGTAAGGGAGGTTGAGAAATCTGGCGAGCGAGATTGCCACGGTGGAAATAAGAAGAGTGCGGTCTTGATGCTTAATCGGCGCAGCGAGAAATCACTGGCGTCGAGCGTGATGGCTGATGGAAAGGTCTTGATCTATTCAACTACCGGCTGGCGTCCGACGTGCAGGTGCGGCGCGGATCATCCAATTCCAGCGACCGTCCTCGACCCATTCAGCGGCGCGGGCACGACCGTCATGGTGGCGCTGCGCCTTGGCCGCGACGGGATCGGGCTTGAGGCCAGCGAGAAGTACTGCGAGATGAGCAGGCGGCGGATCGAGGATGACGCTCCGTTGTTTAATATGGCGGCTGCTCTCGCCGAGATATAACGCCCGCCCCGTGCGCGGCGCGAAAATTGACGAAGGAAGGGGAGAGGGTAATGAGCAAGTGGCATGACGACGAAAATGGATATGTTTATAACGAAAACGGTGCGTGCATGTTTTACCTGCCGCTACCGGATTTACGCCGCCAGATCATCCGCGAGCACAACGCGCACGAGGCGATGGTGGAGGCGCTGAAGCTGGCCGATGAGTTGCGCGACGAAGCTCACGATGAATACTCGGGTGAATTGGACCTATTCATGAGGCAGTCCGCAAACAAGCGTGTTCACGAAATACTTGAAATCATCAACGTTGCCCTGCAACTCGCCAATCCCGAAGCGAAGGAGAAAGAGTGATGAGTGACAAGCAACTTTCATGCGCTCGCGACGTTTACGAGGCCGCCAAAGCCGGAGAGAATTTATATCATCGCGTCCCGCTGTGGCTGACGCTGGCGATGATTGGAGAAGGAATTATTAACGCGAACGACGAAGTATCAGACGCATTCAAATTGGCCTTACAGATGGGTCCGTTCACGTCCCAACACATGCTCAACGTCAACTATTTTGATCAAGAGATGGAGCTTGATCGCATTCGCGATCTAAATAACGGGGCAAAGGAGTAGGCGGTGGCGTGAAACTCACAAGATCACAAAAGATCGCGCTGATAGCTCTTTTTCAGGGATCGGAGATTCGATATCGGCAGGATGGGTGCGATATGGGTCAATACGAGCTTGCGCGTGACGATTACTGGCGCAGAACGTCAAAAAGCGTTCTTGAGGCGCTGCGCCTGAACGGATTCGTCGAGCAGGTCGCAACCCGCGTTTATGAGATTTCCGATGCTGGGCGAGAATACTGTTTCACCGACAAGTGGATCGCGGATCAACTCGACAGGCAAGAGGATGTCTTTTGAAAAACTCCCGGCTGGAACAAATGGAGGCGGTGGCGTGATGAACTATCTCGAAAAGCGGATCAAAGAACGATGCAACAGCCCTGCGTTTCTGCGCGAACAGGCTGATTTATGGCGGTGCGAGTGCGAGGAATTGAAACGCCAGATCGCCGCCAAGGACGCCGCGCTGAGAGAGGCGAAGGGCTTGATTGAACGCGAAATAGCGATTTGGCCCGATGCTTGGGCCGTAACTTTTTCAATGAACAGCCTTCTTAACTTGGCGAAGCACATCGACTCCGCGCTCCCACCGGCCAGCGAGAAAAATGCAAAACGCACAGTTTGCTCATTGTGTGGGGGAACGGGCGAGATGGCCGCCGGTAGCTTTGACGTATCCGATCTTTACGAGGAACCGGCCAGCGACCAGGCCGAAGAAACGAGGGAATCATGAGTTGGCCCGAAGCAATCTTAAGAATCTTCGC
>JBDKSR010000029.1:0-24059 GCA_039680545.1 Bryobacteraceae bacterium | reverse complement strand
CTTTGGATGGCAGATTCAAGCCCAGTCCGGAGCCGAGAGACCGCGGGTTGCGCGACCTTGGGGCCGCCGGGAATCTGGCCGGACTGCCGGCGCTTTCACTCCCCTGCGGATTCACCGCGGAGGGATTACCGGTGGCACTGCAGGCGGTCGGCCGAGCCTTCAATGAGAATATGATTGTCGCCTTCGGGGTGGAATTTCAGAAGCAGACGGACTGGCACCGGCGCCATCCTACGGTCTGACCCCGGGCTAGTGCAGAAACAGATGGAGCCCCTGGTGCAATAGCGCTGCTCCGGCCAACCCGGTGAGCGCTGGAGCCAAAGCCGGGGCCACGCCGCGCCGTTTTACGTCGCCATGAACAGCGTGGAAAGCCAGGAACAGGAAGCTGCCGCCGACAAGCGCCAGCGGTAAACCCATCCAGTAATGCCCGAGGTAGGCGCCCCACCACCGGTTCACAAGGTCCCCAGCCATGGTCGGGGATTGGGCGAACACAACGCCGGCGAACGCGCCAAGACGCGAGCGCAACGCCGCCCGGAGAATCGCGCCGTACGCCAGTCCCTCGGGGATCTTGTGAAGCGCCACACCCAAAAAGACCGCCATCCCCACGCTACCGGAGCCATCCTCTCTCGACGCGGCAATACCCCATCCGTCAAGCATGCTGTGGACGATGGCGGCGGCAATCAGCGGCAAGGCGAATCCATGCAGCGTTATGGCGCATGAATTGTGGTCGTGCGTGTGGCTGCAAGCCGGACATACCGGGTAAACGTAACGGTTAATTGTCCATAGCAGGATGAACCCGCTGCACAGCAGAACCAATCCGCCGAGCCATCCGAATGTCTCAGCCAGCTCAGGCCAAATTCCAAAAGCGGCGAAGCCGAGGAGCAACCCGGCGCTAAACAAGACCAGCCTGGTACTGCGGCGAGGCACAGTCATCAGCCATATTCCAGCGGCGGCACTGAGCACAGCCGCACCGGTCGCGGTGAGCAGCAAGCTGTTAACAGAAAGGCTTTGAACGAATGTATTGGGCAAGATACCAATTTTACCGTAGGACAATGGTCCAGGTGCGAAACGGATCGGCGAGCCGCTAGACTGGGAGCGAGGTGATGTCCCGGTCCAGTTCCGCGGTGGCCGTCAGCATCCTGCTCGTCGCAGCCGCACCCGAATTGGCGGCGCAGCCCGATCCCCACGAGATCGTTCGACGTGCCGTCGCCGCCTACGAAGGCCAGAACGATCAGATAGCACTCCGCTACAGTTTTATCGAACACGTCGACAAGAAGGACCTCGATACGAACGGCCGGGTGGAAAAAAGAGAGATCAAGACTCACGAGGTCTTCATGTGTGACGGCACGCCGATCCGGCGGCTGATCGCCGAGAAGGGCCGCCCGCTCTCTCCTGAAGAACTGCGAACGAATGACGAGGGATTCCGCAAAGCGCTGGAGGCTCGCAAGAAAGAGAGCCCGAAGGAAAGGGCGAAGCGAATCCGCGAATTCGAGGAAACTCGCACGCGATATGACAAGGCGATCCGCGAGATCCCGGACGCCTTCCAGTTCAAGTTACTCGGTGAAGAACCTGTCAACGGACGCCCCGCCTGGGTAATCGAAGCCACACCAAGACCCGGATATCGTCCTATAGACCGTTATTCGAAACTCTATACGCAGGTTCATGGAAGGCTCTGGATCGACCGGGCAGATCATCAGTGGGTGCGCCTCGAAGCTGAACTGCTCGATCCGATCTGGTTCGGATGGATCCTCGTGCGAATCGGGAAAGGCGCTCACGTGAAGATGGAGCAGATGAAGGTGGATGACGTGTGGGTGCCGCGCTTGCTCTGGTACACCGCTTCTGCCCGGGTCGGGCTGATTGTGACCTACAACGTCGAAGAAGAATTCAAATATCAGGGCTACAAGGAACTGGGCCCGGAATCCGTCCTGGCGGGGCGCGTCAGGAGACGCTGAACCCGTCTTAGTGGGACATGCCGGCCTTGCGCTTCGCCCATTCAATAAGGCGTTTTATGGGCGGAAAATAGTCACCCAGGATCACGAGGCCGGGTATCACGAAGATCCATCCGGGCATAACGGGCAGAATCAGCCCAATAATCCCTATCAGGACAAGCGAAAGGCCCAGCAGTGGTCGGAGAAGTTTACGCAAGGGGTTTACGCGGCCATTTTACCATTTCGCCCGGCGATGTCCGCTTCGCGTCCTGGCCGAAGTGGAGTTCCCGTCTGTTCCACACGTGCTGGTACCGTTACTACTCACCCCTCTCACGGAACGACTAGACTTGACCTAAGGGCCAATAAGCACTAGATTAAGATAGCTCTGTGATTGAGCAGCGAAAAAGTAAACGCTTCGAGCTGAAGCTTCCGCTGGTTGTTGTCCGGAAGAGCTTTCAGCCCGCCTCGAGCACTGGGGAAACGAAGAACTTGAGTGCAGGGGGAGTACTGTTCGCTGCGCAGATCGACGTATCCGTTGGTGATCCAATCGAATATGTCATTACTTTTCCTACACATTCGGCCGATGGAGGCAGTGTAAACCTCCGTTGCCTGGGAAAAGTGGTCAGGGTGGAACACGCTGGATCCGATGAGGAACCCGGAGACGCCATCGTAGCCGCCACGCTCGAACGATACGAATTCGTGAGGCAGTAAAGCACCCACGCGAGTTTTTCCCTTATTTTCAATTCCATCCCTCCACGCTTGTCAGGCCCACGGAAGTGGTGTACTGTAGCAAAGAAAAGGCGAAAACAGATATGAATCTCACCCTCGGCTTCCCTGAATTCGGCTCGGAGCCGGGTCTCACTCGCCGCTCAACCCTGGAATCGGCGGTAACACGCTTCGAGCAGTGGATGGCGGACCCGGATTCCCCGGTCCGTACGGTTCGCCGGCAACCGGCCAAAGCAGGAGAATTCGAACCGGTACCGGACGGGGTGCGCACGGAGCTTCGGGAAGTACTACGGCAAAAGGGCATCGAACGGCTGTATTCGCACCAGGCGGAGGCGTTCCGGCTGTTGATGTCGGGCCACAACGTCGTGGTTGTGACGCCAACCGCAAGCGGCAAGACACTCTGCTATAACCTGCCCGTGTTTCAGCGAATGCTGGAAGAGCCGGAAGCCCGCGCGATGTACGTTTTCCCGACCAAGGCGCTCGCCGAGGACCAGCTTCACGAGTTCAATGGCATGGTCGAGGCGATGGGATCGGAAATACGCGCTTTCACCTACGACGGAGATACCCCGCAGGACGCCCGCCGCGCCATCCGGGAGCGCGCCAACGTGGTGCTCACGAACCCGGACATGCTGCATGCCGGAATCCTGCCTCACCACACGCGATGGGCGAAGGTTTTCGAGAACCTTCGTTTTGTCGTCATCGATGAACTGCACTATTGCAGGGGAGTCTACGGGAGCCACGTCGCCAATGTGCTGCGCCGCCTGAAGCGGATTTGCGAGTTTTACGGGTCTTCTCCGCAGTTCATCTGCTCTTCTGCCACAATCGCCAATCCACGCGAGCTAGCCGAGAGCCTCACGGGGCTTCCGTTTGAGTTGGTCGACCGCAACGGGGCGCCATCGGTCGAGAAGTTCGTGGTTTTCTACAATCCCCCGGTGGTAAACCGGCAATTAGGCATCCGGCGAAGCTACCTCAACGAAACTCGCCGCATCGCTCTCGAATTCATCGAGAGGAACCAGCAGACGCTCGTATTCGCCAACAACCGGCTCGCCACCGAGGTGCTTGTCACGTACTTGAAGGACGCCATAGGGCGCACTCCGGCGGGCTCAGACGCCGTCCGGGGGTATCGGGGAGGTTATCTGCCCCGGGAACGCCGGGAAATCGAAAGGAAGCTTCGGGACGGGCACATACGCGCGGTCGTGGCGACTAACGCGCTGGAACTGGGAGTCGACATCGGGTCGCTTGATACGGTCGTGATGGCGGGCTATCCGGGCTCGATCGCGTCCACGTGGCAACGCGCGGGGAGGGCGGGCAGGCGTCAGGGCACGTCGATGGCGGTGCTGATCGCTTCAAGTGCGCCGGTGGACCAGTACATCATCGAACATCCCGACTATTTCTTCGAACAGAGTCCTGAGCACGCACACATTAATCCCGACAACCTCGAGATCCTGGTAAATCACCTGAAATGCGCCGCCTTCGAGCTGCCGATCCGCGACGGCGAGAAGTTTGGCCCTCACGAGACCGGTGAGCTGTGCCGGTTCCTGGAAGAGGCGGGCTTCCTCCATCATTCGGGGAACGCATGGCACTGGACCTCGGACACGTACCCGGCTGACGCGATCAGCCTGCGAGCGGTCACAAGCGATAACTTCGTGGTCGTCGATACAACGGGCGAGCCGACTGTGATCGCCGAGGTCGATTTCCCCACCGCCCTCACCGCGCTGCACGAGAAGGCGATCTACCTCCACGAAGCGCGGCAGTATCAAGTCGAGCGATTCGACTACGAGGCGCGTAAGGCGTACGTCAGGCAGGTCGACTGCGATTACTTCACGGACGCCATCGACTACACGCAGGTTAAGGTTCTGGAAGAATTCGACTCGACGGCAGTCTCCGGAGCGAACGCCGTTCACGGAGATGTGCGGGTCAACCGGCAGGTAGTCGGCTTCAAGAAGGTGAAGTTCTACACGCTCGAGAACGTTGGGGCCGGCAACCTCTCCATGCCCGAGCAGGAGATGCATACAACGGCCTTTTGGCTGCACTTCCCCGAAAGTTTCCTCACACGGTTCCCCGATATCACGCCAACGGAGAAGCAGAGCGGGCTGAACGGGCTGGGGAACGCGCTCCGCGCTGTGGCGTCGCTTCTTCTCATGTGCGACCCGCGCGATTTGGGCGTCGCCATCACGGAAGATATTGCGGGAAGTCTGAAGACCTGGGAACCGAACCTGTATCTTTACGACCGCTACCCGGGTGGAACGGGCCAGAGTGCGCCCTTGCACAAAATGACGATGCGGCTACTGAAGGGCGCAGCTGAGATGCTGGCCGGATGCCCGTGCGAAACGGGTTGCCCGAGTTGCATAGGCCCCGCAGGTGAAACCGGTGAACGCGGCAAGGAGGTAGCCGCGCGGATTCTGGCCGAGTTGCTAGCGAGCCAGGAGGGCGTTACTCGCCCCTGATCTCTTCCGGAAAAACTGCAAACCCCTCAGGCGGAGGGAAAAGGGACTCAAACAGTTCAAGCCGGGCTCTCAGAAAGCGGCTTGGCAGTTGGCGCGGCCCTGTCTCGATGTCGATATCACAGCAGATGCCATGCAGATAGAGGGTCAGTGTGTCGACGAGAGACTGCTGCGCGTACTCGCGGAAAAGCTTCGTTTCACGGCGCACGTTGGACTGGCGGCGTATCAAAGATTGTTTCAGTTGCCAGCCGCCTTGATCGACCTCACCATGCACGCGGTTGCCCAGTTCCTCGCGGAGCAACGCAAAGAACTTGTCTTCGCGCTCATCGCCCAAGGCGCCGGCAGCGACTCGCGCAAGGGCTCGGTAAAAGTGGTAGTGATACTCAGAAACCGGGATCTCTTTAATAGCGAATACGAGTCTGGCGGAGTTGTTCGCCCCTCCCTGGACCTGCGCCGCATACGCCTCGCGTCCCTCGGCAGGACGCTCAAACCCGACGAATTCGGGCAGCGCGTCCGTTTTCTCCTTTCCGTCCGGCTTCTCCAAATGCGGGACCAGGATGACGGAAATGCCAGGCATGATGGCAAGGAGGGATGGGGGCAAAGCCGCGATCGGCTCAGTCAGGTATTCCTGAACTTCCTCTTCCGTGAGCGGAGTTGCGGAGAAATAGGAAAACTTGCTGCTCAGAGGAATCATCGCCTCACGGCAGCGCTCAACGAAATCCTTGACTGTCAGCTTCTCCACGGTGCTTTCTGCGGACATGTAACCCTGGTTTCATCGTAACAGAAGCCGCCCGATCGAGCGCCCTAAAGCGATGGGAGCGAAGATTACCACTGTCTAAGGCGCCGGTTTGCGTCCTGCGGCTGATAGACTAACCGATGGTGCCCCTGAAGATCCTGGTATCCGCCGGCGAGGCCTCCGGTGACCTGTACGCGGCCGGATTGGTCGAGCGCCTGCGGCGGCGAATCCCAGACGCCGAGTTCTTTGGCTGTGCGGGCCATCACATGGAACGCGCCGGCGTGAGACCGGTCGTACGCGCCGACAGCCTGGCCGTTGTGGGGCTCCTGGAAGTCGTCGCACACATTCCCCGTATCTATCGTGAATTCCACCGGCTGATCGATGCCGCGCGCCGCGAAAAGCCGGATTTGGCCATCTTGGCGGATAGCCCGGATTTTCACCTGAGAGTCGCCAAGCGGTTGAAATCTCTGGGGATACCGGTCGTTTACCTCGTGGCGCCCCAGGTCTGGGCCTGGCGGGAACGAAGAATTTCTTCGATCCGCCGCAACATAGACCGGCTGCTATGCATCTTTCCCTTTGAGGAGCGCTACTTCCAGCGTCACGGTGTCCCGGCGGAGTATATCGGTCATCCGCTCTCCCGGATCGTGAAGCCGAGCTTGACGCGCGAGGCTTTCTTCGAAAGGCACCATCTTAATGCCGAGGTTCCAGTGGTCGTGCTGCTCCCGGGCAGCAGGCAGGGCGAGATTACTCGCCATCTTCCGCGGGTTCTCGACGCTGTGAACCGGATCCGATCGGCGCGGCAGGTTCAGTTCCTGCTGGCCGTGCCGCCAGGCCTGCTGAAGCATTCGGGCCGCAGGTGGCTGGATTCGTTGCTTGGCGATGCGCCCGTGCGGATCGTGGAAGGCGAGACGTGGGATGCCATCGCGCATGCGGATGTTGCACTGGCGGCAAGCGGCACCGTAACGGTAGAAGTGGCGCTTCTCGGCACGCCGATGGTGACGTATTACAGGGTGACCGCGTTGAGCTGGTTGCTCGGGAAGTTCCTGGTGGACGTGCCGTTTTACTCGATGGTAAACCTGGTAGCCGGGCGAGCCGTCGTTAAGGAACTGATGCAGAATGAAATGAGAGGGGACCGCCTGGCGGCCGAGGTCATGCAATTGCTTGACGACCGCACTGCCAGGCAGGCTATGCAGAGCGATCTGCAATCGGTCGCAGCCCTCCTCTCGACTGGCGAAGACCCGCTCGAACGGGCGGCCGCCGCAGTGCAACAATTACTGGATCACGGAGCCTGAAGATGAGTTGCAAGTTGTGGATCGCGGCAGCGGCGTTGTCCCTCGCCGTTTCTGCGCTGGCCCAAGAGAGCCGCCCGCGCATCGATGTCGAACACTACGTCATCAACGCGGAGGTCAACCCATCCACGCAGTCGATCGCCGGCGTCGTGCAGGTGCGTTTCAACGCGCTGGAGGACATCTCCTCAGTAGTCTTCGAGCTGAACAATGCGCTTAACGTTTCGAAGATCGAGGACTCGACAGGCCGGGAACTCCCCGCCACGCGCGGAGTCCGGGATTTCACCGAGCGAGTTACCCTCACAGAACCGTTGAAGAAGGGCGCCTCGACTACGATTACGTTCCGATACGACGGCGTGCTCTCCGGCAAGGAAGAGTCTCCCGTCTTCGGGATTCGCTTCGGCGCTATCCACCCGGATCACAGCTACCTGCTCTACCCGGCGCGCTGGTTTCCGGTAAGCGGATACACGGAAGACCGGTACACGGCTGAAATGAAGATCACTGTGCCTGCGGACAAGAAGGTGGTTGCAAGCGGCTCCGTGCAGGTCGCGCAGGCTGCAAGCGGCAAGCAGGTATACACCTTCACGACGCGCCAGGCTGCGTTTCCCGGTAGTATCGCCGTGGTCCAGGGGAACCCTGCTCGCATCGCGAGCGAAGGCGTGACGTCAGACATGTACTTCCGCGACGCCGCGGTACAGTTGGCCGGTCCTTTCGGCGAGGAAGCCGGCAGGGTCATGACGTACCTGACGAGCGTGTTCGGGCTCCCTCCGCATGCGAACCTGACGTTCGTCGAGACCGAGAAAGGCGCGCCAAACGGCTACAGCGCGGAGGGTGTCATATTCGTATCGCCGGGTTCGATCACCGAAAAGGTGAACGTCAGGCTGCTCGCCAACCAGATCGCCCGCCAGTGGTGGGGCACGCTGCTCTCGGCGGAATCCCGGAATCATCTCTGGCTCATTAACGGCGCCGCGCGCTACGCGGAACTGCTGTATCTGGAGCACGCCAATGGTCCTGGGGCGATGGAATCGGAGATTCAGAGCACGTATGTGGAAGCGCTGACCGTCGAAAATCCGCCGCTGATTCAGGTCGCCCGCCTGGATGATTACTCACCGGAGTTCTGGGCGCTCACCGGCGCAAAGGGAGCGGCTGTATTTCAGATGCTGCGCTCGGTGATCACCGACGAGAAGTTCTTTCAGTTACTGAAACAGTTCCCCGAAAGGTACGCATGGAAGCCCGCAAACACGGGTGCTTTCCGGCGGCTGGCCGAGGAATTGACCGGCACGAATCTTCAGTATTTCTTCATTGAGTGGATCGAATCGAGTGGCGCGCCGGAGTTCAAGACCACCTACACGATTTTCCGGACGCAAAAGGGTTTTCGGGTGATCGGCAAGGTGACGCAGGACCTCGACACGTTCCGGATGCCTGTCGACCTGAAGATTGAAACCGAGGGGAACCCGGAGTCGCAGCGGATCGAGGTGGTCGGCACGTCGTCGGAGTTTGTCGTCGAGACATTCGGGAAGCCGAAATCGGTGATCGTCGACCCGAATAACCGTGTATTGCGATTCTCAGACCCCATCCGCGTGGCTGTCGCGATTCGGCGTGGCGAGCAATTCGTCGAGGTCGGTGAATTCGGCGAGGCCCTCAAGGAATACCAAAAGGCGATCGAGGTCAGCCGCAATAATTCGCTCGCACACTATCGCGTGGGCGAAGTGTTTTTCCAGCAGGGCAACTATCAGTCAGCCGCAAACGCTTTCCGCGAGGCGCTCAATGGGGATCTCGACCCAGCCTGGGTCGAAGTCTGGGCACACATCAACCTGGGAATGGTCTTCGACATCACGGGGCAGCGCGAACGGGCTGTCAATGAGTACAAGCTCGCCGTGAGGACGAAAGACAACACGCAGAACGCCCAGGAGATCGCCGCGAAGCACATCACTGAACCGTACCAGCGCAAGGGCGCCAGCGACAGGTAGATCAGAAGCTAAACAGTTACTGCTCAGCTTGCAGGAAGCGCTCTGCCTCGATCGCCGCCATGCAGCCCGCTCCGGCGGCGGTGATGGCCTGCCGGTAAACGTGGTCCTGTACGTCGCCCGCGTGGAAGACGCCTTCGACGCTCGTCCTCGCTCCACCTTTCGAGACAATGTAGCCGGCGGGGTTGAGCTCAATCTGGCCATCGAACACCTTCGTATTGGGGATGTGTCCAATGGCGATGAACAGGCCGTCAACCTCCTGTTCCCATGTGTGCCCGTCCTTCGTGCTCTTCAGGCGCACACCAGTCACGACGCCCTTCTCCACGTCGAAGACCTCATCCACAACCGCACTCATGACCAACTTAATCTTCGGGTGCTTGCGCGCGCGGTCCTGCATGATCTTTGAAGCGCGGAACTCGTCCCGGCGGTGCACAATGCTCACTTCGGATCCGAAATGCGTGAGGAAGGTCGCCTCTTCGATCGCGGAATCGCCCCCGCCGACGACCATGATCTTCTTGCCCCGATAGAAAAAGCCGTCACAAGTGGCGCAGGAACTCACTCCGTGCCCAATCAGCTTCTGCTCGGACGGCAGGCCGATCCAGCGCGCGGACGCTCCTGTAGCAATGATGAGCGCACGCGTCTCCATCCACTCGCCCTCAATATTCAGGCGAAATGGCCTCCTACTCAGATCCGCCTCTATAACGGCCCCCTGCTTGTATTCGGCTCCGAACTTCTCTGCCTGCTTCCTGATGTTTTCGACCAACTCGGGGCCGTCGATGCCCTCGGGAAAGCCAGGGAAGTTTTCGACGAGGGTCGTAATCGAGAGCTGACCGCCCGGCTCGTTGCCTCCGACGACCAGCGGTTGCAGATTGGCGCGAGCAGAGTAAATAGCCGCCGTGTTTCCGGCGCAACCGGAGCCGACAATGATGACATTGCGCATTGGATTAGAGGTGTCCTCTCGTTGGAAACAATATGCTAGCACGCCCGCTCGGCGGCATCAGTTTCCGATCCAGAACTGTGCCACGCGGTACGCCACAAACGCGCCGGAGTAAGCGAGTCCGCCCATGTAAGTGAATTGCAACAGGGGCCACTTCCACCCGCCCGTCTCACGCCGTACGACGGCGATCGTTGACATGCACTGCATGGCAAACGCAAAGAAGACCAGCAGCGCGATGGCGGCAGCGGGAGTCAGTTCCCTGCGCAGCGCCGCCTGGAGCCCCGCTGAGTGCGCGTCCCCTTCGATGCCGCAGATCGTGCCCAGCGTCCCGATGATCACTTCCCGTGCGGCCAAGGAGGTCACGAGTCCAATACCGATCTTCCAGTTGAAGCCCAGCGGCTTGATGAGCGGCTCAATAGAACGTCCGATCGTCCCGGCGACGCTGTCTTCGATTCGTGGAGCGTGTCCGTTGTCGAGCGGCAAATGCGACATGACCCAGAGAAGGACCGCCATGAACAGAATCACGGTCCCGGCGCGCCGCAGGAAGACTTTCGAACGGTCCCACAATCGGCACCCGAGCGAACGCAACGTCGGCCAGCGGTAGGGCGGCATTTCGAGCACGAACGGCGTGCGTTCGCTCTTCAGGATCGATGATTTCAAAAGGCGCGCGGTCACGACCGCGGCCAGGAAACCCAGCACGTACAGACCGAGCAAGGAAGCCGCCCGCGTCCCCACAAGGCCGCCCAGCAAAGGCCGCTCCGGGATGAAGTCCGCGATGATCAGCGTGTAGACAGGCAACCGCGCCGAGCACGTCATGAACGGCGCGATGAGGATCGTCGCGATGCGGTCCCGCTTGTTCTCGATCGTGCGCGTAGCCATGATCGCCGGCACGGCGCAAGCATAGGCGGAAAGCAACGGGATGAACGACTTGCCCTGCAATCCCACACGCGCCATCGTCCGGTCCGCGATGAGTGCGGCTCTGGCCAAATAGCCTGAGTCTTCGAGGATGCCGATGAACAGAAACAGCAGAAGAATCTGCGGAAGGAAGACCACGACCGAGCCCACGCCGCCCCAAACGCCCTCAATCAGCAGCGAACGGAACGCCGACTCCGGCAAGAGGCGCTCGATCTGCGCCCCCGACAGGCGTATCAGGGCCTGGATGCCGTCCATCAACGGACGCGCCCAGGAGAAGATCGACTGAAAGACCGCGATCACAACCAAGCCGAAGATAATCGGCCCTCTCAAGGGATGGAGAAATACGCCGTCGAGACGGCGAGTCCAGACCGGAGGCGCCGGAGCGCGGTACGATGCCCGCGCACCGAGCCGGCTGGCCCACTCGCGGCAGCACGGCACGTCCTGAAGCACTGGCAGTTCAACCGGAACCGGTCCGCTGGTCTTTTCGGAGAGGAAACGCAGGACGGAGTCGATCCCATCGCCCCTGGCAGCGCTAACCAGGGCCACCGGGGCACCGAGTTGCCGGGCCAGCACGTCAACATCGAGGGTTCCCCCACGGCTTCGAAGGTCATCGGCCATATTCAGAATGACCATCGTGGGAACGCCAAGCGCCAGTACAGGTGCGGCCAACACCAGGTGCCGGCCGAGATTGGTGGAATCGATAATCAACAGGATCGCATCCGGCTTCGGCATATCAGCCATCCGGCCGTTCAGCGCATCCACGGTGACCTGCTCGTCCTCGCTCCGGGGCGAAAGGCTATAGACGCCGGGCAGATCGATGAGATTCACTTGCCGCCCTTCGCTCAGCCGCACTAACCCCGCATGCTGCTCAACCGTCACGCCCGGAAAGTTGGCTACCTTTTGGCGCATGCCCGTGAGACGGTTGAAGAGTGTTGATTTCCCTGAATTCGGAGGGCCGACGATTGCGACCGTCCGGGTAGCGGCCGACGGCCGGGAAGATGGCAGCGAAACGGCAGACGGATTGAGGCCGTGCCCGGAATACTCACTCATGGGGTGGCCCTATTAATCAGATTCAGACGGCCGACGCAGAAAGAGGTGCCTGGCTGTCTCGCGCCGCAAAGCCACTTCGGAGCCGTCGACGCGATACACACGAGGGTCACCACTTGGCGCCGAGCGCGCCGCTGTCACACGGCTGCCCGGCAGGAAACCCAGTTCCATCAGGCGCCTGGCAACGTCGTCGGGAAGATCCAGGCGGTCCAGAATGCCGCGTTCTCCCTCACGAAGTTCGCGCAGGGAACGCGGGTACTTATTGAAACTGAGTTGCACCACGATTCTAGTATGGGGTCCTTATATCGGAATGTCAAGTCGAGGCAGACAAACCCTTTGCGCGTCCGTCAAAGAGATGCCGGGCGCAGTCCTTCCAGTTAATGAGAATGGCTTGCGACTACTCCTTCTCACGCGCCATCAGGGGATAGATGATCCCGCCGATCACGGCTCCTATGAGCGGCGCCACCCAAAACAGCCAGAGTTGCTCCAACGCCCAGCCGCCTGCAAAGATCGCCGGTCCGGTGCTCCGAGCAGGATTCACGGAGGTGTTCGTCACAGGAATGCAGATCAGGTGAATGAGCGTCAGGCAGAGGCCGATCGCGATCGGAGCGAAGCCCGCCGGAGCGCGGTGATCCGTGGCTCCAAGAATCACCAGGATAAAGAAGCAAGTCAGCACGATTTCGGCGACAAGTGCCGCGATCATGCCGTAGCCACCCGGTGAATGGGCTCCAAAACCGTTCGAGGCAAAGCCGGCGGATACATCGAAACCGGCTTTACCGCTGGCGATGATGAAGAGAATCCATGCCGCCACAATGGCCCCGATCACTTGCGCGATCCAGTACGGAACCATGTCCTTGAACGGAAACCGCTTGCCCACACAAAGGCCCAAGGTGACAGCGGGATTCAAGTGACAGCCGGAGATATGCCCAATTGCATACGCCATGGTCAGGACTGTGAGTCCGAAGGCCAGCGCAACTCCCGCGAAACCGATACCGACCTCGGGGAACGCAGCAGCCAGCACGGCGCTACCGCAACCACCGAAGACCAGCCAGAATGTACCGATAAATTCGGCAGTCAACCGCCTCGACAGTGGCATCTGGAACCGTCCCTTTCCGAAACGAAGCTACATGAGCTTCAGTTTGCCGTGATGCACACAGAGTGCATTCAACCGGGGACGACATCCCGCGCACCGGGCTGTTCGCAGTTGAAGGCCCGCATTGCGGGTCCCGGCCGCCGTCCAGTATATCCCCAAAACAGGGGAGATAGAACTTGACAGACCTTTTAGCGCGGCTGCGCAGCAACAATCAGCGCGTCGGCGCCGGGGCCAACCTTCTCACAAGTGAGAGACATCCGCTTTGCGTCTTCGCGCCCACAACATGCTGGTGCTGACACCCCGAAAAACAGTCTTGCCTAATTAACACTTCAGTAGTAGGATTACAAACGAGAGTAGTAGATCACATGTTGCCACCTAAGTTAACTAAATTGGAGCTTCAGATCATGAATGCACTCTGGAACAAGGGTGCATGTTCCATTCGCGAGATTCAGGAGGCGTTCCCGGAACAGGAGAGGCCCGCCTACACGACCGTACAGACCACCGTCTACCGTATGGAGAGCAAGAAAGTGGTCCGCCGCGTTAAGAAAATCTCCAATGCGCACATTTTCGAAGCGACGGTAACCCGTGACGCCGCACAAGGGCGCTTGATCGATGAACTACTGGGCCTATTTGGCGGCCGGGCCCAGCCCGTGATGGCTCACCTCGTGGAATCCGGCAGACTCACCGCGGATGATATCGAAGAAGCCCGCAAGGCACTTCGCAGAGTGACCCAAAGGGGATAGCCTATGACGCCGGAGTTGGATTTTCTGTCGTCGTTCATGTGGCAGGCGGGCAACCACCTGTGGCAGTCCACAGCCTTTGCCGCGGTGGCCTTCCTTCTGGCACTCATCTTGAAGTCCTCTCACGCCCGGGTGCGCTATTGGGTCTGGCTGGCCGCTTCCATTAAGTTCCTGGTGCCGTTTGCACTCCTGGCGAAGATAGGAAATGTCCTGGGATCGTGGATCATCCCGGCGGTGCCAGTGGCGCGCGTCCCGTTCGCAGTCGGTCAGATCATGCGTCCTTTCAGATTCCCCGAGCAGATGGATCAAGCCGCTGTAGTGGTTCCCGTGATGGATAAAGCGATCACAGTGACTCCTGTAGATGGAGTGACATACCCGTTTACTGCGGTGTTTATGGCCATCTGGTTGATTGGGTTTACGGTCGTCATCGTGCGCTGGTGGAACCGCTGGCGACGCATTCGGGCGATTGTTCGTGTGGCTGCACCCTCGCGAGAAGGGCGTGAAGCAGATGCACTGCGGCGGCTACAGACAGCAGAACGCTTCAGCCTGCCGAGCGTTGAGTTAGTGTCCTCCGGCGCCAGGTTGGAGCCGGGCGTATTCGGTATCTTCAAACCGGTGTTGTGGCTGCCTGCGGGGATCGCAAATCGCCTTTCAGAGACGGAATTGGATGCGATTTTGGCTCATGAATTGTGTCACGCCCGTAATCGCGACAATCTGGCGGCAGCGTTTCACATGCTTGTCGAAGCCGTCTTCTGGTTTCATCCATTGGTCTGGTGGATGGGGGCGCGCATGGTGGAAGAACGCGAGCGTGCCTGTGACGAACAAGTTGTCTCACTGTGTAGTGAGCCGCATGCCTATGCCGAGGGCATCCTAAAGGTCTGCGAGTTCTATGTTGCATCGTCATTGACATGCGCGGCCGGCGTAACCGGTGCTGACCTCAGGAAACGAATCGAAAGCATAATGGCGAGCCGCTTCATCGCCGGGCTGGGTTTCTGGAAGAAGTCACTGTTGGCTGTGCTGGTGACTGCGGCAGTGATCTGCCCGATCCTACTGGGCATCTTCAAAGCCGAAGCGCAGACTGCAGGTCCGCCCTCGGAGTTCGGGCAGAATGCCCGCAAATTGGAATTCGAGGTGGCCTCAATCAAACCGGCAGTAGTGGAACGCTTCAGCTACAGCCGGCGATCTGCGATCAGGGTTGGCACTCGGATTTACGGAGACAGGGTGGAGTATTTGTCTGTGAGTCTGAGGCAACTCATCGCTGAGGCCTATGGGATAAGGACGTTCCAGGTGGCGACGCCTCCGAATGGATTCCCAAGCGAGCGATTCGACATAGCCTGCAAGATGCCGGCGGGATCGCGAAAGGAAGACTCATCTCTCATGCTGCAGTCTCTGTTGGCAGAACGCTTTAAGTTGGACGTGCACCCAACATCCAGGGAACAGGACGTCTGGGCACTCGTCGTGGACCAGGGCGGACCGAAATTTAAGGAATCGTCCTCCGAGTCATCGCTAACTGACGGAGACACGAAAGGCGGCACGCCGGAAGGACCGGATCTCCCCGTCCGCAGAACAAAGGAAGGCAACGAGGTCATAAGCGGGACGTACGGGATAACTTTCCTCCGTTCCACGCTGGATTATTCCAGTAGGTCAGTTCGTCATGAGGCCCACAGGATGACGATGCCTTACTTGGCGGACTTGGTGAATAGGACGACTTTCGCGGATGATCACCCAGTGGTGGATATGACGGGGCTGAAGGGGAACTATGACGTTGTCTTCGAGTTCCCATTTGCCGCAATGGGCCTAAAAGATCGAAAGGCTCCGGATTCAACATCGCAGGCGGCCGGTCCTGCAGATTCAGTCTCAGATCCTGAGAATGGCGATCTGTTGCGATCCCTGCGGCGCCTTGGTCTTGACCTAGTGAAGCGAAAAGCATCCATTCCGTATATAGTCGTCGACCACGTCGAGAAGACACCCACGGAAAACTGACAGCCTGAAATGCGGCGTATCGAGTTACTTCTGCTGGTGGCAAGCGTGTCGTTGGCGTCTGAACACCACGGGATCGTGAGGTTTCGTAATCAGCCGGTTCCCGGGGTGACAGTCAGCGCAGTTCAGGGATCAAACCGAGTGTCGACCGTGACCGACTCGTCCGGCCGGTATTCCCTACCCGATTTGGCGGACGGAACTTGGACGTTTCGCATCGAAATGCTGTGCTTCACACCCGTCGAGCGGCTGGTGACAGTCGGACCGAACGAGCCGCTGGTTGTGTGGGATCTAGAAATGCTTCCCATCGGGAGCATTCGGACAGCCGCCGGCTCGGGCACCGCCGCAAGTGTCATGCCTTCCGTGGAGTGCTCACCACGCTCGGTGACTGATGTCGCGACGGAACCTCAGCCGTCATCCACCGGTTCCGACAAGCCTGTCTCGGGAGTGCGCGCGGAGTCGAAAGCGAGTTCGGATGCGCCGCCCGCCAACTCCTCAGCAGGATTGCCGCCGGAAGCCGCCTCGGATTCCTTTCTGGTGAACGGAAGTGTCAATAATGGCGCCGCATCGCCATTCAGCCAATCGGCGGCGTTCGGCAACATGCGGAAAAGGGGCAAGTCGCCCTATCAGTTTGCACTGAGCGCAACACTCGGCAACGCGATTTTCGACGCGCGTCCGTACTCGCTGACCGGTTTGCGAAGTCCGAAAGCGGGATACAACCAGGCGCAAGGCGCCATTTCGATGGGAGGTCCGTTAGCGATTCCACATATTCTGCCACGTCGCGACATTTCCTACTTCTTTCTCAGCTATCAATGGGTGCGCAATCGCAACGCAGACAACCAAGCTGGACTCGTGCCAACCGAGGCCGAACGCGCAGGCGACCTGTCGCAAACCGTGGACAGCTCCGGTGATCCGGTGCGCTTCGCGGATCCGAGCTCAGGCGCGGCGGCGAGCAGCAACGTGATCCCGGCAAGCCGCGTCAGTCCACAGGCAAAGGTCCTGCTTTCGCGGTATCCGCTGCCCAATGGACAGAGCGGTAGCTACAACTACGAGACCGTGCTCCGCAGCACGAACAATTCCGATACTTTTCAGGCTGATGTCTATGAGGGGTTTTCGCGCGGCAACCTGGTAACCGGAAGAGTGCGCTGGCAACGTAACTCGGCCGACACCCCAAACCTGTTTGGCTTTACTGACACAACGCATGGAGCGGGGCTCAACGCAGTAGCGATCTGGGGACGGCGGGTTTCAAGTCGCCTCTCCACCAACCTGCGCCTGGAATACAGCAGATTCTCGAGCCGTGTAACGCCGTACTTCGCATATAGGGAAAACGTGTCGGGCAATGCCGGGGTCATGGGAAATAACCAAGACCCGGAAAACTGGGGGCCACCGGCGCTTTCGTTTTCGGGCGGCATCGCCGGCCTGGAGGACGGCCAGTACTCGCTGATACGCAACCAGACGACGGGGTTGTGCGGGTCCCTTTCATGGTCGCGCGGCACGCATACGGTTCAGGCTGGCGCTGACATTCGCCGCCAGCAGTTCAATACGAACGGGCAGGAGAATCCTCGGGGAACTTTCGGTTTCACCGGCGCCGCCACGGCCATTACATCGGATGGCGTCACGATCAGCGGCACTGGTTCCGATCTGGCCGGCTTTCTTTTCGGCATTCCCGACACCAGCAAGATTGCTTACGGAAACGCTGACAAGTATCTACGTGCCGGTATGTACGACGCGTACGTGAACGACGACTGGCACATGCGTCCCGGGCTTAGTGTAAACGCCGGACTGCGTTGGGAATACGGATCGCCGATCACGGAGCTTTACGGACGTCTGGTCAATCTCGACATCACATCAGGATTCGGTGCCGCCAGTGCCGTGGTGGCCAGTTCCCCGACGGGAACGCTCACCGGGACGCAGTATCCGAAGTCGCTGATGCGGCCTGACAAGTTTGGCATCCAACCCCGAATCGGCATCGCCTGGCGCCCCATCCCGGCATCGTCGTTGTTAGTCCGGGCTGGGTATGGCGTTTATTACGACAGTTCGGTCTATCAGGCCATTGCGATCCGCATGACGCAGCAGCCGCCGCTGTCCACCAGCTTCAGCATCCAGAACAGCACCGAGAACCCGCTCACCCTGGCGAACGGCTTCAATAAGCCGTCCTCTTCGACGTCCAACACGTTTGCAGTGGACCCGGACTTCCAGGTTGGATATGCCCAGACCTGGCAAGCAAAAGTACAGCGGGACCTGCCGGCAGCGCTGGTTCTGAGCGCCGGTTACCTGGGGACCAAGGGGACGCGCGCGCAACAGCAGTTTCTACCGAACACATATCCCACGGGGATGACGAACCCGTGTCCGGCCTGTCCGTCCGGGTTCATCTATCTCACTTCGACCGGCAACTCGATCCGCCATGCCGCCCAAATTCAGTTGCGGCGACGCATGCACAGAGGGTTCCAGGCCGCACTGGAGTACACCTTTGCGAAAGCGATCGACAATGCATCGTTGGGCGGACGCGGTGAAGGCACGGCGGTGATCGCACAGGACTGGTTGAACCTCCGGGGAGAACGAGGCCTCTCGACATTCGATCAGCGCCACTTGCTGACGGTCCAGACGCAGTTCATTACGGGCCTCGAAACGCTCGGCGGAATGCTGCTCCGGGGCTGGCGAAGCGCGGCCCTTCGAGGTTGGACGATCAGCAGCAATCTGACGCTTGGCTCGGGGCTTCCACTCACACCGGTCTACTCATCCGTCGTCCAGGGCACAGGTGTGGTCGGGAGCATCCGGCCGAACTACACTGGCGCTTTGCTCTACGATGCTCCGGCGGGCCTGCATCTGAATCCCTTGGCGTTGACAGCACCTGCCGGCGGCGAGTGGGGCAACGCTGGCCGGAACTCGATCACCGGGCCCTCACAGTTTGCGTTCAGTGCGTCGATTGGCCGCAGCTTTTATGATGAACGCTTCGAAGTTCGGGCAGACGCTGACAACGTGCTAAACCACGTTGTGTACAAGAAATGGAACACCAGCATCACCAGCACCCAGTTCGGGCTGCCGACCGCCGCCGATTCAATGCGGAACCTGCGTCTCACCATGCGGGTGAGGTTCTGAAATGCGGAGCATCTATTCGGCGTTCCTGGCCTTCAGCCTTTTGGCGCAGCAGAATCCACCGGCGCCCGATAGCGACAGTGTGAAGTTCACGAGCAGCACGCAACTGGTTGTCGAGATGGTGACGGTCAAGACAAAAGACGGCAAGGCCGTCGAAGGCCTGACCGCCAAGGATTTCACCGTCACCGAGGACGGTAAGCCACAGGTCATCATCTTCTGCGAATTCCAGCGGCTGGAAGAGAACCCGAGCCCGGTGCCGGGTGTACCCGCAACCTCACCCGACCTCTCCACAGCCTGGCAATCCCAGATCGCCCCAGAAAAGCCGGGTGATTTGCGATACCGCAATCGGCGGCTCCTGGTCCTTTACTTCGATCAATCGAATACGCCGCCGCACGATCAGTTGCGGGCCTTTAACTCGGCAATCGGTTTTGTTCGACGTCAAATGACCGCAGCCGATGTGGTGGCAATCCTTGCCTATTCGCGCGGCATGGTCCGCGTGCATCAGGATTTCACGGACGACCGCACGGCGCTGATCCGAACCCTGAGTGAGCTGAGCGCTACAGCGGGCAACTTCCTTGGCATGCAAGACGATGACAGCAGCTCGGATCTAGGGTCTGCCTTCGGACAGGATTACGCGGAGTTCAACCTCTTCAATACGGACCGGCAACTTGCCGGGCTGCAAACCGCGGCGAAGATGCTCGGGAACCTGAATGAGAAGAAGTCGCTGGTCTATTTCGCGAGCGGTTTGAAACTGAGCGGCATGGATAATCAGGCTCAACTGCGGGCGACGGTAAACGCTGCGGTGCGGGCCAATGTCTCGCTGTTCACGGTCGACGCGCGAGGATTGGTTGCCGAAGCACCGCTCGGCGATGCCACGGTTGGCTCAGCAGGCGGCAATGCGATGTACACCGGAACACTGGCAGGCACCCAGGCGGCCGCCTTCGCGCGGTCGCAGGACACGCTCTGGAGTCTGGCTGCCGATACCGGCGGCAAGGCGCTGCTGGATAACAACAACCTCTCAGTAGGGATCGTCAACGCGCAAAGGGATATCACCAGCTACTACATCCTCGGTTACTACACGAACAACGAAGCACTCGACGGCCGTTTCCGCAAAATCAAGGTCTCGTTGAACCCGCAGTTGGATGCGCGATTGGAGTATCGCCGCGGGTATTGGGCGGGCAAGCAGTTCGCAGACTTCAGTGCGGCTGACAAAGAGCGGCAACTCGAAGAAGCGCTCATGCTGGGAGATCCCATTACCGAGCTCACGATCGCGCTGGAGATCAACTACTTTCAACTCAACCGGGCTGAGTACTTCGTGCCGGTGGCCGTCAAGATCCCGGGGCACGAGTTAGTCCTGGCCCGCAAGCGCGGCGCCGAACACACGGTGATCGACTTTATTGGCGAGGTCAAGGACGAACTGGGGATCACCGTCAGTAACGTGCGCGACAAGGTTGACATCAAGCTGTCAGGGCAAACTGCGGCCGAACTCGCCAGCCACCACATCCAATACGAAACCGGCTTCACGCTGCTTCCCGGCACTTACACGCTCAAGGTTCTGGCTCGCGAAGCCGAAACGGGCCGCATCGGAACCTATCACACAAGTATCCTGATTCCCAACCTGAACAAGGAGACCGCGCGGGTTCCTATCAGCTCCGTCGTGCTGAGCAGCCAGAATGTGGAAATGAAGGATGCGGTCTACAGCGCGGGTAAAGGCTCCTTACAAAGCGCCGCTCAGGCCGTGAATCCGCTCGTCCACGACGGCCGGAAGCTGATCCCCAGCGTGACGCGGGTTTTCAGCAGAGGCCACGAATTGTACGTCTACCTGCAGGCATACCAACTGGGTGCGAGCGTGAGCCAACCCTTGTTCGTGTTCGCAACGTTTCATAGTGACGGAGTCAGAGCCTTTGAAACGTCTCCGCTCGCTGTTACGGAGGCGATGACGAACAGGATCAAAACCGTACCTATACGGTTAAATCTATCGCTGGACAGTCTTCGCCCCGGCAGATACGACTGCCAAATCACCGTCGTGGATCCAACTGGTCAAAGAGCAACCTTCTGGCAAGCGCCGATCATGCTCGCGCGATGAACGCCGCAGTCGTGTTCAGCGCACTTGACAGCAAGTCCCGGGATCGGGTGAACTTGCGAATGTGAAACGGAAATCTGTTCAAGTTGCGGCTCTCTCTTTCGTCGCGTTCGCGACATCATTGATGGCACAGAGCGTCAAGCCCGCGGCGCCGCGCTGCGAAGCGAGGACGAATCCGCTGGGCATCGAGGAACGGCAGCCCCGGCTAAGCTGGAGACTCGATGCGCTGTCGCCGAAGGCGCGGAATCTCCGGCAAACCGCGTATCGCGTGCAAGTCGCGGCCAGCCGGGAAGAGCTTGTGGCCGGGAAGGCCGGACTTTGGGACTCGGGCAAGGTCAATTCCAACCAGTCGATTCAGGTTCCATACCGCGGGAACGCACTCCGCTCCGGGATGCCTGTGTGGTGGCGTGTCATGGTCTGGGACCAGAACGGTGTAGCCTCCGCTTGGAGCGAGACCGCACATTGGACGATGGGAATCCTCGACCCGACGGAGTGGAAGGCCGAGTGGATCGGCGCGGGCGAAATTCGCGACTACCGGCATCCGAACAGCCCGTTGCGTTTCCTTGATAAGGCGCAATGGATCTGGGGCGATGCCGCGGCCGCCGCCGTGGACTTCGAAAAGGTGATCGAATCATCCGCGAATGAGCCGGTACAAGTTGCATTCTTCGTAGGAAGCGCGGATGCGCGCTTCGAACTGCGGTTGAACGGCCAGCTCGCGGGAAGTGGCAAGGCTGTGCAAGTACCAACGCCGTTCGATCTCGCGGCGTTCCTCAAGCCCGGCAAGAACACGATCACCATCCACGCCGAGAAGGGAAAAGAAGCGACGCGCGGATTTCTCGGAGCCATCCACATGCGGACGGTGAAGGGCCGGACGCTCGACATCGTGACCGATGAATCGTGGCAAGTCACGGCGACGAACGCCCAGCCGGTCAAGGCAACCGTACTCGGGCCTTACGGGATGGCGCCCTGGGGTAAGGCCGGTGAGAAAGAGTTCCGGTCGATACCCGCAGTCATGCTTCGTAAGGAGTTCGCGGCACGCCGCCCGGTCAATCGCGCCACGGCATACATTTCGGGCCTCGGAACCTTTGAACTGACCCTCAACGGACAGAAGACGAGCGACGACGTGCTCGCCCCGGTACTCATGGAATACGACAAGCGAGTGCCATACGCGACTTACGACGTTACTTCCAGAGTTCGCCAGGGCCGAAACGCAATTGGCGTGCAACTGGGCGCCGGACGTTTCTTCGCGCCACGAATTGCGGTGCCGACCAAGTTCCGCGATTTCGGCATGCCACGGTTGCTGTTCCAAATGGTCATCGAATACGCAGACGGAACCTCCGAGACGGTGCTGAGCGATGAATCCTGGAAGGTCTCCATCGAAGGGCCTCTCCGGGCGACCAACGAGTTCGACGGCGAGGATTACGACGCGCGGCGTGAAATGACGGGATGGGATGCCGCCGGATTTAAAGAAACCGGATGGACAGCGGCCCGGCGCATGGAGGCTCCGCGCGGGGTACTCGCGACGCAGCCGTCGGAACCCATGAAGGTCACCGAGGTACTCGGTCCGCGTTCCGTGAAGGAATTGCGCCCCGGCGTGTTTGTCTTTGACATGGGACAAAACATGGTGGGCTGGTGCCGCCTGCGTGTCCGAGGGCCCGCTGGAACCACGGTGCAATTGCGCCACGCCGAGACTCTGCGCGCAGACGGGAGCTTATACGTCGAGAACCTCCGCTCCGCTACGGCGACGGATTATTACACGTTGAAGGGCAGCGGGCTCGAAACGTGGTCACCGCGGTTCATCTATCACGGCTTCCGGTATGTCGAGGTAACCGGCTATCCCGGACCCCCCGGATTGGGCGCCATCGAAGGGCAGGTAGTTCATGACGCCCTGCCCGAAGCCGGCGCTTTCGCCGCCTCAAACGAGTTGCTCAACCGCCTCCACCGGAATATCCTCTGGGGCGTTCGTGGAAACTACCGCAGCATTCCGACCGATTGCCCGCAGCGGGACGAGCGGCAGGGCTGGCTTGGCGACAGGTCGGGCGAGAGTCGCGGCGAAACATACCTGTATGATGTCGAAGCGTTCTATTCGAAGTGGATGACCGACATCTCGGACTCCCAGAAGCCGAACGGCAGCGTACCGGACGTCGCGCCCGCCTTTTGGCCTTTCTATAACGACGGAGTGACGTGGCCCGCCAGTTTTCTGATCATTCCTGGGCACATTTACGGTCAATACGGCAACCAGCGCGTGCTGGAGCGCAACTACGACGCGATGCGGCGCTGGGTGATGCATATGCGCGGCTACATGAAGGACGGGATACTGCCTCGCGACACATATGGCGATTGGTGCGTCCCGCCAGAGTCCCCTGAGCTGATTCATTCGAAGGACCCGGCCCGTAACACGAGTCGCGAACTGATTGGATCGGCGTATTTCTATCACCTGCTGAACAAGATGGCGCAATACGCGCGAGTGATCGGGCGAACTCAGGACGTGGCGGAATATGAAGCACTCGCCGCGAGCCTGAAGGAGGCGTTCAATCGTAGGTTTTTCAATGCCGCGGAGGCAATTTACGGGAACGGTTCCCAAACATCGCAACTTTTGCCACTGGCGTTCGGCTTGGCCCCAGAGGACAAGAGGCGTGCCGTATTCGAGCAACTCACCCACAACATCGAAGTGCAGACTAAAGGGCACATCGGAGTCGGCCTGTTGGGCGCGCAATGGATCATGCAAATCCTGACGGAGTTTGGCCGCGCGGACCTGGCGTACCGTTTGGCCACAAATACCACGTATCCGAGTTGGGGTTACATGGCGAACCATGGCGCAACCACGGTCTGGGAGCTTTGGAACGGCGACACTGCCGAGCCTTCCATGAACTCCGGAAATCACGTGATGCTGGTGGGCGGACTCCTGACCTGGATGTACGAATCCCTGGCTGGTATTAAGGCGAGCGCTCCGGGCTTTTCGTCCATCGACATCGCGCCGACCCCGGTCAAGGGGCTCGACTGGGTAGAGGCAAACCACGACTCGCCCTATGGGACGATCCGGTGCCGCTGGCAGCAGAGTAAGGGCCAACTCATCGTAGACGTGAC
>JBDKSR010000028.1:0-5345 GCA_039680545.1 Bryobacteraceae bacterium | reverse complement strand
GCTTTAAGAAAGTCGTGCGGGACGGGGTCGAAATCCGTGTCAATGATCGGGTCGAACTCAACTTCACACTTGAAGTCGGCGCAGCCGTGGAGAGCATAACGGTCACCGGTGAGACGCCGCTGTTGAGCACGTCGTCGGCGTCAATGGGCCAGATTGTGGATCCGCGCAGGGTGGCGGAACTGCCGATCGCCCACGGCCAGCCGTTCGCTCTGGTGGGTCTTGCGGCAGGCGTATCCTTCAATGCCGGCTCAGCGACACTAAACCGGCCGTTCGAGCCTACCCACATCGCGGGATACGCGATGAACGGGGTACGTACCAATCGCAGCGACATCATGATCGATGGGGTGCCTAGCACGGCAACTGCCAACGAAAGCGAAGTCATTTCCAGCTACGTGCCGCCGGCAGACGTCGTGCAGGAGTTCCGCGTCCAGACCGCCACGTTCGACTCGCAATTTGGCAACACGCAGGGCGGCGTGATCAACATTGCCATCAAGTCGGGGACGAATGACCTTCATGGGGCGGCCTATTACGCCAAGTGGACCCCCTCGATGACGGCCAACGACTGGTTCAATAACAAGCAGGGGAAGCCGAAGCCGGACTACACCTACAACCGGTGGGGCGCCAACCTGGGCGGTCCGGTGTGGATTCCGAAACTGTACAACGGCAAGAACAAGACGTTCTTCATGTGGGGCTATGAGGGGATTCATGAAGCGCGGCCCCGAAACAACTGCGGCACAACCTGCGCCGTTCCCACCGAGGCTCAGTGGAATGGAGACTTCTCCGGTGTGCTGGCAGCCGGTGGCTCCGCCTATCAGATTTACAACCCCTTTAGCGGCGTCCTGGACGGAACCACGATCCGCCGGCAGCCGTTTACCGGGAATCAGATCCCTCCGAGCCTGATCACCGATTTTGGTAAGAAGATTCGGAAGTACTGGCCGGCCGAGCCCTTTAGCGCCAGCACCGGCACCGCGCTGGGGAGCATGAACCATTACAACGCCGGTCTTCTCGAGCCTGTGACGTATTACACGCACACGATCCGGGGAGACCAGAACATCGGCGATAAGCAGCGGCTCTTCCTGCGGTACAGCTTCTACAAACGGGACAGCAACTACAACAACTATTTCGACAGTATTGCTACTGGCGAGTTTTTTAAGTTTATGTCCAAACAGGCGTCAATCGATGACGTTGTAACCCTGACGCCCAACATGGTGCTGAACGTTCGCTACGGCTACAACCGCTTTATCCGAACCTCTGACTCCAACCCCGGAAACTACGGATTCGACCTGACGAGCCTGGGGTTCTCGTCGGATTACCAGAATACTGTGCTGGCGGCGCAAAACACGCGCTTCCCTGGCATCGACATGCAAGGATATACCAGCACCAACCATTCGGACTTCTGGCGGCCCTGCGATACCCATTCGCTGGCTACGACTCTGACCACGTATAGAGGCTCCCATTCTCTGAAAGCCGGTTTGGAACTGCGTCTGTATCGCGAGAACCAGAGCTTCTATGGCAACGATGGTGTCGGCCGTTTCACCTTCGACGCCAGTTGGACCAAGCAGACGAATACCTCGTCCGCGCCCAGCCCGGCGATGGGACACTCGGTGGCGGCGCTGCTGATGGGTGTACCAACGAAGTCAAGCATCACGCGGCAGGCAAGTTACGCCGAGCAGTCTCCGACTTGGGGCCTGTTCGTACAAGACGATTGGAAGGTTACCGCGAAGTTCACCCTGAATCTCGGCATACGGTGGGAGTATGAAGGACCTCTGACAGAGCGGTTTAACCGAAGCATTACTGGTTTTGACACATCCTTTGTGCAGCCCAGCGAAGCCGCGGCTCAGGCGGCTTACACGGCCAAGCCGATCGACGAGCTGCCCGCAAGCGCTTTCAAGGTCCGGGGCGGCTACATGTTCGCCGGAGTGGACGGCAATCCACGCGGTTTGTACGAGACAAGCTGGACCCACTTCATGCCGCGCCTTGGTTTCGCCTATCAGCTCCGCGACAAGACCGTGTTACGCGGCGGCTACGGCATGTTTTTCGGCTTCCTCGGCCAGCGCCGAAGCGACGTCATCCAGCACGGCTTCAGCAGTGTTACAGACTACTCGCCGACCAACGATGGGGGGCTCACGTTCCCGAACTCGATGCTGAACCCGTTCCCGTCAGTTGTGGAGCCGGTCGGAGCCTCGGGCGGCGGCACCACCTATCTCAACCAAAACCTCCAGCCGTTCAACCAGACCCCCTCGGCTCCCTATGAGCAGCGCTGGCAGTTCGGCTTCCAGCACGAGTTCCCGGGTGGGTTCGTCGCGGACATCGCCTATGTAGGCAATCGCGGGACGCACATCGAAATACTGAGGGATATCAACGCAACACCCGCACAATACCTCAGCACGAGTCCGTTCCGTGACGACGCCAAGATCAAGCGGCTGAGCGGCAACACAACCAACCCCTTCAAAGGACTTCTGCCGGGGACGACGCTGAATACCAGTTCCACGATTGCGGTCGAGAGATTACTGCGTCCCTATCCGGAGTTCGGCACCATAGCGTTTCGCGGCGAAAACCAGGGCTACACCTGGTACCACTCACTGCAGGCCAGCTTCCAGAAGAGGTTCACGCACGGTTACACCTTGATGGGCAGCTACACGTATTCCAAGTTCATGCAGGCGGTCGAATACCTCAATGCTACCGATCCTGTGCCCCTGGAGACGATCTCTGATTACGACACCCCGCACCGCATCAGCATCAGCTCGATCTGGGAGCTTCCGTTCGGGAAGGGCAAACGGTTCGGCTCCTCGGCCAACCCCGTTGTTTCAAGGATTATCGGCGGCTGGCAGCTACAGGGGATCTACGTGTATCAGAGCGGCGTCCCAATCACGTTCGATCGAAACATAGACCCGGTCCGGCAGGTCGCTTCGAACCGGGGCGTGATGTTCTTCGGTGACGTCAGCACGATCCCGAAGGACAATCCAAAAGTCGAGGGCTGGTTCAATACCGCCGGTTTCACCACTAAGTCTTCGGAGTTGATCGACACGGCCCGGCAGATTCGGACATTCCCCTTGCGCTTCGGGTGGCTCCGCCAAGACCCGCTTAACAACTGGGATCTCTCGGTTCTCAAGAACACCGCTATCAAGGAGGGCATGAACCTTCAGATCCGTTTCGAGTTTTTGAACACGATGAACCACCCCAACTTTGGCGCCCCAGTGACTCAGCCGACTTCATCGAGCTTCAGCCAGGTCACGAGCGTGCAGAACTACTCGCGGCGTGTGCAGTTGACCGGGAAGTTTATTTTCTGACGTGTAGAGTGCTCGGTGCGGCCCGCGGATGCGGTGACGGGCAGAACCCTGATCCGTACATAGCGGGCATCTGAGCTGTCCTCAATGCGGGGTCCGAGACATTACGTTTCGGACCCCGCTTTTCAAATGGCTCGACCCTAGACCTCTTGACCTGCGAAAGCCGGAATACTGTGTCTGTCAATGCGGAAAGACGCAGAACTAAAGGGACACACCCAAGACCATCGGGTACACGTTGTTCGTGGAGTGTGAACACTTCAGACTGAGTACCTACCTATCGTTTCCTAATTGCCATTTTCTGTTGACAAACGGATTGCCCCAAGTAAAATGGTCACGTTACTGTCGACGTCCGGTGCCTGGCGGCCATGGGGATTCCATCTACTGCCTTCGTGCTGGTTTCGGTGGCTATTCTGGGAGCCGCCATCGCGCTCGCGGCCTTCACGTGGGCGGTGCGTCACGGCCACCTCGACTGCACCAACTCCGCCGCTTCCTCCATCTTTGACGAATCGGAGCCTGCCGGTGTCCCCACAGACCAGATCTTCCAATCCGCCAAGAGGGAGGACGTCGCATGAGCTTCACGCCGGAGACGGACCCCCGCAAGATGATCGAACTCCGCGCGCGTCTGGACTCGGCTGCGGCCTTGCCAGTGCTGCTTTACTTCGGAACGGCGATCGTTTGGCTGCTCGCGGGGACTTTCTTCGGCTTGGTGTCTTCACTTAAGTTCGATTTCCCGGATTGGCTGTCCTCCAACCCCGAATTGACGTTCGGCCGTCTTCGCTCAGCGCATTTGAACGCCGTGACTTTGGGATGGGCATCGCTTGCGGGTTGTGGTTGCATGGCATGGCTGACGTCTCGCTTGTGCCATGTCGAAGTGCAGCGCCGGTCGTGGCTCGTGGCATCAGTCGTGTTCTGGAACCTGGGGCTGCTCTACGGGACGGGTGCCATTCTGCTTGGCGCGACCCTCGGCGTCGAGTGGCTGGAGTACCCACTCCCGGCGGCGGCGATGATCGCGGTTGGATTTCTCCTCTTCGCGGGTTCGATTGCAGCAACCTTCCTCGCCCGCCAGGTGGAGCACCTCTATATCAGCCTGTGGTACATCATGGCCAGCATCGTCTGGTTTCCGCTCCTATATATAACGGCGAATCTCCCGATCTACACGGGCGTTATCCATGGCGCGGTGAACTGGTGGTATGGCCACAATGCTCTGGCAGTGTGGTTTACCCCGACAGGGCTGGCGCTCGCATACTATTTCATCCCGAAGGTGATCGGCCGGCCGGTTTACAGCTACTACCTCTCCTTGCTGGGTTTCTGGTCTTTCGCACTTTTCTATAACTGGAATGGGATTCACCATCTGGTGGGCGGACCGGTTCCGACGTGGCTTCAAACGATTTCGATCATCGCCAGCGTGCTCATGGTGATCCCCGTTGTGGCGGTGGCGGTGAATCACCACATGACTACCATCGGCCACTTCAGCCTGCTTCGCACGAGCCCGACCCTCCGCTTCACCGTGTTTGGTGCGATGTGCTATACGGCCGTCAGTTTTCAGGGTTCTATGGAGGCGTTACGGGACGTTCAGGAGGTCGTCCACTTCACTCATTACACGATCGGCCACGCGCATCTCGGCGTCTACGCGTTTCTCACGATGATCCTGTTTGGCGCGATGTATTACATCACGCCGCGTGTGACGCGATGGGAATGGCCCCGGCCGGGATTGATCAAGGTCCATTTCTGGCTGACTGCGGCCGGAGTGCTGATCTACGTCGTAGCTGTGTGTCTGGCAGGTCTGCTTCAGGGCCTTGCGCTGAATGATCCGGGTAAGCCGTTTGTGGACGTAGTGGAACTCACGCGTCCGTACCTTACCCTGCGCAGCGTCTCGGGGATTGCCATGTCGCTCGGGCATCTGGTCTTTGCCTACCTGTTTGTGCAAATGTTGTATCGCGTCGGACCGCGGAGACTGCCGGCGGCCGTGGCGGAGGTGGAGACATGATGTTCATCCGGCTTTGGGTATTCTTCGCCGGGGTACTCGCCACCCTCTTCCTTGGCTGGGCCGCGCTGATT
>JBDKSR010000027.1:0-2765 GCA_039680545.1 Bryobacteraceae bacterium | reverse complement strand
TGCCGGCGATTATCCAGGCAAGGTGCGGGAAGCTCGGGAGAGGAAGGGAAGTCTTCTGGTCCATCTCAGATTCCGCGGGGGAACGACGGTCGACGAATCTTCACATTAAAGATTCTATGCTGCGGCGGGACCCGTCGGAAGACTTTAGCGCAGAGCATGATAACTGCTCTCAAAGAAAATCAAAGGACGGCCCTTTCGCCGGGAGGCCGCGACGACCTCGCCGATCAGTACGACATGGTCGCCCACGGTGAGACGCCGGGTTAAGCGGCAGTCAAGGACCGCGAGGGCTTCCGCGAGAATCGGCGCGCCGGTCGTGCCCGGCGAACACTCGATGCCCGAGAGTTCGTGGTGTCCCTTGCGGGCAAAGCGGACGGAGAGCGCCTGTTGATTCTCCGCTAATACGTTGATAACGAATGACTTGGCGTAGCGAAAGTGCCGTATGGCCGTGGAGCTCAGATCAATGCAAATCAGCACCAGCGGCGGAGTCAAAGAGACGGATGTAAAAGAGTTAATGGTCAAGCCGAGCGGAACTCCGCCCGCGCCAGTTACGGAGGCGATGGCGACGCCCGTCGAGTACTTGGCGCAAACGCGGCGGAAGGTCAATGGGCTAAGGGGAGAAAATTTCATCCAAGGCGCCTGATGAGCGTGCTTGACATCAATGTAAACCTAATCCTATCATTTAGTTTGCCGAGCGCATCGGGTTTTGCGCGCGAGGCTTGAAACCGCTGCTCGACGCGGGAGGTTCGCTTGATCAAACTGGACATCATCAACGAAGTCGTCAATCGTACCGGCATCACGAAGACCAAGGCGGAGATGGCGGTTGAAACCGTCTTTGAAAGCATGAAGAAGTCCCTGGGCAAGGGAGAGCGGATTGAACTGCGTGGGTTCGGGATCTTCAACGTGCGGCCTCGCAAGACTGGAATCGGACGCAATCCGAGGACCGGAGCCGAAGTCGCAATTCCTCCCGGAAAGGCAGTCCGCTTCAAGCCCGGCAAGGAGCTTCAGTCGCTTTAGTACGCCAATTTCGTGTCTTTTCACGATCTTCCACAGCCCCCGTTTCCGCCGCAGGCCGTGAACGGAAAAGGCTTTGGTGTCTACTTCCAGGCCGTGCGACGGACGAAGAACCGTTACTGGCTGCATATCCTGTTGTTTGTTCTGACGTTGTTCACGACAAGTGCGGTCGGAGCGCGGCTTGCGTATAACTTCCGCGCGAATCTGCCCGCGATCGACGTCTCCCAGGACCTCTTTTCATACATTTGGCTTTTCACGCAACCACGAGCCTGGCTGGACGGGCTGCCGTTCTCGCTAACGCTCCTGGCGATCCTGCTGGCGCACGAACTAGGGCATTACTTCGCCTGCATGCATTACGGGCTCGACGCAAGTCTGCCCTATTTTCTTCCATCGCCGACGATTATCGGGACGCTCGGCGCGTTCATACGCATAAGGGCGCCGATTTACTCGAAGCGGATACTATTCGACATCGGTGTCGCAGGTCCGGTGGCCGGGTTCGTTGTTCTATTGCCCGCGCTTGTGGTGGGAATGTTGTGCTCGCGCGTGGTGCCGGGCATCAGTTCACACGGGGAACTGGTCTTTGGTACACCCGCGATCTTCCATCTCTTCCAGTGGGTGATCTTTCCAGGCGTTCCGGCGGCGGACATCTCCCTGCATCCGGTGGCGCGTGCGGCGTGGGTAGGCGTTTTCGCCACGGCGCTCAACCTGTTGCCGATTGGACAACTCGATGGAGGGCATATTCTTTACGCGTTCGCGGGCAAGCATCACCGCCTTCTGTCGAAAATCGCGGTTGCGGCTCTGGTGCCGATGGGAATCTTCTACTGGCCTTGGCTGCTGTGGGCCGGAATCCTGTTTTTCTTTGGCTTGAAGCATCCGATGGTCTACGATAATGGCGGCCTGGGGCCAACGCGCCGGAAACTTGGCGTAGTGGCGCTAGTGCTTCTCGTGTTGTCGTTCATGCTGGCGCCGATCGAGACCGTCGGCGGGCTGTAAGGCGGGGCGGCCGATGAAAATCTCAGCGACCATCATCACGTTGAACGAAGAAGACAACATCGCGCGCGCGATCGAGAGCCTCCGTTGCTGCGATGAGGTCGTGGTGGTGGATAGCGGCTCGCAGGACCGCACCATGGAGATCGCACGAAAGCTCGGCGCGCGGGTGGTCGAATCGCCGTGGCGGGGTTACGCAGGCCAGAAGAACTTCGCAGCCGAAAAAGCAAGTCACGACTGGATTCTGTCTATCGACGGCGACGAAGCATTGAGCGAGGCGCTCGAAGGCGAGATCTGGCAGATCAAGAAAGCCGGCCCGCGGTTCGACGCCTACACGATGCCGCGGATGGCTCAATACCTGGGCCGCTGGATTCTGCATTCGGGCTGGTATCCGGACCGCAAAGTGCGCCTGTACGACCGGCGCCGCGCGCAGTGGGCGGGCGACTTCGTTCACGAGAGCGTGAAGGTGACCGGGAGCCTCGGGCATCTCGATTCCTGCCTGTTGCACTTCACCTGTGACTCGATCTCCGAGCACCTGAAACGGATGGAGCGTTATACAACGCTCGCGGCGGAGGAACTGGTGGCGAGTGGCCACAAAGTCACTCTCGGGGACCTGTTGCTCGATCCGCCCTGGACGTTCCTGAGAACATACCTCTTCCAGCGCGGATTTCTCGATGGCGTCGAAGGGTTGACCATCGCCTACATGGCGGCGTTCTACAACTTCGTCAAATACGCTAAAGCGAGAAACATGAGCTGATATGCGGGTC
>JBDKSR010000026.1:0-2259 GCA_039680545.1 Bryobacteraceae bacterium | reverse complement strand
ATGATCAGGCCCCCGATGAAAATCGACAGGACGGGATCGATCCATTGCCATCCGGTGTGATAGATCACTAACGCACCGGCGATAATCCCGATCGATCCCAGCGCGTCACCGAACATATGCAGGAAGGCGCCACGGATGTTGAGGTCTTCCTTCCTTGCCCTTCGCAGCCCCCACATGATGCCGGCGTTGAGGATGAGGCCAAGGCCCGCTACAACGAGCATGGTTGCTTCGTGAACCGGTTTCGGCGCCAGAAGGCGGCCGTAACTCTCGTAAAAGATGTACGCGGAGAGGACGATCAGCACCAGCGCATTGACGAAGGCAGCCAGGATGCCCGCCCGGTGGTAGCCGTAAGTCTTCACTTCGTCGGCCGGCTTGGTCTGGAAGTACGAGGCAAACCACGCGAGCAACAACGACATCGCGTCGGTCAGGTTGTGCCCGGCATCGGAGAGCAAGGCAAGGCTGCGTGCCTGAAGCCCGAAGGCGAACTCCACCGTAACGAAGATCACAGTGGCCAGAAATGACCACCGTAAAACCCGTCCTGTTCCGTTGCCGTGATGGGAATGCTGGTCCAAAAACGCGCCTACTTTTCAGTGTAACCCGTCCCCAAGAATCCGGAACCGTATTGCCGTGCGCGGGAGCATATAAGTGCACTGGAAACGGAAGAACTCTCAATAGAACTGCACAAACCTTGCTCAAATCGGGGCCTCGCGTTATACTTGTGATCCACCGGCGACTATTGAAGTTCTACGGGTTCAACGCGGACTATTTACAACGGCTGAAGCAAGGGGATAAGTCTGTCGAGGCGCATTTCAGCGACTATTTCAGCCAACTAATCTTTCTTAAGTTGCGGGGCCGCCTCCGTGAGCGCCAGCTCATTGAGGATATTTGCCAGGAAACACTGCTCCGCGTGGTCCGTGTGGTGCGCAACGGCCCCGGTCCTGAGCGGCCGGAAAGCTTCGGGGCTTTCGTCAATTCCGTTTGTAATAACGTGACGAACGAGCTTCTGCGGAAAGAGCGCAGGGCTGAACCATTTAGTCCCGATGCGCCCGAACCGGCGGACGGCCGAATCGATCTCGACGCCGATCTCGTCACGGAAGAGAGACGCCAACTGGTCGGGAAGATACTGGAGAAACTGTCCGAGCGCGATAGGACGATTCTCCGGATGTTGTTCTTGGAGGAGCGCCCGCCAGAGGAGGTATGCCGGCTCCTGGGTGTGGACTCCGGGTACCTGCGTGTACTGCTCCACCGCGCCAAGTCCCGGTTCAGAGGTAGATTGGCGGACGCGGCAGCAGCCGATATGTAGGGAATGGAAGCCGGGACGTTGTTTCGTCTTGGGATGTGAAATGAAGCGGTTACAAGCTGCACTATTCGGTAGAGGCGAACGCCATGGAGCATCACGAGGCTGAAAAAAGCCAGGCGGTCGAGAAGTACTTACTGGGCGAGCTTCCCGCCACCGAGCGGGAAGCGTTCGAGGAACATTACTTCTCATGTCCGGAGTGCGCCGAGGAAGTGCGCGCCGGACTTCTCTTGCAGGCCAACGCGGCCGCTGTCCTGCGGGACGAGGCAAAGCGCACGCCGCCGGTGAAGGAGCGGAAGACGACCGGTTGGTTCTCCGGGTTCGCAATGAAGCCGGTATTCGCCGCCAGCTTCGTAATCGTTTGTCTTTTCGCCGCCTGCTGGGCTCTGTACGAGTCCATGGTCGTAGTTCCGAGGCTGAAATCGGAACTTGCCGAGCTTCGGACGCCGCAACCTTTTCAAGATATTGCACTTCGTCCGTTGTCGCGGGGCGAGGGCCAGACCGTCGCCCTTCGCCGCTCTGACGGGTTCGTCGGACTTCGCGTATACATTGATCCCCAATCTGAATTCCCCACCTATCGGGCACGGATCGTAGACGCCGTGGGCGCGCTTGTGCGCTCAATCGAATCCCCCACCCCAGGTACCCCGGGGGAACCGTTGTTGTTGTTGATGCACAAATCCAGCGTGCCGCCTGGCACGTACACTCTGACCATCTATGGACTCCAGGCTACTGGCGAGCCAGGGCCTGGGGTCAAACTGGAGGCTTATCGCTTTGCAATCAAAGAGCGACCATGAGGCGAATATGCAGTCCAGATTCATTTTTTGCGCCAATGCCGTTGCAGTAGATGATAACACTGAACCACCAACTCAAGCCGGTAAGGCATGGGCAACCGCCACGCTCCCCATGACGGGCGGTCACGTGACGGCGGGGCCGGAGTCGTATCAGAGCTCCGCATTCTCTTT
>JBDKSR010000025.1:0-5932 GCA_039680545.1 Bryobacteraceae bacterium | reverse complement strand
TGATTGATCGCAATCTTCTGTTCGCGAGTCTGCTCGCGCCAGTCCTCGGGGGCGAGGCGCAGTAACTCGTCCTCCGCGCCGGGCGGCGGCGTGTTGAACAGGAGATGCTCGGCGAGACGCCGCTCATCCTCCGGGATCGAAGCGAAGCGCTCCAGTTTTTCCGAGTTGACGATGGCGAGGTCGAGTCCCGCCTTGGTCGCGTAATAAAGGAAGACGGAGTTCACCACCTCGCGGGCAGCCGCAGGCAGGCCGAAGGAGACGTTGGAGATCCCGAGTAGCGTGCGGACATACGGGATTTCCTGCTTGATGAGGCGCACGGCTTCGATCGTCTCCACAGCGCCTCCGATGTAATTCTCGTCGCCCGTGGCGCAGGGGAAAACCAGCGCATCGAGAATGATGTCCTCGGGCTGAATGCCGTACCTGGTGGTCAGCAGGTCGACCGAACGGCGCGCCACCGCCAATTTACGCTCCCGCGTGAAGGCCTGCGCCTGCACGGGGTCCTCGTCGATCGCGCCCACGACGAGCGCCGCTCCGTACGCGCGCACGAGCGGGCAAACACGCGCGAACTTTTCCTCACCGTCTTCGAGATTGACGGAGTTGATGATGCCCTTCCCCTGACAGTAAGTGAGGGCAAGCTCAACCGCACGGGCGTCGGTCGAGTCGATCATCACGGGCGCTTTGATTTTTCCGATGAGGCGGTTGTAAAAGGGTGGGATGTCGGCGATTTCCTCGCGCTCGCTCGACTGGAGGCAGACGTCGATGATATCGGCGCCGTTGCGCACCTGCCGGCGTGCGATCTCGCTCGCCTCCTCCCACTTCTCTTCGGCGATCAGCCGCTTGAAGAGGCGCGAACCGATGATGTTGGTGCGCTCGCCGACGATCAGCGGACGGTTGTCGTCGGTGGCCTCGACGAGGTCGATGCCGGAATAGAAAGAACGATGAGACCGTAGAGGAACCGGCCGGGGTTTCTTGCCTTCGACCATGCGGGCAAGGGCGTGGATGTGCGCCGGAGTCGTGCCGCAGCAGCCTCCCACAATGTTGAGCCAGCCATGGTTCGCGAACCGCTCGAGTTGCGCCGCGAAGGTCTCGGGCGTCTCGCCGTACTTGCCTTCCTCGTTGGGCAGCCCCGCGTTCGGATGGCAGGAAATGCGCGTCGAGGCCATCTCGTGCAGGGTTCGTATGTGGTCCGTCATGAACTCCGGACCCGTGGCGCAGTTGAGACCGATGGCGAGCAGGTCCACGTGCGAGACGGAAGCACAGAGAGCATCGGCTGCCTGGCCCGCGAGCATGGTGCCGGTCGCCTCAATCGTGCCGGAAACGATTACGGGCATGCGGAAACCGAGTTCGTGATCCAGGCGCTGGACGGCGAGGAGGGCAGCCTTGATGTTGCGCGTATCCTGGCAGGTTTCGACCAGCAGGATGTCCGCGCCGCCTTCGATGAGGCCGCGCGCCTGCTCATAGTAAGCGTCCCGCAAAGCGTCGAAGGTGACGCCGCCGGTGACCGAGATGGCCTTGGTGGTCGGCCCCATGGAGCCGCCCACGAAACGGGGTTTCGCAGGCGTCGAGAACTCCGACGCAGCCTGACAGGCAAGGGCCGCCGCCGCGCGATTCAGTTCAAGGGCACGGCCTTCGAGTCCGTATTCGGCGAGAACGATCGGGGTACCGCCAAAGGAGTTGGTCTCGACGATGTCCGCACCCGCTTCGAAGTAAGCGCGGTGGATACCGAGGACAACGTCGGGGCGGGATTCGACGAGGATCTCGTTGCAGCCGTCGAGCGCGGGGCCGCCGAAATCGGCCGGAGTGAGCCCGGCCTGTTGCAGCATGGTCCCGAGTGCCCCGTCGAGGACAAGAATTCGTTCTTCGAGGGCTTCGAAAAGAGCCCGTTGCCGATCTGCACGCTCTGTCATGAAAAAGGAGAAGGTACTTACGATATTAGCGGGTTAGAACGCCCGATCGCAGAGGGGGACGAGGCCACGCAGGGCAGCCCCTGGCAACCGCATGTAGGTTCCATGTGGGATGTCTCACATTTGATACACTCTTTCTGGCGGCGCACATCCTTGAAGGAGTCTCCCAGTGAATAGGATCAAACCTGTAATCGCCAGAACACCAGAGGAACTGGCCACGGTGCTGGGACTTTCTAGTGCTGAGGCCAAGGAGTGGGAGGTTCAACATTCGTTGTTGAAGCGATTGAAGGAAATCGTGCAGCGGGAGAAGATCACGCACGCCGAGGTTGCCAGACGAGCCGGCACGTCACGGACGCGGGTAACGGCTATCTTGAACGATGATCTCGACCACGTTTCAACTGATCTTCTGATCCGCATTCTTGCCTCTCTGGGCTATCGCGTGAAGGTGTCCGTGGTGAGGGTAGATAGCGCGGCGTGAGAGTACCGACCCGAGGCGGACGGTCGTGCCCTGCCGAGCGTGCCGATCCGTCATATAGCTGGTCAGAAGGAGAGCAGGAGGATTCTCTTGTTAGATCAGATCCCCTTCGTAGCCGACGCCGCCCCTGCGCTTATCAAAGCGCTGCTTATAATTGACCGGGCAAATATTGTCATCAGGACGTTTTATGATAAGCGTGTGGAAAAACGCTATCAAGTTTTCGTGAGTTCAACCTTTGAGGACCTGCGGGAAGAACGGGCGTCTGTGATCAGTGCACTGCTCCAACTCGATTGCTTCCCGGCAGGTATGGAGTTGTTCCCAGCATCTGACGAAGACTCTTTGACGTTGATTAGGAGCGTTATAGATGACTCAGACTACTATCTGGTCATTCTCGGTGGACGTTACGGCGCACTCGATAAGAACACAGGCAAGAGCTACACGCATCTTGAGTACGAGTACGCTCTTACTAAAGGGAAGCCGACAATCGCTCTTTTGAACTCTAACCCGGGAGCACTGCCTGCAGATAAGACAGAGGGCAGTGATGAAGGGCGAAGACGCTTCAATGACTTTCGTGAGGAGTTGAGGGCCAAGAACTGTCGCCACTGGGCGGACCGAAGTGAACTTACAACGGCTGTTTTCACTGGAATTCAACATCTCAAGAGAACACGACCAGCCCAAGGCTGGATCAGGGCCACAGATTCTGTCGATGAGAAGTTGAAGGACGAGGTTTTGCGGCTGAGACGCGAACTCGACGCGAAGGAAGCGGCGCTTCAGGCAACCGAGCGTTTTAAACCGCCAACTGGGGTAGAGGACCTGGCAAGCGGACGCGAGTTAACGGAGATCGTCATCGAGTTCCCTGAAGCACCTACCGGCGATGGTAGTGTCTGCTGGGGGGACCTCATAAGGGCTGTTCTGCCCCACACTTTAGGGGCTGGTGCTGATAGTAAGGCAATTTCTTCAGCCGTGGTTTCATTGGCAAAAGAGACTTGGTGCTTTCGTGTACCGACGACGGGATGGGTAGATTGGGAGCGCGCGGCGTTGTCGCTAAGTTCACTCAGTAAGGTAATGGTTCAGATGGTGGCTCTTGGCTTGATAGAGGCCACGCAGAGTGGGACCTCATCGTCAACAACTTGGCGTGCCACTCCTTACGGGGCACAGGAAGGCTGTCGTCAGGTCGCAGTCAAGACGCAAGTCCGGGATCCCAGGCCACAGGATTAGAGTTGTAGCCCTAGGCGGCCCGCACAAACACCAGGCGGTGCGTTTGGGCACTGTAAGATCCATTTCATCGCCGGGGCTTCTCGTGCCTCCAGAAACCATAGGTTTGCTGTTCCGGCAATCGCACCGTGAGTACGCCCGGCTGAATGACGCCGGCGTCGAATGAGAACTGGTTCCTCGGCGGCCGGAATCCCTGACTTCAGTCCTTCGCTGCTACAGGGGCCGCCGAAAACACTTCCCGCACGGCGGGGCTGACGCGCACGGGGCGGTGGGTTTGGGCGTCGATGGGGCACCAGAGCGTTCGCGCCTTGGCGAGGAGTAGGCCATCCGCTGCGCGACGGAACTCGGTGAAGCGTTCGAAGGTGGCTCGCGTGGCCGATCCTACCCAAGTTCGGGCCTGGATGGTGTCGCCAAGCTGCGCCGATTGCTTATAGTCGATCTCGTGCCGTACCACGACCCATAGGATGCGTTCCTGATCTTCCGCCGTGGCGCGTGCCGTCCAGTGCGCCGTCGCCGCGTCCTGTACCCAGCGTATGTAAGTGACATTGTTCACGTGGCCGAGCTGGTCGATGTCGGACGGCTCCACCGCGATTTCGAGTTCGTACACCTCCGCAGCCTGGTTCATCCTCTCCATTATTGACCAAGCCGGCGAGAGGCGACCGTGGTTCAGATGCCGCTCCGGGTGTGGATGCGGTTCCGGATTTTTCATTTGCCAGCCGGACATATTCGTGTAACCGCCTCGCGCGGCGTTGCGTCAGAGCGTCGTAAGTTCCAGGACAATTCTGGTAGGCGGGTGCGGTACATCAATATATTGAGGGTCAGGCAAGGAGATCGAGATGCGGTATTGGATAATGCTGCTGTTGTTCTGCATGCCTGCGGCCGCAGGCGAACCAATCAAGTTTGGCGTGAAAGTCGGGGTCCCGGTAACTGACCTATTCGAGCCTGTCAGTGGGGGCCGCCCAAGCCAGTTTCTGTCGTCCTCCGCGAAAACGAAGCGGTACGCGGTTGGGCTATCGGCAGCAATTAAGCTGCGACACCGAATCGGCTTCGAGATCGATGGGCTCTACCGCAGGGTCAACTACGACTTGTATTCCAGATCCTCGATCAGTTCTGGTGATGGAGGTACGATCTATTCGTGGTCCGGTGTCACCGGCAACCGTCTCGATTTCCCACTCTTGTTTCGATGGTCGCCGCTCCGGCCGTTGTACGTTGTCGCGGGCCCTACCTTCGCGGTTCACTATGGATTCAACCAGCGCATCCATCGTATCCAGGATCTGACACTTTCCGGTTTCTCCGAACAGGATCTAGAAACCAGTGAGATTTCGGAGCTTGGGGGTCGGCTGTCACAGGCAGTGACATTAGGGATGGGCCTCGATATTCCCACCGGCGGAGTACACGTGAGGCCGGAGGTTCGTTACTTCCATTGGATCAGGCAGGCATTCAATACGGACTATTACTTCAAACCTAAAGCCGACGAAGTGACTATCTTTCTTGGCCTTGAGTTCGGCGGAAAGCGCTAGCGCGGGGGCGCGGCGACGGTGGGCGGCAGCCGCCACTGCCCGCATCCGCTACCCCGCGCATCCCGTCAGAAGGTGAAAGCAAGCTGGCCAAGATAGCGGAAAGTTGCGTTCGCGCCGGCCTGGAGCGGCACAAAAAACTGCCCGGAGGGGTTGCCGGTGCGGCGCTGGTGCTGCACAAAGAACAGGTTCTGGAGTTGCAGGAAGCGGGTGAGTCCCACGTCGACGCGCAATCCATGGACCGCTACGTTGACGCCGGACCCTGTACCCAGGTCGTCGTCGGTGAACTGCGAGATCATCGAGTTCGCGTCCTTGATGGCGAACTGGTAGAGCGCGCGGACGTCGCCCGCCTTCTTGACCGATCCCAGATTGACCGAGGCCATCACGGAGTCGCGCAACGCATCGGCACCCAAGTTCCGGGCGGCCTGAAAATCGAAGAAGAGCGGCATCTCCCGGCCGGCGATACGGACGCCTTTCCGCTCGATGCGGTAGCCGAGATGCGCAACGTGGTAATCGTCCGCGCTGTAGATGGCGCCACCCGAGGTCGTGGTGCCGTTGCCGGTGCCGCCAGGGGCGCTGGAGAGCACGATTCCGATCACTCCGTTGACCAGAACCGGATAACCGGAGGTTGTCGAGGCCAGTTGAATCTGGTTGGGGTTCCGATAGATTTCGACACCGCCAGACACCAGGTGGCTCCACGCCGGGGTGAGTTCGCCTTTGAGGACGACTCCGGGATGGAACAACATACTGTCGCGAACCTTTTGCCCGACCTCATAGCCCGCGCTGACATAGGGGGAAGTCGAGGACAGGATGTAGACAGC
>JBDKSR010000024.1:0-2210 GCA_039680545.1 Bryobacteraceae bacterium | reverse complement strand
GGCCGGCGCAGGCCCGGGTGTTTCTTCAATACCTCGGGCTCCTGTACAGAATTCAGGTCGGTGTCGACAATCACGGCGTTGTTGAGCGTGATTCGTATGTGCGACCCGTCGGCCATGATCTCCTCTTCCTGCCATTCGCCGGGCTTCTTTAGAAAGCCGGTACGGGCGGGAACCACGTCATAGATGGACCCGTGGTATTGCTCCGGGCGCAGCTTCATCGGCCCATAGCGCGGTCCAGACTGATCGAGAATCTGGATCTCCATCCCTTGCGTGGCCGTATGAGCTTGGCGAGGAGCCCGTATGCCGATACCGTTGTTGGAATCCGGATCGAGGCGGAATTCGAAGCGCAGAATGAAGTTAGCGTACTCCTTGTCCGTCATCAGCTTCTGGCCGCCGTCCTGCGGGCAGACCAACACACCGTCCTGGGCCAGGAAGCCCGGCCCCATCTTGTTTTCGATGAACCAGCCGTCCAGAGTCTTCCCGTCGAACAGGGGAACGAAGCCATCTTCCGCGAACGCTGTCGCTGCCAGTAGGAAAATGATGAGGAGTCTCACAACTTTTCCAGTATGTCATACGTATTCGCGCAACTGGGTGTACATTCTATGGGGAGGGGGGACGATGGAAGTCAATTTAACGGTTCTTTTCTTCATGGGGTTGATCGTGGGCGCCACGGTCGGCGGGCTGGTGCTCGTCCTTTGGATGCGTGCGAAGTTGGCGTGGCTCGAAGCCGCCAAGAACGTCGCGGAAGCCAAAGTCGCCGCCTCCGAGGAAGCCGCCGCGAAGATTGGCGAGAAGTTCCAGGCGCTGGCGGATGCCGCGTTGCGTTCAAGCCAGGGCGCTTTCATCGATACGGCGAAGAGCGCGCTCGAAACCGTTCGCGCGGAAATGACCGGCGACCTCGCGCAGAAGCAGACCGCGATCGAAAGCGTCGTCCAACCCTTAACGACTGCGCTTGGGCGGCTTGAAACGCAGGTCAAAGAGTTGGAGCAGGCGCGGCAACAGATGTTCGGCAGCCTGCGAGAGCAACTGCAGAGCCTCGGCAAGGAAACCACGATGCTTGCGAATGCCCTGCGCACACCTCAGGTGCGAGGACGCTGGGGCGAAGTGACTTTGCGCCGCGTGGCCGAACTTGCGGGCATGGTCGAGTACTGCGATTTTGTCGAACAGGAGACGTTCGAATCCGATGGCAACCGCATACGTCCCGACATGATCGTGAAGTTGCCGGGCGGCCGGACCCTGGTGGTGGATGCCAAGGTTCCGCTCGCCGCCTATCTGGAAGCGATGTCGGCGCAAACTGACGACGAACGCCGCAACGCGCTCCAGCGTCACAGCCAGCAGATGTGGAAGCACGTCGAGCAACTCAGCACCAAGCAATATTGGAGCCAGTTCCAGCCCGCTCCCGAAATGGTTGTGCTGTTCATTCCTGGCGATCACTTCTTCAGCGCGGCTCTCGAATACAGCCCGACGATGATAGAGGATGCGGTGGACCGGAAAGTCCTTCTCGCGACGCCAACCACCCTGATTTCCGTGCTAAAGGGTGTCAGCTACGGATGGCGCGAGCAGCGCCTTGCGGAAAACGCCGAACGGATCAGACAGGTCGCGGCCGAAGTCTACGACCGCATACAGACCGTCCACGGACACTACGGGGACACTGGGCGGCATTTGGAGCGCGCCGTTGAGGCTTACAACCGTGCAATTGCGTCCTGGGAGAACCGTCTGCTGCCCTCGCTGCGGCGCGTAAGGGAGTTGGGCGCGGTAACGGGCTTGGAGCCGGTGTCGCCGGACCGCGTGGATGCCACGCCTCGCGCGGTAAGCAACGTGGTCGAGCCTTCTTAAGACGATCCTGCCATGCTACTCCGCGGCTTGCTGCTGTTCTTCTCGCGCCGGCGGCAATTGAGGCGATGGATGGAGACGTCGCCGTCGGCGGGTCTGCTCACCAAGCGGTTTATCGCGGGCCAGACGTTGGAAGCGGGGCTCGAAGTGTGCCGGCGGCTGAACGAGGAACAGATCCTCGTCACTCTGGACCATCTCGGCGAGAACGTGACCTCGGAAGAGGAGGCTCGCCTGTCTGCCAACGCGTATCTCGCACCACTCCGGGAGATCCACCAACGGGGGCTGCGCGGCAGCCTGTCTCTCAAACTGACCCAGATTGGCCTCGACCTCTCCGAAGATCTCTGCCGTGAAAACATCGAGCGCATCGTCTCAGAGGC
>JBDKSR010000023.1:0-20889 GCA_039680545.1 Bryobacteraceae bacterium | reverse complement strand
ACGCCGGCGAGCGAGAACGGCCCGGCCGTCCTTCGTCTTCATGCGTTCCCGGAAACCATGGGTCTTCGCCCGCTTTCGATTATTCGGCTGAAATGTGCGTTTGGGCATTATCGTAATCGGCGCTTATTGGGACAGAAGATCCCCGGCGCCCGCTTCCCAATGGAGTTTTCTAGCTTTCCTTAGAATCTATTAGTATAGTGGCACGGAAAAACCAGTGTCAAATCAGGGGGGAACAGCCCACCAGGGGCATTGTAGCGTGTCCATATCCTCTCTGCTTGGGGCGCAGGAGACACGCTGGGGTGGTGGTGTGCCTGGCACCGGCTTTTCTCCTCACCGTTCCCGGTGCGCTCTTGGTCACGGAGAATCGCACTGAGGGGAGCGAAGTCACTAGTAGACGCAACGTTCGTCCGGACGACGTCCGGCAGACGCACCAACCTCCTCGGGGGCTGGCAACGACCGGCAGCCGGCCCAGCGAAGGGCGCCGGATGACCTATAATAAGCATCTGAGGGCATCCTCCCTGAAATGAACGACGTCACGAAGAAGTTGCAAGAGGAGATCGCCGCGCTTGAGCACGAGATGAACATCGAATTGCCCAGGGAAATCCTGAAGGCAAGGGCTCACGGCGACCTTAGTGAGAATGCCGAGTACCACGCTGCCAAAGAGCGGCAGCGGTTTGTGGATGCGCGCCTCAGCCAGCTTCGGACCAGGCTCGCCGGATTCGCAATGGTCGATCTTCGGAACTTGCCCGAAGACCGGGTTGGCCTCGGATCCACAGTCGTGGTTCTCGACTTGCAAAAGGACCAGGAAATCACGTATAAACTTGTGACCAGCGAAGAAGCTGACGCCACCAAAGGCTGGATATCGACGAATTCGCCCATTGGACGAAGCTTGATCGGTAAAGAGATGGGGGACGTCGTGAAGTTCAAGATTCCTAGCGGAGCCCGGGAACTAGAGATTATTAAGCTGACGACCATCCATGACGCAGAGGCGTAAGGGCGGGAGTCGAAAGGACCGCCCATGACTTACACACGCGCAATCGGATTTGCGTGTAACAAGGTAATTCGCCTGATTGTTCGCACGCTCGCGCTCTGGCGCATCCACCCGAACGTTCTCACCTTCATCGGGTTGCTCATCAACGGCGTAGCTGCTGCGCTGCTTGCCTCAGGACGCTTCGTCGCCGCCAGCCTGGTTATCATCGGCGCCGGCATTTTCGACATGGTGGATGGGCGGGTCGCTCGAGAGACAAACCAGGTGACGGCGTTCGGCGGCTTTTTCGATTCGGTGCTGGACCGCTACTCCGACCTGGTCCTGTTAATGGGCTTGCTCGTCTACTACGCCTCGATCGAGCGGTTCTTCTACGTCGTGCTCACGGCAGTCGTCATGACCGGATCGGTCATGGTCAGTTACACCCGCGCGAGGTCGGAATGCGTGATTCCGCTCTGCAAGGTCGGATTCATGGAGAGACCCGAGCGGATCGTGCTGATAATCATCGGCGCGCTTTTCGGCCGGATGGCGCAAGTACTTTGGGTCATCGCGGTGCTTTCAAACCTGACGGTCATCCACAGGATGATCCACACCTGGCGGGAAACCCAACGGCTGGAGGTTGCTCAAGCCCAGGCTTCGGGCACCTTAGCCGGAAGCAAGTCGTAGTGGGTGCGCGCCGCGCGGCAATCAGAATTACAAGTTTGCCCCTGAACCGGTGATGGTAAGACGGCCGTGCTTCACGCCTTTTGTGCTGATCAGAATGTCGGCAAGCTTGCGGACCGATGAAGCCTTTCCCTTCAAAACCAGCACTTCGAGGCAGTTGTCGTGGTCCATGTGGACGTGAAGCGTGGACAGGATCTGGTCGTAGTGATCGTGTTGTAGATCCGTCAGTTTCTCGTTGAGCATCCGGACGTGGTGGTCGTAGACCAGGGTGACGGTGCCCACAACCGGACTGTCGGGCGCCTGCCAAGCCTGTTCGACCAGATCGTCGCGAATCAGATCGCGGAACGCCTCCGACCGGTTGGTGTATCCCCGACTGGCGATCAGGGCATCGAACTTTTCCAGAAGATCGGAGTCGATTGCGACACCGATGCGGCTGAGTTGACCCATTTGAGAGACAGGTTACAGCAGCCCGCGCCGCCCGGCAAGAAGTGGCACGGAAATATTGATCGTGCTACTTTGTAATCGTCGAATGCACATTCCCGACGGGTTCCTGTCCGTTCCAGTATGGGCCGCCATGAGCACGATTACTGTGCCATCGGTGGCTTACATGGCGCGTCGCGCGCAGCGCGAGGTGGAGGAATCCCGTGTACCACTCCTTGGAGTCATGGGAGCTTTCGTCTTTGCCGCTCAAATGATCAATTTCCCCGTGGGAGTCGGCACGACTGGACACTTGTTGGGCGGCGCACTGCTTGCTTTCACGCTCGGTCCGGCCGCGGCAAGCGTCGTGATGACGGCGATCCTGGCGATCCAGGCGCTTGTGTTTCAGGATGGAGGCTTGTTGGCGCTCGGCGCGAACGTCTTCAACATGGCGGTCGCCGGGGTGCTTGCGGGCTACCTTCCGTACCACTTCTGGGGAGGAGGCAGGCGGCGGAAAGCGGCCATATTCGCGGGAGCCGCATTGTCGGTGCTTGCGGGGGCGGTGCTGGCGCTCGCTGAGTTGCGGCTTTCCGGGGTGGCGATGCCGAATGCGGCGGTTTGGGTGTCGCTGGGCCTGTTCACGATAAACGCCGCGATCGAGGGTGGAATTACGCTGGCGGCCCTGTCGTCGCTCGAAGCACTGAATCCATCGTGGTTGCGGCGTCCCGCGGCGGATGGCCGAAGCGTGCTTGGAGTTTTAGCCGCTGCTGCCGTCCTTCTGGCGACTGTCGGCGTGCTGTTCGCAGCAGCGAGCCCTGACGGCCTCGAAAAGCTGGCCGAGAACCTCGGCATCGCTTCCCGCGCGCGCGTCTTACTCGGGAGTCCGCTCGCGGACTACGAGACGGGTTTCTTTTCGTCAGAATGGCTTCGGAAAGCCTCGGCCGGGCTTGCCGGTCTCGCGCTCATCTATGGCGTGTGCATCGCCCTTGCAAGGGTCATCTCGCGCCGGAGGAGCGCCTAAGTGCATCACGTCGTCCTCGATAAGTGGAGCCGTGGTGACAGTCTCCTTCACCGGCGAGATCCACGCGGGAAGGTACTGGGGCTTCTGGCATTTCTAATCATCGTGGCGACGACACCACCCGCCTCCGGCATGGCTGCGGCGGGCTACGGGGCTTTTCTTCTGATCGCTGTATGGATCGCACGGCTTCCCCTCGGCGGAGTGCTCACGCGAGGGGCCGTGGTGCTGCCCTTCTCCTTAGCATTCGCCGCCATGAGTCTGATTGAGGGCGACGGCGTTCGGGCTCTGGCGCTTGTCGAAAAGAGTTATCTCTCTGCGCTCGCAGTCGTCATCGTCGCGGGCACCACCCCGATGCCCAATCTTTTGCGGGGGCTTGAGTCCCTCGGCTTACCCCGGTTCTTACTATTGGTAGTTCAGTTCCTGTACCGGTATCTGTTTGTCGTCTCGGAGCAGGCACAGCATATGCGAGTCGCTGCCGGAGCGCGCGGGGCCCTTTCGGCGTGGACGTTGTGCCGCCGGTGGAGATTCCGGGCGGCTGCGGGCGCCGTGGCTGTCCTCTTTTCGCGGTCTTACGCGAGAGCCGACGGAATTTACCGCGCCATGATGGCTCGTGGCTTTCAGGGGCACATCCCACTACTGGCGACACACCGCTTCGGCTGGTCCGATCTGGGGTTCTTGACCGTCGCGATTGTCATCCCGGCCACCTTACGTTTTGGACTGGGGGCCTGACCTTGATGGATCCACTTATTGACGTTCGCGGGTTGCGGTACCGCTATCCGGACGGGACTTTGGCGCTGGATGGCATCGATTTCCGGCTCGATCCGGGCGAAGCGGTAGCGCTCCTGGGGGCGAACGGCTCCGGAAAAACGACGTTCGTCCTGCATCTGAATGGAATCTTACGGGGCGAGGGGGCTGTATCTGTCTGCGGGATGCCCATAACGAACGAGACGCTTCCTGAAGTACGCCGGAAGGTGGGGATCGTATTTCAGGACGCCGAGGAACAGTTATTCATGCCGACGGTGCTCGAAGACGTAACTTTCGGGCTGCTGAATCTTGGTGTGGTTCCCGAGATAGCCCTGGAACGCGCGCGGGAAACCCTTGAGCGGGTTGGCATGCAAGGAGCCGCTACCAAGGCTCCGTATCACCTAAGTGCCGGGGAGAAACGCCGTGTCGCCCTCGCCGGCGTGCTGGTGATGAAACCGGACATACTAATCCTGGATGAGCCGACTACCTTCCTCGATCCGCCGGGACAGAGGAACCTTATCAAGCTGTTGAAGGATTTACCCCAGGCAAAGATCGTTGTAACCCACAGCACAAGCCTCGCGAAAGCCATCGCGCGACGGGCTGTGTTCTTCCAGAACGGGAAGATCGCTGGAGACGGCACCACGGCCGACATCATCCAGCGCTATCGTTGGGACCCAAGGCACACCAGCCCAAATCCCGACGAAGGGTGAAAGTCCCAACCCTCTTTACCCGCCTGCGTCAGCTACGCCTTCTTGCGGTACTCAGCCCAACGGCGCTTCTGGGCGAGAGCGATGCGCTTACGGGCCGCCGCACTCAGCCGCCTCTTCTTTACTGGCTTATCGACAAGCCCAGTAACCGGCGATGACGCGGACTTTTTCTGTCCCAGTAATGCGCGGACCTGTGCAATCTGTCCTTCAATTCTCTGCTTCTGCAACTCAAGTCCTTCAAGGGCCGCAGCATAGAAGGACGTATCTGCGATTGACTTTGCGACTCTGCGCATTTGATCTCCTGAGCTATAACATAACATAAACAATGCTTAATCTGGCTAGGGTGTTTTCTCGGAGTCAAGGAGGATAGTTACAGGGCCTTCATTTACGAGGTGGATAGACATCATTGCCTGGAAAACCCCGGTTTGGACGTCAATCTTCCTGTTGCGCAGTGTTTCGACAAAGTAATTGTAGAGGTCCCGGGCTAGTTCGGGCGGCGCGGCACGGTCAAAGCTCGGCCGCCTTCCCTTGCGCGCGTCGCCGTAAAGCGTGAATTGAGAAACAACCAGTAGCCCTCCACCGATATCCATCAGGCTGCGGTTCATCTTGCCGTCATCGTCCGGAAATATGCGAAGCATGGTCACTTTGTCGGCCAGGTAGTCGGCATCAGCCTTCCCATCGCCCCGGGCAACCCCAAGCAACACCATCAAGCCGCGGTTAATCCTGCCCGTGACCTGACCGTCAACTTCGACGTAAGCTTCGGTTACGCGTTGGAGGACGATTCGCATATCGTATAAGTATGGCAAACTCCGGCATGATTGAGACCTATGCGTACGCTCGCGCCGGGCTGCTCGGCAATCCCAGCGACGGCTATTACGGCAAGACAATCTCCCTGCTCGTGAAGAACTTCAGGGCCCGTGTTCTGCTATATCCGAGCGCACGGCTTGAGATCCGTCCCTCCAAGGCGGACACCCCGATCTTTGAGAATCTGGCGGATCTCTATAGCACGACGCGCTGGAGGGGATATTACGGTGGCATCCGGATCATCCAGGCACTGCTAGTCCGGTTCATTGATTACTGCCGCGAGACCGGCTTTCCGCTCGAAGACCGTAACTTCACCCTGGAATATGAGACAAACATCCCGCTGCGGCTGGGACTCGGCGGGTCGAGCGCGATTATCACGGCTTCATTGCGCGCCCTCTGCCAATACTTCCAGATCGAGATCCCGATGCCCGTCCAGGCGAACCTCGTAATGGAAACCGAGACAAAGGAACTGGACGTTCCGGCCGGCCCGCAGGACCGGGTGATCCAGGTCTATGAAGGGCTCGTCTACATGGATTTCGCCAAGGAGTTGATGGAGACGAGAGGTTACGGGAACTACGAAAAGCTCGACCCCGCACTCCTGCCGAATATCTATGTGGCATACCGGACCAGTCTCAGCGAGGGTACCGAGGTCTTCCACAGCAACGTTCGGGAGCGATGGCGCACGGGTGACGCCGAGGTGATCGACGCCATGAGGACCTGGGCGAGTTACGCCGAACGGGGCCGGAAGGCACTGCTCGATCACGACCCGGAGGAACTGGGAAAGCTGATTGATGCCAACTTTGACCTCCGCGCGAAGCTTTACCATATCAGCGACGGAAACGTACGGCTCATTCGCGCGGCCCGGGAGGCCGGAGCCACGGCGAACTTCGCCGGTTCGGGCGGAGCGATCGTGGGCACCTATCGCGACGAAGCGATGTTTGCCCGGCTATCGCAGGCAATGGGTGCGATCGGAGCAGCCGTGATCAGGCCCAAAATCGGGTAGAAGAAGCGGCCGAAAGCGAGGAGTTCGGGCGAATCTCGAGTTTTGTGGTGAAATGGAAGACTTGGTATAGAAAATGGCGGCGAAGAAACCCATCCGATACAAAGACGCAGGAGTAAACATCGACGAGGCGGACCGCGCCGTCGTGCATATCCGCGAGTACGCGCGGAAGACGTTCACAAAGGGTGTGTTGACCGATATCGGCAGCTTCGGCGCGGGCTATCGCATCACTGGATGGAAGCAGCCGGTGCTCATCAGTTCGGCTGACGGCGTCGGAACGAAGCTGAAGGTGGCATTCCTCACGGGGCGTCACAACACGGTAGGCGAAGACCTCGTGAACCACTGCGTGAATGATATCGCCGTGCAAGGGGCCCAGCCTCTGTTCTTCCTCGATTACTTTGCGGTTGGAGCGCTCGATGCCGGAGTGGCCGCTCAGGTCGTTTCCGGGCTGTCCCGCGGCTGCCAATCGAACGGTTGCGCGCTGATTGGCGGGGAAACCGCCGAGATGCCGGGCTTCTATACCGCCGGCGAGTACGACCTGGCGGGCTTCATTGTGGGCGCGGTCGAGCGGTCGCGGCTCGTCACGGGAAAGACGGTCCGGCCCGGCGACGCGCTGATCGGGCTGCCGTCCACGGGGCTCCACACCAACGGCTACTCGCTGGCCCGCAAGCTTTTCTTCGATGTCGCCGGCTACAAGGTGGATACGTTCGTTCCGGAATTGGGATGCACGGCGGGCGAGGAGTTGCTGAAGGTTCATCGAAGTTACTTGCGCCCCCTGCAGGCCCTGTTCTCAAAAGGCTTGTTGAAGGCGGCGGCACACATTACAGGTGGCGGGATCACGGAGAACACTCCTCGCGTGATTCCGAAAGGGCTTGCCGCTGAAATCGACACCAACGCATGGCGCATACCGGCAGTGTTTGAGCTCATGCGCAAGATCGGAAAGGTACCCGACAGCGATTACCGCCGCACATTCAATTTGGGTATCGGCATGATCCTGGTGGTCTCCTCGCGCAAGGCAAAGCAAGTTAAACAGGTGCTCGACAAGCTGGGCGAGACGCACATCGACATCGGCCGCATCGTGAAGCATTCGAGCGGCGAAAAAGCTCGTGTAATTTACGCATGAAACGTATTGGCATTCTAATTTCGGGGCGAGGATCGAACTTCGAAGCCATCGCCGATAGCGTCGCCGCAGGCCGGATAGACGCCACGATCGCAGTCGTCATTTCAAACCGCCCGGAGGCACGGGGACTGGAAACAGCCCGCGCACGGGGACTAAACGCTGTGTGCATCCCTTCCAAAGGGCTGGACCGGGAAGTGTACGACCGGATGGCCGTGGAGGAGCTGAAGAAGAATCAGGTCGACCTGGTTTGCCTGGCGGGCTTCATGCGGCTGCTCAGTGCGCATTTCGTGCGTGCGTTTCCGCAGCGCATCCTCAACATACACCCCTCGTTACTCCCGTCGTTCCCCGGCTTGGACGCGCAACATCAGGCGATCGAGCACGGTGTAAAGATCTCCGGCTGCACGGTGCATTTCGTCGATGAGAACCTGGATTCCGGCCCGATCATCATCCAGAAGGCGGTGCCGATCCTCGATGACGACACGGCGGATTCCCTCTCGGCACGCATCCTCAAAGAAGAGCACAAAATCTATACCGAGGCGATCCGTCTCGTCCTTTCCGGCGACTACCGGATCGAGGGGCGGCGCGTAATCGCGGGCCAAAAGGCCTGAACGGTCTCCGTTTCGGCTGGGCGGTATAAAGTAGGCCTTCATTTCCCTTGATTTGGCCGTGTTGTATGATTCTTCAATGCAACGACGGACATTTCTTGCCGCAACCGCAGCAGCTTCTTCCACTGTTCTCGGCGCAGGCGACCGCATCAGGGTAGGTCTCATAGGATGTGGTGGCCGTGGGCGCTTACTAACGGCAGAATTCAAAGAAATCGGCGCGGAAATCGCCGCCGTCTGTGACGTGTATGAGCCAAATCTGCAGGCCGGGCTCAAGGCAGCGTCCACAGGCGCGAAGGAATACGGGGACTACCGCCGCCTGCTCGATGACAAATCGCTCGACGCCGTGATCGTGGCAACACCTGACCACTGGCACGCCCGGATGACCATTGACGCCGTAAACGCCGGCAAGGACGTGTATGTCGAGAAGCCGATGGCACACACGATCGAAGAGGGCTTTCATATCGTGGAGGCGGTCCGCAAGACGAAGCAGGTAGTGCAAGTCGGCACGCAGCGCCGCAGCTTCGACATGTTCCAGAACGCCCGCGATATCGTCCAGTCGGGGCAACTCGGCGAGGTGCGGCTCGTGAATTCGTGGTGGATGAACCGCGTTGAGTCACTGCGCTCCGGCCCGCTAAAAGGGAATCTCGACTGGAGACAGTGGCTCGGCACGGCGCCCCAACGCCCGCTCGACCCGGTTCGTTTTTTGAATTGGTATTGGTTCTGGGACTACTCGGGTGGCTTGCTGATCGGCCAAGCAGCGCATGTGATCGATGCAATTCACATGCTGATGGGGTCAACGGTCCCGACCGCCGTCACGTGTACCACAGGCAAGGTCGACATGGCAGGCGGCGAAGTGCCCGAAACCTGCTCGATGGCGGTCGAGTACCCTGAGAACTACCTGGCTGTCTTCACTCTCGGTTACAAGGCAATGCGCTACAACACGTTCAACGACCAGATGAAGCAGTTTCATGGATCGAAGGCCCGGTTTGACGTGGGACGCGAATCGTACGCGCTCTATCCGCAATCGAACGCCGTCGAGATGAAAGCGACAGTCGACGTGCGCAAGCCCGGCAGTTTTTGGCCTGCGACGCGGGCACACATCCGGAATTTCCTCGAATGCATCCGTTCGCGCAAAGACCCGAATGCCACCGTGGAACTGGGCAACTACACGAACATCGTGTTGTGCATGACGATGCAGGCGATCCGCGAAAAACGCCGGCTCCGCTGGAATGCGGCCGCCCGGCGTGTCGAAGCCTAGTTACTTCCGCAGGTGGAAGTTGCCGACGAACATCGCGTCGATGCCTGAGGAGTAAAAGCTGCGCACGGCGTCTCTCGGCGTACAAACGAGCGGGTCGCCAAAGAGGTTGAACGACGTGTTGTAGAGCACTGGCAGCCCCGTGGCCTTGCCGGTAGCATGGAGCAACTGCCAGTACAGGGGGTTGTCGTCTTGGGAGACTGTGTGCACGCGAACGAGGTCCTCGCCCAGGATGGCGGCCCCGAACACATTCTTGTGCTCCGGCTTGACGCGGCCCACCGTTGCCAGGAAGCGTGCGTTCGGACCGACCTCGAAATACTGGTCCGCCAGTTCGGCGGGCACCGACGCGGCGAACTTACGGAACGGCTCGCGGTGCTTGATGAAGGTGTTCAGGTTCTCGGTGGAATACGGATTGAGCGGTGACGCCAGAATACTCCGATTGCCGAGAGCGCGCGGGCCGAACTCCATGCGCCCGTGCATCCAGGCTACAATCCGGTTGTCCTGGATCTCCTGCAGAGCGGTTTCGATCAACTCCCCGGTGGTCAAGAGGTAACGGAAGCGAAGCTTACAGTTCTCGAGCACCTGCTTGATCTCTTCCGCGCTATAGCTCGGCCCCAGGCAGAAATCACCGAGTCCGATGCGTTCCTTGCCTCCGCAGACATTGTGCCAGGCGTACAGAGCCGCGCCGAACGCCGTACCGGCATTGCCTGCCGCGGGCTGCACATAGACGTTCTTCCAGCGCCCGCTGCGCTCCAAGGCAGCCACGAGCAGCACGTTGAGAGCAACTCCGCCGCCCAGACAGAGGTTCTCCCCGCTGCCGGTCATTCCGGCCACGGTCTGCTCGACGGCCTTCTGCAACCCCGCCGCAATGGCAGGTCTCATGGATGCCGGGACGTCAGCGCCATCAGCGATGCCAAGCCCATGATAGAAGCGCGCACTGAAGCCGCCACGCCCTTGACGTTCGCCGTGAAAGAAAGAGCGGTCAATCCTGGGCCAGCCGCCGTCCGGCAGCGACAGAATTTGCGAAAACAGGCCGCAGAAGCGGTCGTCGGAACACGTCGCGGAGAGCCATTGAACCTTGTGTTCGTCCGCGCTTGACTCAAATCCGAGCAACTCCGTGACGCGCCCGTAAAGGTCGCCGAGCGAATCGGGATAGTAGAGCTCCCGGTCGAGCGTCAGCCTGAGCCCTTTGGCGTGCCAGCGGGCGCCACACCGGAAATCGCCCGCACGGTCCAACGTGAGCACCGTGGCATCGTCGAATGGCGACGTGTAATAGGCGGAAGCAGCGTGGGCCACATGATGCTCGACGAGGACAATCTGGCTATTGGGGAATTCCCCACGCAATTTCAGGTGCGTAGCCGTCTCGGAGCTGGCCGAGAAAGGCCGAACGAGCGCCACACAGTCCACGCCGGTAGCGTCCACACCAGCCATCCGCAGACAAGCGGCAATGGCTTCCTCCGGCAATTCCCCAGGGTGAAATCGCCGCGCGAGCTTTTTCTGCTCAACGGCGGCTGCAACCCTGCCATCCTTCACGATGGCGCAGGCAGCGTCGTTTAGAAGTCCGCCAATTCCTAAAATCACCATGTTTTGCTACTCTCCGCGCGTGGCGCCGGCGCCGGACCGTCAACCGGCCGTCAATTCCGGCTTAACGCGATGCTTATCGTCACTTTGTCTTCTGCGACTTCTCGATCTTTGCCCACGTATCGCGCAGGGCAACGGTCCGGTTGAACACCAACTTGCCGGGGCCCGAGTCAGGATCCACACAGAAGTAACCCAAGCGTTCAAACTGATAACGCATACCAGGGGCCGCCTCAGCCACGTTGGGCTCAAGTTTGCAGCCGCTGAGGACTTCGAGCGAGGCCGGATTCAGATTCGCGGTGAAATCCTGCCCCTCGGTCTCCTCGCCAGGGTTCTCCTTTGAGAAGAGATGGTCGTAAAGACGCACCTCGGCATCAATCGCATGGGCCGCAGAAACCCAATGGATTGTTGACTTTACCTTCCGCCCATCAGGTGAATTCCCCCCTCGTGACGCCGGGTCGTACGTGCAATGCAGTTCGACGACCTCTCCGGTCTTCTCATCCTTGACCACACCGGTGCAAGTCACGAAATACGCGTAGCGCAACCGAACCTCACGGCCGGGGGCAAGCCGGAAATATTGCTTGGGAGGATCCTCGCGGAAGTCATCCTGCTCGATATACAGGACCTTGGAGAACGGCACCTTGCGTGTCCCTTTGCTGGGATCCTCGGGGTTATTGACCGCGTCCATTTCCTCAACGAGATCCTCAGGGTAGTTGTCGATTACGACGCGCAGCGGGCGCAACACGCCCATCACACGCTGTGACCGTTTGTTCAGATCTTCCCGGACGAAGTGTTCCAGGAGAGACAACTCGATAACGCCGTCGGTTCTCGCCACGCCAATGCGCTCACAGAAATTCCGGATCGCCTCAGGCGTGTAACCCAAGCGGCGGATGCCGCAAATCGTGGGCATGCGCGGGTCGTCCCAACCCTGCACGAAGCCACGCTGAACCAGCGCCAGCAGCTTGCGCTTGCTGAGCAGCGTGTAAGTCAGATTGAGCCGGGCAAACTCGTATTGGTGCGACGGGAATATTCCCAACTGCTCGATGAACCAGTCGTAGAGCGGCTCGTGATCGGCAAACTCGAGCGTGCAGATCGAATGCGTAATACCCTCGATCGAATCGCACTGGCCGTGGGTGTAGTCGTACATCGGATAGATGCACCACTTGTTACCCGTGCGGTGGTGTTCGGCGTGGAGGATGCGATACATCACCGGATCGCGCATGTTGAGGTTCGGCGATCCCATGTCGATCTTGGCCCGAAGGGTGCGCGAACCGTCTGGAAATTCGCCTGCATGCATGCGCTCGAACAAGTCCAGATTCTCTTCGACCGAACGGTTGCGGTACGGGCTCTCACGGCCGGGCTCAGTCAAAGTGCCGCGGTATTCCCGGACCTGGTCGGCGGTGAGATCGCAGACGTAAGCTTTGCCGTCCTTGATGAGCTTGACGGCCCACTCGTAAAGCTGGTCGAAGTAGTCCGAAGCGTAAAAGAGGCGATCCTCCCAGTCGAACCCCAACCAGCGGACGTCCTCAATGATCGAGTCGACGTACTCAGTCTCCTCCTTGCTCGGGTTTGTATCGTCGAAACGCAAGTTGGTCTTGCCACCGAACTCCGCCGCCAAGCCGAAGTTCAGGCAGATCGACTTGGCATGGCCGATATGGAGGTAGCCGTTCGGCTCCGGAGGAAAACGCGTATGCACACGCCCACCGTGCTTGTTCGACTTCAGATCCTCGAGGATGATGTCACGAATAAAGCTGGATGGCGCGGCAGACACTGCCTCAGGAGTTCTTCCGTTATCACCATCCTTCGAGTCAGAGTTCGATGTCTTCATCGCTAGGTTTCTCCAAAATATAGCCCACCAGAGTTCACAACCGTTCAGCGCAGTTTTTCTATCGCCTGACCGATCCGTTCGAGGCAGGTTTCCCTGCCCAGCACCTCGACTGTTCCAAACAGCGGAGGCGCGACCTTCCGTCCGCACACAGCCACACGGATGGGCTGGAACATCTGGCCGACTTTGACGTGCAACTCGTCGGCGGCGCCACGCAACGCCGATTCGAGCGCATCGTGATTGAATTCCGTGATCGCCAGGACTCGCCGTGCAGCCTCCAGGACCGCCACAGCCATCGCCTTGTCACCCTTCTGAGGGATCAGTTCCGCGGGATCGTAAGGCGGCAACGTCGCGGCAAAGAAGAAATCGGCTACCTCGACCACATCTCGCAAGGTCGTAATACGTTCCTGTATCAAGGGAACGACCTTCACAACCTTCGCAAGGTCGGTCTGAACGCCCGCAGCCGCAAGGTGCGGGAGCAGCCGGGCAGCTAGTTCCTCCACGGGAAGCTGGCGGATGTAACAGCCATTCAGATGGTCCAGCTTCTCGTAGTTCCAGACCGCGGGCGAGGCATTCACGCGCTCCAGCGTGAAACGTTCGATAAGCTCCTGCCGGCTCATGATCTCGGTCTTATCGTCGAAACTCCAGCCGAGCAGAGCCAGAAAGTTGATCATCGCCTCCGGCAGATATCCCAATTCCTCGAACTTCCGCACGAAGACCGGAAGCACACGGCCGTCAGGAGCGCGCGATTCGCGCTTACTCATCTTCCCCTTGCCCGTCGGATTGAGAATCAGGGGCAGGTGAACCATCACCGGAGGTTTCCAGCCAAGGGCGTCGTAGAGGTGGGCGTGCAGCGGCAAGCTGTTCACCCATTCGTCGCCGCGCAGGATGTGGCTGATCTCCATCAGATGGTCGTCGATGACGTTGGCCATGTGATAGGTCGGTATCCCGTCGGACTTCATCAGGACCGCGTCCTGCAGATTCGCGTTCTGAAACGTGATGTCGCCACGGATGACATCGTGGACCGTAATTTCGCCGTCTTCCGGAACCTTGATCCGTACCGTATGGTTTTCGCCGCGCGCCGCCCGCTCAGCAGATTCGCCGGGATCCAGCGACCGGCAATGGCGATCGTAACCCGGATTCAAGCCCTTCTCACGGGCTTCCTTCGACACCGTTTCAATTCTCTCGGGAGAGCAGAAGCACCGGTATGCGGACCCGTTGTCGAGCAGTTGCTGGCTGTAGCGGCGGTAGATATCGAGGCGCTGTGTTTGCACGTACGGGCCGTAATCGCCGCCGGCATCCGGACCTTCGTCCCAATCGAGCCCCAGGTAGCGGAGTCCTCCAAGCAGCCAGCCGAGCGCCTCGGGGTTGTAACGCTTTTGGTCGGTGTCCTCTATCCGAAGGATGAACTTGCCGCCGTTGTGCCGTGCGAACAGGTAGTTAAACAACGCAGTCCGGGCGCCACCCACGTGAAAGTCCCCCGTCGGGCTCGGGGCGTAGCGCACCCGTACAGGAGTGGATGGCGTCGTCATTGCAGTTGAATCCTCTTGTTGGAAGTCCCCGGCAGATACACGGCAGTCACTACCGCTCTAACCGGGATACGAAGCTCTAAATTCCAGTATAGGGTATCGGCACTTATCGTTGAGCGCAAAGGCGGCTGTAAAGCGTTGCGAACTGAGGGATGGAGAGCTGTTCCGCCCGCAATCCGGCCTCGGGCAGATTGTCCACAACAGCCTTCCCATAGACGGCAACCAGGTTGTTCCGAATCGTCTTACGCTTCTGGCGGAAGCATAGCCCGGCGAATTCCAAAAATGCGGACGGGTCAGCAACTCCCCACGCTTCCACGGGCCGGGGAGAGAGCCGAACCACCGCCGAATCGACCTTTGGCGGCGGCCGGAATGCCGAGGGCGGGACGGTAAACAGATACTCCGGCTCTGAGTACAGACCGGTGAGGACGCTGAGGAAGCCGTAGTCGCGGCTTCCCGGAACTGCTGTCAGACGCTCTGCGACCTCGCGCTGCACCAGAAAAACGGCCGATTTCAGCAAGGGCCCCAAAGTCAGGACTCTCTTGAGGATCGGCGAGGTGATGTAATACGGCAGATTGCCCGCCACCACGGCGGGGCCCCATTGAGTGAGGTCGACCTCCAGGACGTCTCCGTGCAAAACGGTCAAACTGGATGTGGCACAACGCTGCCGGAGACGGCTCACCATCTCGGGGTCAGTTTCGATCGCCACCACGCGGTCGGCGCGTTCGAGCAGCGGCCCTGTGAGCGCACCCGCACCCGCGCCGATCTCGATGACCAGGGGTTCCCGGGCCGGACACACCGCGTCCGCTATCCGGTTCAGAACAGAAGGCCTATTGAGAAAGTGCTGACCGAGTCGCCGCCCCACACGCGCCGCCGTCAGCCTCTTACGTCAATCGCGCTGCGCCGGAAGGTAACGCGAACCTTACCGTACGCAGGCTTTCCAAACGTCGTACCCGGCGTGAAAATGGTAAATAGAAGCGCATTTTCGATACTTTTTCGAATTTCCGGGTCGTTGACCCAACGCTGTCCGCTTGGCGTGGAATAGTCGATCATGCGGCCATTCCCGTCCACCGTCAAAACGACCACAATGTCTTCGTCGTTCAACGTGGAGAAAGGCCCCATCCTGATGAACGAAGCTTCCGTTGAAAGGATTGTGGGGACGTCATCGGCAATTCCATTCCCCGGCGGCGTAAAGACCGGCGTCATAATCGAAAACAAAATTACAGCCGAAGCCACCCCGCCTGCGATAGGCAATGCCACCGGGCGCATAATATTGTCCAGCCAAAGCCGGGCGGTCGAGATCCACGCAGCGGCCAAACTACCAAGTGTCGCCCAGCGCAGTCTCCGCACGCGCTCCCTGGATGCCAAGACGCGCAATGCAGTCGTGAGGTGGGCGGGTACTCTTCGAGCGGGGAGCGCACGCAGGGCGGAACGCACCGGAAACATCCGTTCGGCCCGTGCGGCACAATCCGCACATTCAACGAGATGCCCCTCGATCTTCGCCTTCTCCCGATTAGACACCACTCCGCCGGCGTAAGCGGAAAGTGTGCGCTGGACCCAGTTGCAACTCATACCGTTACTCCACAGTCTGCGGCAGCCAGCGAAAGGCCGGTTCGGATTCCAGCCGCTTCTCGAGTACAACACGCAACGCCTCCCGCCCGCGCAGGATACGAGACTTCACGGTACCCAGCGGAACCTGGAGGATCGCCGCGATCTCCTCATAGTCCAGATCCTCGACGTCGCGAAGAACAACCGCTGAACGGAAGATCGGGTTGAGGTCGGCGAGCGCCGCCTCGATCAACTTCTGCCGCTCTTGGTCAAGCGTAATTTCGTACGGAGAGCGACCGGGTGCGGGCAAGGTGTCGCAATAGTTGCGCTGGCTTCCACCAGCGCCCTCGAGTTCAACCTCCTGGCAGCGGTGCCGAAGATTCCAGCGGCAATGGTTGTTCGCCTCATTGATCGCAATCCGGTAGACCCACGTTTTTAGGGTGCTGTCGCCGCGAAACAACCCGATTTTGCGGAATATCTTCACAAATACGTCTTGCACCACGTCGGAGGCTTCGTCAGGATTCCGGAGAAGCCGGGAAACCAGGTTGAAGACAGGTTGCTGAAAAAGCTGGATTAATTCCTCATAAGACGCTTCCGAGCCTTCCCGGAGTCCGTCGAGAAGCCTTCGCTCCTCGTCCCCAGTACAACTTTCACGAACGGACTCGACTTCCCCCTCAACTTCGGGAATCTCGAGAGTTGTTGACGTCTCGATCACGGTAGTGCCTCAGCAAGAATTCCATCTTCAAACTACCACGATCCAATTAGCCCCGCAAAAGATTGGACGCCACCCCACCGGAAAAGTTCCCGAGCCGTCACGTTGGTTCCAACCCGCAAATAACTGTCTACTAAGAACAAACATCACGGTAGTACTGCTCGTACATCGGAATCATTCGTGCGCTCGAGAACCGGTTCAACGCTGTCTCTCTGGCTGCCTGGGACATGCGCGCGTAAAGAGCACCGTCGGCGAGAAGCCTTACGACCCGCTCGGAATGCTCGGCGACGTCGTACACCGGCGCGAGGAATCCATTAACACCATCGATGACGAGCTCTCCCACGCCACCTACTGCGGTAGCCACCGGCGGCACACCACAGGCCATCGCCTCTAGGGCGGCCAGCCCGAAGGATTCGAGTTCGCTGGGCAAAAGAAGGACGTCGGCGAGCGCCAGCAGCCGTTCGACGTGGTCCTGCTTCCCAAGGAAGGTGACGTGACTCTCGACGCCGAGCTCCCGTGCAAGAGATTCCGCGGGCCCGCGCTCCGGGCCGTCCCCCACCATCAATAAGTGGGCAGGAACGTGTTTCCGGGCCTCGTGCAGGATTCGTACGCAATCCAGAACCCGCTTCACGGGCCGGAAATTGGAGATGTGAATCAGGAGTTTCTCCGGCTCCGGCGCATACGGCCGTGTTTCGCGCCTTTCGGGGTCGGGCCGGTAGATATCGCAGTTCACGAAGTTGTGGATGACCCGGATCTCGTTCTTGACGCCGAAAACCTCCACGGTACGCTGGCGTAAGTCCTCGCTTACCGCGGTGACACCGTCGGACCTTTCGATGGAGAACCGCGTAATCGGAAAGTAGGAACGGTCCATCCCTACCAGAGTGATGTCAGTTCCGTGAAGGGTCGTGATGAACGGAAGACGAAACTTCGGCGCAACCATGTCCCGGGCCAGCATCGCCGCGATGGAATGAGGGATCGCGTAATGGACGTGCAGCAGGTCCAACTCGTACCCTGCCGCCACCTCCGCCATGCGCGACGCCAGGGCCAGGCAGTACGGCGGAAACTGAAACAGCGGGTATGTGCTGACTTCGACTTCGTGATAGTGGATTCTCGGGTTGCCGGTATCGAGGCGGATAGGGTTCGCGTAACTGATGAAGTGGACCTCGTGCCCCCGGTTAGCGAGTTCGAGACCCAATTCGGTGGCAACGATTCCGCTGCCGCCGTAAGTCGGATAGCAGGTTATGCCGATCTTCACTCCGACAGAGTATCACCAACGGGTCTCAGGACGGCCAGTCCGATTTGACCGTTCAGATTTTCGTCCGGAGAAGCCACGTTACCGCCCCCAAACCAGACTCGTATGCCGTCCGCCGTTACCTCGACCGTGGGATCGCAAACCACTTTCGAATCCCACTCGGCGCTGCCGGCCACTGCCGGGAATCCCGGTACGCGCGTCCAGTGAACTCCGTCACTCGACCGGGCGAGGCCGAGCCTGCGGTTCTCGTTGCGGTCGCGTCCCGTGTACAACAGCCAGTAACTGCCGTGAGAGGCCCAAACGGCGGGCTCTCCGAGACCCTTCTCATCAAAGGAGCCTATCGGACCCAGTGCCAGTATGGGATTTGCACGCAGTTTCTCCCATTCGACACCGTCTGGCGAGCGTGCCACACCGAGCCGTTGCCGCCGGGCACGGTCCTGCCCGAGGAAGTACATGTAGAAGAAATCACCAAACCGGACGATATAAGGATCGGCGACCCCACGCTCGTCCCAACTGCCCCGTGGACCGGGGCGCAAAACGGGCGGACCCGTCTTCTTCCAGGATCGTCCATCCAGAGATCGAGCCAAGCCAATCCCGGGCGGACTTCCCGCCTGGTACCAATAAAAGAACTCCCCACCGCTCCGAAGCAGGGTCCCGTTGGCCGCAATATAGTTACCCTCCCAGGTGGAGGAGTCGGGCGACAGTACGATACCCTCGCGAATCCAGGAGATCCCGTCGCCGGAGACCGCGAGGCCCGTGTGCCAGCTTCGGCCGTCGAAACCCGAGTAGAGATTGATGTATTTCCCGTCGTGGCTAATGACGCTCGGGTTGAGGACATCCACGGAATCCCACTCGCCGGCCGCTCCCCGTGCGAGAACCGGGTTCGGCAAGGCCTCCCACCGGAACGAGGAGGCAGTCTTGGGCCCCGAGAGAACAGGCAAGCTGAAATCCGCGTACCGCCCACACCCCGGCGCGAGGAGTAAGAGGCTGGAAGCGATGACCAACTGGGCTCGGCTGATGGTCATACCGGAATCCGGATCACCAGTCTGGAACCTTGCCCGGGCCTGGATTCGAGGACGAAGTCTCCCCCCAATCCCCGCACGCGGCGCTGGATACTCACCGGTCCGATACGAAGTTGTTCGAGTTCGTCCAGCGTATAGGAACCGGCAAACGAGAAACCTGCACCATCGTCCTCAACGCTCAGTTCCAACTGATTCACGACACGCTTCAAAGAGACGGACGTTCGGGTCGCCTTTGCGTGCTTCCGCACGTTGTGGAGCGCCTCGCGCACAATCTGCAGGATCTCCGTGACCACCTCCGGCGCAATGCCATCTCCACGGACATCGCCTTCGAGGCTCGTTGGGATGCCGCTGTCTTTTTGAAAGTCCGCGATTACACGGCCGACAGACGCGCTCAGCCCGCTTTCATCGGATTGGACCTCTCGCATGCCTCGCAGAAAGACGCGTGCCTCGACAATCTGTTCCTTGAGCAAATCCTGAATGCTTCGCAGTTCCCTAAGGCCGGTGGATGGATCCCGTTCGAAAACCCGGCGCAGGACCTCCAGCCGCATTTGCAGGCCGACAATGCCCTGAAGGGGCCCGTCGTGGAAATCGCCCGCAATTCTCTGCCGTTCGGTCTCACGAGCCGTCTTGATACCGGCACGGAGCGCCTCGACCTCGCGGGTCTGCCCGTCACAGTGCCGCACGACGCGCCGCTTGATTAGCGCCAGGAAACACCCGAGTAATCCTGCAGGAAGAACGATGTGCCACAGATATACTGCATCCGGGGGATGAGCCACCACAAGAAAGCCGATACTCGCTCCGGCGACGATAAATGGATCCCACCATTCGTGGGCAACAATCGCCGATAGCATCACATAGACAAAAAGGGCGCAGAGCAGCAACAACGATCGGTCCGCGCCAAATTCGGCGTAGAGGAAGAAGTAGAGGGTGTCCGAGTAAAGGCCGAGAAGATGGCCTCCCGGCAACCGTACGGAGTGCCAGATCAATGCGGCGATGCTATAGGCAGCAAACAGCGCAGTGATGATGTTGATCCCGGAGCGCCAATCCGGACGCGCCATGAATTGGATACTGGCACATCCAACTGCCAGCGCTGCTCTGGCCACGTCAAGCTGACGGCGCCAGCGTTCCATTACACCCCTGAAGTCTTCGCCAGCCACGCTTCAACACCTGTTTGCCGGCCTTTCCGGCCGGCCTCAAAACGGCGTGCTCTTCAAAGAACACCCATGAGAACTCTATCGCCGGTAAAGATACAGTGTATGACTTCGGCCCTCTCCGTCATCCTCGATCTGCTCGATCTTCTCCGCCTTCCAGCCGGAGAACTCGAAGTCGTGCGCGACGATCCGGGTCCCTTTTTTGAGTTGTTTTTCGAGTAGCGGCTGAACGCGGTCGTTCGATGACGGCAGGAGGTAAACGGTGATCAGGTCGGCAGAACTATAGTCCTGCGACATGATGTCGCCGTGAATGATCCGCGCGGCCTTTTGGAGGTTGAGGCTCTTGATTCTGTCGGAACTCTGCTTCCAGAGGTCCTTGTCGAACTCCACGCCCGTGGCGTCGGCATGGAACTTCTGCGCCGCCAGGATGACAATGCGGCCGTCGCCGCTTCCCAGGTCGAACATTCTTTCGCCGGCCTTCAGACCACCGAGTTGAAGCATCTTCTCGACGATCGTCTCCGGCGTCGGATAGTACGGAGCCAGTTTCTCCGCCTGATCCTTGTCCGCCGCCGTTTGGGCATACAACCCGAAACACAGAACCGCTGGGAGTAAATATCTCAAAAAACCGATCATCTGTAAGCCCCGGAAAATATGCAGTGTAACCCAAAAACCGGATTTGAGTCACAGATCTGGAATCAAGGCTCCAGATAAATCCGCACCCGGTTGCTTTCCTGTCCGCCCGCCTCCACGTAGATTTCGGCGGGGCCGGCGTTTACGAGCGAGGGAAGCTGGATTTCGATCAGGTAGAAGCCGACATACCCCGGAGCCAGCACGGCGCGCGCAACTTCCACCGGAGAACGGTCGAGGTAAACCCTGATGGGAGCGACGACTTTGGGGGGCGAATCGAGCGGCGCTACGGCTCCCGTCGGCCAGTCCGGTGAGACACGGCCCAGGCCG
>JBDKSR010000022.1:0-2235 GCA_039680545.1 Bryobacteraceae bacterium | reverse complement strand
TACAGGGAGCTGGCGGGAGGCGGCCGGGGGGAGCCCTCGGACGCCGTGCGCAGGCGGGTGCGGAAGGCCCGCGCCATCCAGCAGGGGCGATTCGACGGGGGAGCCGTGAGGCTCAACGCCCGGATGACGGGCAGGCAGCTCAAGGAGTTCTGCCCGCTGGGCGAGGAATCGCAGAAGCTCCTCGAGATGGCCGTCGACCGGCTCGGGCTCTCGGCGCGGGCCTACACGCGCGTGCTCAAGGTGGCTCGGACCATCGCCGACCTGGAAGGCGAAGCGAACGTCCAGCCGCAGCACGTGAGCGAGGCGATACAGTATAGAGCATTGGACAGAAGCATCGTTTAGATAGATAGGCTCTTCTGGTTTTGTTGTGCAGCAAAACAGGGATAAGACCATGTAATGCTTGGTTAAATGTTCTTTGAAAGTTGACACGGTTCTACTGCAGGGGTAGAGTGGTTCCATGCTGAAGAACAAGACGCTTCGAGACGTGTACCGGTTCCCCGGGTTTCGTGCCCGTGCCACACTCACGCCGCACCCGTTGGATCCTGAGGCCTGTGTCATCCGGCTTGAGCGCCGGCAAAAAAAACGGTGTGCTCCGCGTGCGGCACAACGGTATCCGGCTTTCGGGACCGGCGGCGACACCGGGTGCGGGATCTGGATGCCGGGGCTGTCCGCATCTATCTCGAGTTCGAGTACCGCCGTGTGGACTGCCCGAGGTGCAATGCCGTGAAACGAGAGACCCTGTCCTGGCTGGCCCAGTCGGCCCGGTTCACGCAGCGCTTCGAGGACCGCATCGGAAAGCTGTGCCGCGAGATGACCGTGACGCGGGTGGCGGAACTCAACCAGTTGAGCTGGGATCAGGTCTGGCGCATGGAGAAGAGCTACATGCGCCGCTTGCTGGAGCGGCACCCGCCCTCCGGGCAGCTTCGGGCCATCGGCATCGACGAGATCTCGATCCGCAAGGGTCACTCCTACGCCATTGTGGTGGCCGATCTCGATCAGAAGCGGCCGATTTGGCTCGGGGGTCAGGGCCGAACCGAAGAGGACCTGCAGCTCTTCTTCGACCAGATGGGCCCGGAGCGCTGCAAAAGCATCGAACTGGCCGTCATGGACATGTGGAAGGCCTTCCGCAACGCAACGCTCAAGAACGCCCCCGGCGCGCAGATCGTCTACGACAAGTTCCACGTCATGCGTCATCTGGCCGATGCGCTGGATCAGGTCCGACGCAGCGAGTACAAGCGCGTCAATGACAAAGAGCGCAAGTTCATCAAGGGACAGCGCTATACGCTATTGTCCCACCAGGCCAACCTGGATCTCGAGGGCCGGCGGGCCCTGCGCGCGCTGTTAAAGGCCAACAAGCGGCTCCACAAGGCATATCTGCTCAAGGAGTCCTTCGGGCAGCTCTGGGACTACAAAAACCCGCTCTGGGCCCGGAAGTTCTTCGAGAGCTGGAAATCGCAGCTGCGCTGGCAGCGGCTCAAGCCCTTCGAGAAGTTCGCCGCCATGATCGAGCGCCACTGGGACGGGATCGTCAGCTACTGCCACCCGGACCACAAGGTCTCCTTGGGCTTCATGGAAGGCGTCAACAACAAGATCCGTGTTATCCAGCGCAGGGCCTATGGCATCAAGGATCAGGAGTACCTCATGCTCAAGGTCATCACGTCGTTTATCAAAGAACCGAAATCAACCTGATTTATGCACAACAAACCCGGAAGACCCATTTTTATATGACAGTGTCGACGCGGCAGTTCTCCTCGTTCGTGAATCCGTAAATTATTCAGCGTTACATCCACTGACCTTTCTGTACTGTATTCATTCTTTGCCTGCCTCTATGGATCGTACGCCCGTGGGTTCCTTCATGAGTACGCTCGCAGAGATATCCGGCATTCCCTTCATCCTTTGCCTGATCCTCGGGGTGGCGAAACACTTCGCCACGCTGTTCAGCGAGCGGGAATGGTCCGTCCATCTGCCTGATTTCATCGAATTGATGGGAATGTGGATGGTCTATGTCTGGCTGTCAAACGTGTTCGGCAACCGGATCACCTTTCTCGATGAGAGCGATGCGATCAATCTGATGGCAATTCTACTGATCTGTATTTCCGTTGTCCTCTTCGGGAGTCGAGACGATCATTCCATCCATCCCTGACCCGTTCCAGAGGGCAGGGTGCAACTCATTGTGCTCCAATCAAGTCCTGCCGGCTTATCGGCTCCGCCGACTACCCTTCCAAGCGATTAAGA
>JBDKSR010000021.1:0-7884 GCA_039680545.1 Bryobacteraceae bacterium | reverse complement strand
TTCGAGGGTTTTGACGGCGGCGCGAGCTCCCGCTGGCCGGCCACCCGTGAAATTGAATCCTATTGGTATCCGGTGTGGCTCTGTTATCCAGCGGGCATGTTGCCGGACAGCAAGGTGGTCGACGCCCCACCGCACAAGATCACGATCGAGCAGACCGTGGCGATGGCCAAGGAATTCGAGTTACTGGTCCTGTTCACATCCACTCCTGGTCTTCACGTCGACATGAAGATCGCGGAGATGATGCGCGACTCGAACCCGAAGCTCAAGGTTGCCTTCGTCGGTCCGCCGGTCACGATCGAGCCGGAGCGGATTCTGCGGAGTTCCAAGGCGATCGATTTCGTTGTGCGCCGCGAATTCGATCTTCAGGTCACTGGCTTCGCTAAGGGGCAGCCACTCGAGTCCTTGCCCAGCGTCAGCTACCGCAAAAATGGCGACGTCATCCACAACCCGGATGGAGGCGTGGTAGAAGATCTCGATACACTGCCCTGGGTCACCAAGGTTTACAAGCGCGATCTCGATTTCACTCGTTACAACGTGCCGTTCCTGCTTCATCCGTTCGTCGCGTTCTATACGTCCCGCGGTTGCCCGGCCATGTGCACCTTCTGCCTGTGGCCCCAGACGCACTCGGGGCACCGCTGGCGGCAGCGTTCGGCGACTGACGTCGCCAACGAAGTCCGTAATGCAATCGAGACGTTCCCGGGCTTAAAGGAAGTCTTCTTCGACGACGACACGTTCAACTATCAGAAGGCCCGCACACTTGAGGTTTGCCGCCAGCTCAAACCGCTCAAGTTCACCTGGTCGTGCACGTCGCGAGTCACAACGGATTACGAGACGCTGAAGGCGATGAAAGAGGCGGGCTGCCGCCTGATGATCGTCGGGTATGAATCCGGCGATCCGCAGATTCTAAAGAACATCAAGAAGGGCGCCACGATCGACATGGCCCTGCGCTTCACCGAGAACTGCAAGAAGCTCGGTCTTCTGGTTCATGGTGATTTCATCGTCGGCCTTCCTGGCGAATCGCGCGAAAGCCTCCGCAATACGATCGAATTCGCCAAGCGGCTCGATGTGCAGACCGTTCAAGTCTCCATTGCGCACCCCTATCCCGGCACGGAGTTTTACGAGTACGCGAAGAAGAACAATCTGATCACCATCGATTCGATGACCGACGAGGTGGGCCATCAGCTTCCCAACATCGTCTACCCCGGCCTGGATCGAGCCGAACTGGTGGATTGGGTGGAACGCTTCTATGGCGAATACTACTTCCGCCCTCGCGTTGCCTGGCGTGTTGTCCGGCGTGCAATTTTTGACTCCAGCGAGCGCCGCCGCCTGTACAAAGAGGCACGAGAATATCTTGCGCTCCGCTCCAAACGGAAACAGTTCGTGCGGTCCAGCCGTCTGACCCCGACCACCGGTGCGGGTGACGGGGCCGCCTCATGACGAGGCCTTCGGGTCGCCTCCGGATCAAAACGCGCATCGTCGCGTCGATCGTGGTTCTGGCGAACGTCCTCGGCAACTTCTTCCTTGGTAGAGGTCTGAAGGGCAAAGTTCTCGGGTCGACCGCCCTCAGTTACATAGAAGCGCTGTTCACACCCTGGGTGGCTCTTGGTATCGCCCTGCTGATTATCTGGATGCTGTCGCGCATGACGCTCCTGAGTTGGGCGGACCTGAGTTACGTCGTCCCGGTGACTGCCATCGGCTACGTGCTTTCGGTTGTGATGGGAAAGTGTTTCCTGGGCGAGGAAGTATCGCTACTCCGCTGGGCGGGCGCTCTATTGATCGTCGCGGGTGTCGCTCTTGTGAGCGCGACGCCGCCATCGACGGTGCGCCCCAAACATAGCGGAGGGGGTGGCGAATGAAGTGGGCCCTTGTAGCAATCATCGTCACCGCGACTAGTGCGGGTGAACTTCTCCAAACGGCCGGCATGAAGAGGCACGGTGAGATTCACGACTTTCGGCCGGGCGCGCTCCGTGGCGTGCTCGCTCGCCTGGCTCGGAATTGGTTTGTCGCCGTCTCCGTCGTCCTGATGGCCGTCTCGTTCTTTGCATTCATGAAACTGCTCTCCGTCGCGGACCTCAGTTTCGCAGTTCCCGCCACCGCAGCCAGTTATGTGGTCGAGACCGCCCTCGCGAAGTACTTGCTCGGAGAACAGGTCAGTGGGAAACGGTGGGCGGGAGCGGCGTGCGTCGTCTGCGGCGTGGCCTTGCTTGCCCTGTGATCTTACTTCTCATCGCCGTTGTGATTGCTGCGGCCGTTTACCAGGCGCTCGCCCTGGTTGCGGCCATCGCACGGCTGCGGCCACCCGCCCCGGCGAGTGAGAATCTTCCTCCCATCTCAATTTTGAAACCGGTCAAGGGTCTCGATCCGCACTTCTACGACGCGATTCGCTCCTGTGCCACTCAGGACTACCCGGACTTTGAGATGCTGTTCGGCGTGGCCGACCCGGCCGATCCCGCGGTCCCGGTGATCAAGCGGCTTAAAGCGGAATTCCCCGGCCGCAGGATCGAAATTGTCCACTGCACGAGCCAGGCGCCGAACGCGAAAGTCGCATCGCTGATTGATCTCGCTCGCCAAGCACGGTACGCCGTGCTTCTCGTAAGTGATAGCGACATTCGCGTGCCGGCAGGCTACCTGCGGCGAGTCGTTACGCCCCTCGAAGATCCGAAGGTGGGTGTCGTGACGTGTCTCTATGGAGCAAGAGCCGACCAATGGCCGGGCCGATGGGAAGCGATCGGGATTTCGACCGATTTCGCGCCCAGCGTCCTCGTGGCGCCTCTGGTTGGCGTTCGCGAATTCGGACTCGGTTCCACGCTGGTGTTCCGCCGGGAGCAACTGCAGGCGATTGGCGGCTTCGAAGCACTCGCCGATTATGTGGCCGACGACTATCAGTTGGCGTGCCGCATCCATCGTCTGGGGTTTCGAGTAGTTCTTTCGGATGTGGTCGTGGAAACTCATCTATCGGGCCGGTCCTGGAAGGAAGTGTGGCGTCACCAGTTGCGCTGGGCGCGCACGATACGCGTCTCCCGCGGTGGTTTCTGGGGCTATCTCGGACTGCCGGTGACACAGGCGAGTCTCTGGGCGCTGGTAGCCGCGCTATTGGGGCTCTGGGAGGCGGTGTCTTTCCTGCTGGCGCTGCGACTGGCCGTGGGCATTGCCACCGGTGCCGGAGTGCTGCGTAGCCGCGATGTGCTCTACTATTTCTGGCTCATTCCCTTGCGTGACTTGTGGGGATTCGCGGTCTGGCTCAACGGTCTTTTCGGAGATGAAGTCACTTGGCGCGGGAGCCGATTCAAGCTCTCCGCGGACGGGCGAATCTCGCCACTGGAGCCGCAACACGACTAGCCTTGCTCGAAGGGTTCAAAAGCCGCTAGAATAGACAAAGTAAAGTGCGCGCCCGTAGCTCAGTTGGATAGAGCGTCTGGCTACGAACCAGAAGGTCGGGTGTTCGAATCACCCCGGGCGCACCACCTAAATACTTCAGAAGCAGTCAGCTACAAATTCCAGCCATTGGGCTCTACGCCAACAACGGGGGAGGGGCGACGACCCCGGTCTTTTGGCCCATCAGTGTCCCAACTACACTTTTTCAGTTCACGAGTGTGCTCAGCTTCTCTGTTGCCCTGAGTTGCGAATCCAGCTACAGCAGCCGCTCGCCAGTGTTCGCATCGAACAACCAGGATGACTTGGGCGGCAAGTCCACCATCAACGAGCGGCCGTTTCGTAGCGTGACTCTCCTCGTGCCGCCGCCCTTCGTGTGTAACAGGACAAGACCTGCTCCGGCGTGCACGACAGTATCTTCGTCATCTACATAGATATGTGCACCGGCGGCCTTGAAGAGGTCGCGCCAGGCGGGCCCAACTGGTGGTGCTGTAGCGAACCACACATTGCCCCGGCGCACCAACCCGGGCGCCGCGCCTTCCAGAGTGAAGTGCGGTGCGAACGGCTTCATTCCGTCAGGAGCAAACGGCCTTTCGTGCCGTTCGATAGGGAGACCCGTCGTTTCGCGCACAAACTCGACGCTCAAACATTGGCCGTCACAGTAGCCGGGCGCGCCCTGGAACACGACGTGCCTTCCAGCAGACATCACCCGCTCACGAATCAGGCGGCGCTGGGCGGCATTCAACAGCCACGTATTAGCAAAAACCACGACCCTGAAGCGATCCAGATCCACGCGGTCCAGATCCGCAAGGTGAATGGTCTCGACAGCCGCGCCCGCGTGCCAGGCATCGCCAATAACACGGTTCACGGCGATGGCGTCGGTCAGGTGATCCGTGCCCTGGATCGAACCCGTATAGTAAAAAACCTCTGTGTCGAATACGAACAGGACATCACCGGCTGGGCGGTACTCAAGCCGGTGGTATCGTTCGAGGACTTCTTTCAGACGGCGAATTTCGGCGAGCAACCGCCGGTCCGCCCACCAGCCCGACAAGTTCGCCGGCCCAAAATCGTAAAACCACAGGCCCATCCCACGTACGAAACTTTCCACCGTGTTGCGGCGGATCAACGCAAAGTCGGCAGGGAGGTCATCGAGAGCAAACGCCGTGTCCACGTTGTTGAGCCACTTCCAACTCGGCGTCTGGTCCATCTCATCCAGGAAAAGTTTGCCGTGCAGCCGGACGCTCTCGACCAGGGCGCGCGTGATGCCGCAGCCGCCGATGTCCCGGTAGGCGGCGCCATAGGCTTGCGGCGCGCTGAGGTAGTCGACGTCGGGCGAAGCGAGGATCTGCGGCAAACAAAGGTGCCCTCCGGTCGCCTGCCGCTCAAACATGGAAAAGAAGTAGCCGTAAAACGTCCCGGTCAAGATCTTACGCGGCCAGGTCCTCTTCACTACCTGGCAGAAATGCAGAATATTGTCCGCCACCAGTTTCTGCTGGCAGCGATAGTAGTCGATGACATCGGCGCGTTTTTGTGGGTCGCGGAAGATGCCGTCATCGAGCGATTTCCGTTCTTCCACACCCGGCACCCGGACCGGCGGCTTCCCGAGGCCCTTCCGATACGCGTCGAAGTAGGCCTGCATGGGCGCGCTGATGTCCGGCTCGTTGTTCATAAAGCCCCAGTAGTGCCACTCGCCATATGCGCCGCAGGCCACGTGGATGCCAGCGAGCGCATTGCCCTCGGGGGTCGCGGCCAGCTTCTGAAGCAGCTCGATGGTTTTCGCGGTGGCCATTTCGCGCCACGGTTTCGAGGCCAGGCTCACGCGCGGCGTGCGTCGCAGATCGTCCATCAGTGTGCGAGGAGGCACTTGACGCTCGATGGTCTCGAACTCGCCGTTGGCGTAACGGGTGAGTTCTTCCGGTCGCTTTTCGGCCCACCACGATGGGGCGTTCAGATGCCAGCGGAGTACGACGGCACCACCCGGACACGCATCCAAAACACCACGAATCTGCTTGCGGGCGGGTTCGATATCGAGGGGACCGTCGGCAGGCCAAACAGATTCCAGGAACAGGTCGAGTTGAAACAGCTTGAACCCAATTTGAGCGAATTGGCGAATGTGCTGCTGGGGCGCCTCTTCCCAGCTCCAGCGGCCGCCCGGGCAGTCGGTTAACGCATAGAAACAGGCGTAGGTGGGTTTTGAATTGACGAAAAGCGTGGGCTTGCCGTTCCACGGCTTAACCTCGGCCGATACGGGTCCGGAGGAAAGAGCAGGCGCTGTGGCGGCCAGCGCGGGAGTCATCAGAAACTCACGGCGATACATAGTGGCGACACACCGATCTTACCAGTCGCCTGCAACGAAGAAACTGACCCAATGATGCGGGATCGTGGTCTTCATATGCCGATTTCCTCTTTGAGAAACAGCCCTGCTCCTGGCGCAGCGTCAACCACGTAAATCTCCGGATTCGTCTGGGTTGCGTACTGATATGTGACCCGAACGGCAGCGCTGAAGGCGTCCGTACACTCAGCGTCCACGAGGGCTACCATGCAGCCTCCGAATCCGGCTCCAGCCTGCCGCGCTCCGATCACTCCCGGTGCAGCAAGCATCGCATCCATCATGGCCGCCATGGCAGGCGACGTGATCTCGTACAGGTCTCTCGCCCCCGCATACGACTCCGCGCAGAGCCGGGCCGCGGCAGACCGGTCTCCACTTGCAAGCGCACCAGCCAGCGACTCGGCCCGCGCGCTTTCGGCGACGATGAATTCGCAGCGTCTGGCGGTTTGCTCCGGGAGTTCACGCCGTCTGGCCGCCAGCATCTCCGGTGTCACTTCTCGCAGAGACCCGACGCCCAAGATGGCGGCGCCCTGTTCGCATTCGGTCCTTCGCTGTGCGTATTCGGAGCCAGACAGCCTGCGCTGGCTCATCGTGTTGCACACAACCACGCTGATCCCGGCGGCAATCCGCACTGCACACGTCGAAAGACTACGGCAGTCGAGAAGCAGCGCACACCCTTTGCGGCCGAGGCACGACGAATACTGATCGAGAATCCCGCACTTTACGCCGACAAATTCGTTCTCGGCCTTCTGGCACAACACAGCCAGCCGCTCAGGCTCCAGGCTCCCGCCGCTCAACCCGCCGAACATTGTGCCGAGCGCGCACTCCAGCGCCGCCGACGAACTCAATCCGCTTGCTACAGGAACCGTGCTGTGGATGATCGCATCGCAACCGGTCAGGGCGAGCCCATCATTTTGCAGAGTCGCCGCGACGCCGCGCACATAATTACACCATTTTCGGTCGGAAATCGAGTCGATTCGATCCAGCCGAAACTCGTCCTCCGCATCCAGATTCATCGAACGCACGCGTACGAGCCCGTCGTCCCTTCGCCGCGCGGCGATCCAAGTATCTCTGCTGATGGAAAGCGTCAGCACAAAACCCAAGTTGTAATCCGTGTGGCTGCCCATCAAATCCACGCGGCCGGGAGCGCGAGCCCACAACTCGGGCTCGTTCGCGAACCTCTCACGGAAATAAGCTGAGACGGCCTCGACGCGCGCCTGTGGATCCGCAGCCCAATCAGCAACTGGTTTCGTTGAAAGCATCGAGCATTGCCTCCACGTTCCGAACCGGAATGTCGGATTGCATCCTATGCGAAGCCCCGAGCAGCAACCCGGTCCCTTCCGGCGCCAGCACACGCGCGCACGCAATGGTCGCGGCACGTACATCTTCTACAGTGCCGCCGGGCAGCACTCCCTGCGTCGAGATTCCCCCATAGAAACTCAACTTGTCTCCATATTCACTATGGAGCCACACGTGGTCCAGCACCTCCGGTTGCACCGGATTTAGTGTCGTCAGCCCGATCTCGACGAGATCCGGCAGAATCGCCCGAATATCGCCATCGGAATGCAGAATCACCGGAAGCCCCGCCCCCACGAAAACCGCAAAGAGTCTCGCAAGGCGCGGTTTGATCAATCGTCTCCAGAGCCGTGGAGAGAACAACATCGCCCGCTGCGCGCCATAGTCGTCGCCGAAATACCCGCCGGCGACCCCGCCCGCAACGAATCTCCTGGAGAGAGTCAATTGAATCTCCGTGATGCGGTCTAGGAGTTCTTCCACCCACTCTGTGCGTTCCACCATATCCATGAGCAGGGCGTCGAATCCACGCAGCGACCAAGCCCGCTCAAAGAGGCACATTCCGAGGTTCGGCACGATAAAGGAGTTTGCGCCGCGACTCAGAATCGTCTGCGCCGCCGTATTAAGGATCGCCGGATCGCTCGGATCGGGCCATTTGTAGCGGTCGAGGTCGAGCGAGTCCTTCAGGGGGGAAAAAGCGTGCCAATAACCCTCTGTACGGGTGTCCCACCCCGCCCCCCACCAGTCGAATTCAACCGACCCATCCGCATTTGTTCGCCGGGTGTGGTCTACGTCCACACGCACCAGATGATTGCCCAGACGCTCGGGTAGGTCCGCCTCGGTGATTCCGAAATACTCAGACAACTTTCTTCCCAATGCCCTTGTGTAGT
>JBDKSR010000020.1:0-3047 GCA_039680545.1 Bryobacteraceae bacterium | reverse complement strand
ATGCGCGGCTCGCGGCCATCCAAGCGGACACGCGAGAGGCCGGCGCGAATGCCGCCCGGCTGGCCGATGCGCGGATCGGCCAGGCCGTGGCGGAACTCGGCCGGCTGCGCGAGGACCTGAAGCCCGTATTGGCGGAGACACAGGAGACGCTGGCCCAGACCTCGGGCACCATCGCCGTGTGGCGGCCGCAGGGGCTTGGCGCGATCGCCGCGTTCAAGGTGACCATGGGTGATGTGGCGCAGATGAGCCGCACGGCAAACCGGGCGTTTCCGGAGTTTGTCAGCGGCGTCAATCGCGTGGTGGCAAACTCGGACCGCACCACAGCGGCGAGTGCCGGTCTGATTCGCAATCTCGAACAGGCCACGAAGCCGCTGCCGAAGTGGATGCGGATTGGCCTGGGAGTCGCGCCGCCTCTGGCGCAGACGGGCGCGGCGGCAGCAAGCGCCTGGGCACTGATCGGTCGATAGTCAATTTCTTCAATTGGAGATGATCAACATGCGAACCTCTGTAATCACTGCTCTGCTTATGCTCCTCGCACTTTGCGCCTGGGGCCAAACTGCTATCTACGTTGGGGGCGGCCCCAGCATCTACAGCCAGACCTCGCCACGCGGCGCGGGCAATCTGACGGTGGGGATCTGCACGCAAGAAGGGGGCACCTGCTCGCTGACGACCTTCGAGGCGCGCGGATCTGCCGGCGACCTGGCTTCGCTGGTGTACTCGACGCAGACCGGCATGCTCCAGCGGATAGCTTCTGTTGCGGCCAAGCCGGGGAGGTTCGACCTGTTCAGCCTGGCGCAGGCCGGTGCGAGCGTCACAGGGTCCGCTGTCGGATTCGCCGGTGGCGCCGGGGGCGGCCTATCGTTCCATCCGTCGGGCGCACCGAACTGGAGCGTGTCGATCGCGATGCGGGCAGTGTACTCGCCTGTGAATCCCGGCTGGCAGCCGTGGGGGAGCATCCACGTGGGGTATACGTTCCGGACGCAGTAGGAGCGGTCAATGAACGAACTTCTGAGCGCCACGATTCCCCTGTGGGCGATCCTCGCTTACTTGGTCTTCATGTGCGGAGTGCAAACCATGCCGCGGCCGACCAAGCGATCGGGGGCCGGTTACGTGTGGGCCTACCGCTTTCTGCACCTCCTGTGCATGAACCTGGCTCTCTTCCTCGATCCCATGAAGAAGCTCAAGACGGCGGATGAGGAGGTACGGTGAGCACCTTCGAAGCGGCGATTACGGTACTCCTGGAACACGAGGGCGGGAGGCTGATCGCGGACGATCACGGCCGCGGGCCGTCGAAGTGGGGGGTCACGCTCGCTACGGCGCGAGAGATCCACCCGGAGTGGAATGGCGGTGACATCGCGCGGTTAACAGCCGAGCGCGCCGCCGAGTTTTATCGGGCGCAATTCTGGGAACGCTATCGGATTGGGCTGATTGACGACCAGGCGCTGGCGACGAAGCTGCTCGACCTGGCCGTGAATGTCGGGCCGGGGACCGCGATAAAGATATTGCAGCGGAGCGTGGGCACGGCCGTGGATGGCGCGCTCGGTCCTAAGACCGCCGAGGCCGCCAATGGGCTGCCCGCGGCTGAAGTGCTAGCTGAAGTGCGTGAACTGGCGGCGGCGCATTACCGTCAGTTAGCGGAGGAGCACCCGAATCTCGCCGCATGTCTGCCGGGCTGGCTCGCCCGGCTGAAGGCCTAACTTGGTCGCAGCTGTGGGGGATGCTCACCGATCGTAGACGTCTGCAAATCCCTGGCGACGGACCCCTCCGCGCCTACCGACCCCATCCGTGGCCCATAACGCACAACCATTTCGCAGCGAGTAGCCAAGTGACGCTAACGGCGAATGCCTTGCTGGTCTTTGCTGCGGCCAAGAGTTTCTGAACAATACTACGCCTGCTTCTTCTTAGTTCCCGCCTCATTTTTGACGCGATTCTTTCCACCTCCAAGGTGTCGCGCTCCAAGTTCTCTAGCTCTTGCAAGTCCTTTGTCGGAATCGAATTCCTCCACATCCTCGGCAGTTCTACCAAGGTTCCCAAGGGGCACCTCCCCGGTAAGAATGCGCGACAGCAAAAAGAACCGTTCCAGGTTCTGTTCGAGGGCGGGGGCCGTTTCGGGGTCGTTCCGCATTATATAGAGCAGTTTTTTGATCCATGTGATTTCGTCGTCGGTGAGTCTTCCGACGCGCTGCTCTAATAGGGTACGCTCAGCGGGAGAAAGTAGCGGATGGCCCGATTTTTCAGGGGCGGGCTGTACTACCTCGGGGGTTATGCTATCCGGGCTGACGCGAAGCAGGGCTGAACATTCGGGGCATTTGATCTCAGTGGTGAGGGGATGTTCTGAAATCGGGCCGGGTGCTGTTCGCCCCTGAAACCACTGCCGGAACAATGTCTCGCCGAGTTGCTGAAAACTAGTCCTCTGGTTGTGGCGTTTATCGTCGTACCGTTGCCACGTTTCCGGGTCCAGCCGGACTATCACGCGTTTATCGTCATTTGCCACACAAATACCTAAATCGGGTTCTATGAATTTTGCTTATACTTGGCATCTTTGTGCCTTTTTACCTTGACAACTTGGTGCCAATGGCAACATACTGACATCACTATGGAGTCAACAGTATGACAACCAAGCGAACCCGGCGCAAGGGGATGCTGCCGCCGGAATGGGGCCTGCTCAACCGGGTGGCCGAAAAACTAGGGGTCAGCAAGTCATTGGTTTCACGAGTCAACTCCGGAGAGCGCAAGAACGATCGCGTAGAGCAAGCCCTTGAAGCCGAGCGCGCCGCTATGCGCCAGGAAAAGAAGGCCAGCTAACGACATGTTCGCGCCACTCCATTTCTCATCCGTCTCCCCCGGCGGCAACCGCAACGAAGAATCAGCAAAAGGCATTCCAATGTCCGCTATTAACCCTATCCCGCTTCCGTCTCTGCGCGCCGTTCCGACGACGCAAACTATTGACCGTAAAGCCGAAACTCGTATTCGGCAGCGCCGGGAAGATCAGCGCATCTGCCGTCTCGTGGAAAAGCATGTCCTCGATTTGCACGCCTCCGGTGATC
>JBDKSR010000019.1:0-2565 GCA_039680545.1 Bryobacteraceae bacterium | reverse complement strand
GATGCGCTGCCGACGCTGCTCGATGCGGCGGGGGTGACGGTTCCGGATGCGGTCGAGGGGCGCAGTTTGTTGGAACTGACGCGGGGGCGCACGGAGGGGTGGCGTCCATGGATCGACCTGGAACACGACGTCTGCTATGCCCCGGAAAATCATTGGAATGCGCTCACTGACGGGCGATTCAAGTACATTTTCCATGCGCGCGATGGCGAGGAACAACTCTTCGACCTGGAGCACGATCCGGCGGAAATGGTGGATCTGGCAGGCGATCCGGCGCATCAGGCGACCTTGCGGACGTGGCGAGGGAGGATGATCGAGCACTTGTCGGTGCGAGGCGAACGTTTCGTCGCGAACGGTAAACTCGCACTGCGTCCGGAGCGATACCTGTATTCGCCGTATTATCCGGACGGCGGCGAGAAGGGCCCCGGACGTTTATCGTAGCGGGAAGCTTCTCACGTCCCGGAGTTGATAGCATGGAGTGTTATGCATGATTTAGCAAGTTTCAGGGCGAATCTTGACGAATTTGCGAGGAAACAGGCGACGCGCGGGTTTGTCCTGGACGTGGAGCGGTGCCGGAGCCTCGATGCGGACCGGCGGTCGGCGATCACCGAGACAGAGCAACTGAAAGCACGGCGGAACGCGGAAAGCGCGGAAATCGCCAAGTTGCGCAAGCAGGGTGAGGATACGACGGAGCGCCAACAGCAGGTCCGACAAATCGGCTCGCGGGTCGCGGAGTTGGATGAAAAAGTGAAAGCGCTGGACGAGGAGTTCCGCGAAATGCTGGCAGGGATTCCGAACCTGCCGCACGAGTCGGTCCCGGTGGGAAAGAGTGAAGCGGACAACGTCGAGGTGCGGCGTTGGGGACAGCCGCGGGAATTCGATTTCGAGCCAAAGGCGCATTGGGATATCGGGCCGGACCTCGGCGTGCTCGATTTCGAGCGCGCGGCGAAGATCACCGGCGCGCGATTCGCCGTGTATTGGGGCGCCGGAGCGCGGCTGGAACGGGCGCTGTTCAACTTCATGCTCGATGTGCATACGCGCGAGCACGGCTACACGGAAGTGCTTCCTCCCTTCATGGTCAATTCGGCCAGCTTGTTCGGCACGGGCCAGTTGCCGAAGTTCGCCGAAGATCTGTTCAAGTGCGAGAACTATGACCTATGGCTGGCGCCGACGGCCGAGGTCCCGGTGACGAATTTATATCGCGATGAGATCATCGACGCCGACCGGTTGCCCATCCGTTTGTGCGCGTTTACGGCCTGTTTCCGGAGCGAAGCCGGGTCTTACGGCAAGGATGTGCGCGGAATCATCCGGCAGCACCAGTTCCAGAAAGTAGAGCTGGTGAAATTCACGCGGCCCGAGGAGAGTTACAACGAGTTGGAAGCGCTGACACGGGACGCGGAAGACATCCTGAAGAAGCTTGGATTGCCGTTCCGGACGGTGGCTCTCAGCACGGGCGACTTGGGGTTCTCCTCCGCAAAAACGTATGACCTCGAAGTGTGGCTGCCGGGGGTGAACACTTTCCGGGAAATTTCGTCCTGCTCGAATTTCGAGGCCTTTCAGGCGCGGCGCGCCGGGATACGGGCGAGATCGGGGAAGGGCAAAGCCGAGTTTGTGCACACCCTGAATGGGAGCGGCCTGGCGGTGGGACGCACCTGGGTGGCGATCGTCGAAAACTACCAGCAGAAGGACGGGAGCGTCGTGATTCCCGAAGCGCTGCGGCCATACATGAACGCCGAGAGGATCACGAAAGACGGCGAAGCGCGATAACGCCGGAGACCGCAATCGGGAATCCGCCCGAACTCAGTCACAAAAGAACGCAAAAGCTGTAATTTGTTGCACGCCTTGATACTTAGGCCGGAGCGTGGTGTGCGTTCCGGCCGGTTCCACACAAATCCGCGGATAGACTGAAGCCGGAAGGTTCACTTCCAGCCGGCCCGGAGAGCAACGAGCGATCCGGGCGTTTTTTATTGGAGGCTGATCATGCGGGTTCGATTCGGGACGGTCCTCGTGGCGCTTGTGGCGCTGGCAACGATTGCGAGTGGGGTGCCGTCTCTCACGACCATCGAGGACGTGCTCTACAAAGCGGATGGGACTGTATTCAACGGCGTGGCATTCATTGAGTGGAAGAGTTTTCAGGCGTCAGATTCGACGACTATCGCGACGAACAGCCTGACCGTGCCGATTGTGAATGGCGTACTGCGTGTGCAACTGGTGCCGACGACAACTGCGACGACGACGGCCTACTATTCCGTGCGCTACTTCAGCGACGGGCGCATGCAATTCGAGGAAAAGTGGGCTGTGCCGCCGAGCACGACAGTCCTGCAACTGAAAGACATTCGCGTCACGTCGTCCACGACGACCACCACGCCGGATACGACGACCGGTGAATCGTCGGCCGACACACTGACGCAAATTCAGGAATCGGACGTCGTGGGATTGGTGGCCGACCTCGCCGCCCGGCCGCTGAAAGGCGCGGAATACACGCCGTCGCGCGCGGCTGTCATCAACGAGTCCGGCATGATTGACGCGGTGCTGGGAAGCGTGACGGATTGCGTTCGGGTGGACGGA
>JBDKSR010000018.1:0-3578 GCA_039680545.1 Bryobacteraceae bacterium | reverse complement strand
GGCATACCAGACGAATCGGATTCGTCATCCCGCCCAAATGCGGGCGTGCCCATCTCGCCGCTTTGGTCGCTCTCAAAGAAGACGACCATTGTGCTGATAGCCTGCTTCACGAGCGTGGCGCGGTCGTATTTCTCGAGTTCATGCAGGGCCAACAGGACCGGAGCCATCCACGTTTCACCGCGCTGCTGGCGCAAGCGAGTGGGTTTAAACAGGTGTATTACCGATTCAGCCGGAACGCGGGTCTGCTCCAGCCCCGAATAAAACATCGGGGTTTCGCCGGGGTGTTCTTTGTAGAAATGGTATGCTACGCGCTCTCCCGGCCGTCGTGATCCGCCGCCGCTGAACTCGATTCCCCACCGGACCTTATTTCCATTTGGGAGGTCGCGGCTGTCAGTCAAGGGAAGGTGCTCGGGTTCCAGTAGTTCGATCTGAAGCGGAACAGTTAGACCGTCGGACAAGTAGCGCGGCCTAAGCCTACCAAAGCATTCCCCGCCTTCGATAGATGCCCGGCAAGCCAACGATTGCAGACCATAGAAATCGGTCAGGCCCGAGGCGTCGGCCTCATCTGTCCAGCGGAGCCATAGTTGCTGCAACTGCTCCTTTACCTTCGGGTCCGGGTGCTTCGGCTGCGGGATGATGCCAGCGCCGACGCTATTCGCAACGTAGGAATCAATGGCGTTCCGCGCCCAGGCATTCCGCCGCGCCATATCGCGCGACTGGCGGCGCAGGGAATCACCACCGCCTGCAATGAGGGCGTTGATGGCCGTATCGCCGGGATTCCAACCCGCTACCGCGTGGCCCGTGCCCGTGCTGTTGTATGCCGGGGTAGCGGTGCGAGTAGGAGAAGATCCCATCCACCGCTGAACGATATGGGTCGCGCGTTGGAGAATCGGCAGCATTACAGCCCCTCGCGGGAGTACAGCACTCCGATAACGGAGGTTGACGTGCTGGAAGCGGCGGCAATCTCACGGTCGAGGATTGCGATGGACTTCTGTAACTGTTCAACGGAGCGCTGCGTTACGGACGTGGCGCCGGATGACACTTGCTGCGCCTTTACGAGCGCGGCGAGCGCCTTGTCCCTTGCGGCTTGAAGCTCAGTCAGTGTCATCCGAGGAAGCTCCTCATGAAGTCGGAATGCTGTACCCGGCGCGCGGGTGGCGTGGACGTGCGCTGTGCCTGTTGCGGCGCGGGCTGCGGGGCTGGTCTGGATACAGCCATGCCGCCCGCTACCTTGCCCTCCAGATAGTCCCAGTCTTCATCCGTCGCCCGATCAAAACCCTCCACTGAAGCGGCGGCGCGAGCGTAATTGTGACAGTCCAGGGCCTCGTTACGGGTTCCGCCGTCTTTCTCCCAGTGGCCCTTGCCACCCTTGCCGAGCACAAACCGCTCCGCTGTCAGTTGGCGGAAGAATTCCTCGTCAGCGTTGATCGGGAAGTGAACCGTGCCGGGCGGTATTTCGCCCTTCGGCGCGCGTTCACGGTTGAGCAGCCCGTACAGCTCCGACTTGCAGCGGCTCACGTTCACCGGCCACAGCTTGCATCCGTTGGGGATCTTGCGACCCCGAATCGTGATATCCACTAGCGTCGGGTAGCCCACGAGTTCGCCGCGGTCCCTGCCATCAACAGCGAGCACGCGATGCGCTCCATGCCGCCGGGCAAACTGGTACGCTTCCTGCGTGGCGTCCGTAGCCGATGACGAACTCTGATAGCCCGTATCGAGCGCCAGTTTAGCGATACCCATTTCCGCGCCGGTCGCCTTGCGGTAGGTGGAGTTCAGGCATTCGGTAAGCCAGTCCCATGCCGCATCCCCGAACGGATCCCCGTCGAATCGCCAGTGGTCAATCAGCCATCGCTCGCGGTTGCGGCCCCAGCCCCAGACGTAGCCCTCAAGCCATGACTTTTGCACGTCCACGCCAGCCGTGAGAAACAGAACTTCGCCCGGCACTTGCCCGAGGCGGTAGGAGTCTTCGCGTCGGGACATGAGTTTCTCCCAGTCCGGGGCCTCGCCGGCTTGCTCCCATAGCTCGGCGAGTGATGTATTGATGAACGTCTGGAGTTCGGCGGGGTTGTCCTTCTTTGCCAGGAAATCATCTACGAGGTCCGACAATCGGCGCCACTCGCAGTACAGTTCCGAAATCCAGAATCCCCGCTTGCCATTGATGCTCGGACGGTCTGCGCGCCACTCGCCGCGATCGCAAGCATCCCATCGTTCGGCATCGCCCCACAACGCGCCGCAGTACTCGCACTCGTACCCGGTCGCGTCGGGCTGTTTCCCCGGCAAGCGCGGGTCTTTGACCTGTCCCCACTTAAGGATCTGGTGCTGCCCGCACGCCGGGCACGGAACCCAGCGCTTTTGCTGGTCGGTAAGTTCATACGCTGCGGCGATTGCGGAATCGCCCTTGACGGTGGGGGAGCAAACCTGAACGCGCTTCGCCCGACTGCGAAATCGCGCCGTGCGCTTCACCCCGAGCGAATAGCCGTCGCCCTCTTTCCCGACGTTCTTCAACCACTTGTCCCGCTCGTCTGCCAGGAAGACCTTGATCGTGCGACGGGCGAAGTTGCCGGCGGTCTGCGCTCCGATCAGTGAGAGCGACCCGCCGGGGAACATCTTGTGCAGCGTCGTGTTAGCCTTGCTGGTGCGCTTCTCTGGAGCAACCCGTGTTCGCAGACATTCCATGTCGCGGATCATCGGCGCCAAGCGCTCTTTCGAGAACGTCTCGGCGTCGGTTTCCGTGGGCTGCGCCAGCAGGATCGGCCCCGGATCGCGAGCGATCACGTAGGCAACAATGGCTTGCAGAAACAGCGTCTTTACCATTTGGGTGGCGCACATCACAACGATGTCGTTGACGTATGGATCAGTGAACGAGTCAAAAATGTCCCGCTGAAACGAGTGCAGCCGCAACTGCCCGGACTGCGCCGAGTACTCCGGCGACAGATAAAATGTTGCTTCGGCCCACTCCGAAAGGGTCTGCTTTGGCGGTGGCGCCCATACCTTCGAGCACTCGGCAAGTAATTCCTCGGCGCGATTCATGCACGGGCCGGCCACTCCGCAAGCTCAGAGAGCGCCTGGTGTATTCGGTCGTCAACCAACTCCCGGCAGCGCACCGGGTCTGAGGTGGCCGCGAGCTTATCGCAAAGTTCATCAGCGATTGTGATGAGTTTGTTTTTGGCCGCGCCAATCATGGAGGACACGGCGGCCTTCACTTCCCCGCGGTCCAAAAGCTCGCCCGCATCCTTCAGCCGGTCTTGTCGTTCACGGTCGGCCTTCTCGCGCGTCAGACGCCACTGCTCATACAGGAGCGTGCCTTTCGGCGGTTCCGCCCCGTCCTGGCTCCCCTCCCGATGCTGGCCGATGTTGTGTTCTGGCCCTTCCGCGCGGTCACGTGCCGGGCTTTGCTGGCGCCCGTCCAGGCTTTTGCCGAGAGCGGCCCGCACCTTATCAGGGTTCCATTTGCCGTCCGGCTCACGGCTGATCTTGCCCTGTCGGCCAAGTTCATTGACGCGCTGCCGGGAGATCCCGAGCATGGTTGCCAGTTCGGACGTGCCTACGGTTGTGGCGAGACTCGCCATTACGCAGTT
>JBDKSR010000017.1:0-2684 GCA_039680545.1 Bryobacteraceae bacterium | reverse complement strand
ACGGCAAACGCCTGTTCGTTGCCTGTTCGGACGCAAACACCGTGGCCGTTGTGGATATATCCGAGGCGCACAGTCGCGTGCTTGGATTCGTTCCGACGGGTTGGTACCCGACCGCTGTCCGCGCGCTCGCCGATGGCCGCCTCGTGGTGCTCAACGGGAGGGGCGTGCGGTCACACCCGAATCTGCGCGGCCCGAATCCGCTGAAGCGTGCGGCCCCAGCCCATGTGGGCCTGGCCCACGCCGAGGAGGTCGAGTACATCCCGAGAATTCAGACCGGCACGGCGTCGTTCATCGATCCGTTCGACGCGGACCAGTTGGATGCGTACACGCAGGTTGTTCTCAAGAACTCTCCATACACCGATCGAAAGCTTGACGACGCGGGCGTCCCCGAAAACAACCCGATTCCCACGCGGCCCGGCGCGGCGACGCCGATTAAGCACGTGATTTACATCATCAAAGAGAACCGCACCTACGACCAGATGTTGGGCGATATGAAAGAAGGGAACGGGGATCCTTCGCTCGTGTTGTTCGGCGAGGATGTGTCGCCGAATCACCACAAACTGGCGCGCGAGTTCGTCCTTCTCGACAACTTCTACGTGAATGCCGACGTGAGCGCCGACGGCCATGCCTGGTCGACCGCCGCGATTGCCTCCGATTACATCCAGAAGATGTGGCCGAACAGCTACGCGCGGCGCCGCAAATATAACGACTATTACGGGACGGAACCGACCTCCGCGCCGCCCGCCGGTTTCATCTGGAGCAATGCGGCTACGGCCGGCGTCTCCATGCGGAACTATGGACATTACGTAGCGAACCGTGCCGAACCCGGCCCGGATGGCGTGCAGATAGAGGCGGTGCGTGACCCGAGTCTCCAGAAGGTGACGAATATGAAGTTCCGCACCTTCGACCTGAAGTACCCGGACGTCGAGCGGGCCAAAGTTTTCTTGGAAGACCTCGCCGGGTTTGAGAAGGCGGGACAGATGCCGCAGTTCATACTTATGCGGCTTTCGAGCGATCACACGTCCGGGACGGCGGCCGGAGCCATCGCTCCGAAGTCAGCCGTGGCCGACAACGACTATGCGCTCGGAATGGTAGTGGAGGCGATATCGAAGAGTTCGTTCTGGCCGACGACAGCGATCTTCGTCATCGAGGACGACGCGCAGAATGGCGCCGATCATGTGGACTCTCACCGTTCGCCGGCTTATGTGATCTCCCCATACGTGAAGCGCGGCTCGGTGGACAGCACGATGTATAACACCACCTCGATGCTGCGCACAATGGAACTCATCCTGGGGCTCCAGCCGATGACGCACTTCGACGCAGGGGCGCGTCCCATGTGGGCCATGTTTCAGCCCACTCCGAACTTGAAACCGTATGAAGTGTTGCCGCCGAGGATCCCGCTCGATGAACGGAATCCGGCGGTTTCGCCGACCTCCGCGCGTTCAGCGCGTCTCGATTTCAGCGCGGAAGACCTCATTGAGGACAACGAACTGAACGAGATTTTGTGGCTGGCGCTGCGCGGTCCTCACGAGAAGCCGCCCACGCCTGTAAGGAGTTATTTTTCGCGGTAAGTTTCATGCCGAAGATTTATCTTTGTTTCCTGTGGCACATGCATCAGCCGTTTTACAAGGACCTGGTGTCCGGTGAATATCGGCTGCCATGGGCGCGTCTGCACGCTCTCAAGGACTATTACGGGATGGTGGAGGTGCTCCGCGACTTCCCGGAAGTAAAGCAGACGTTCAATTTGGTCCCCTCGATGATTTTGCAGGTCGAGGAGTACGCTTCGGGCGAAGCCGCCGATCCGTTTCTGCGATGCGCCTCGAAGCCGGCTGAGAGCCTGACCGAAGAGGAGCAGGGGCTGATCCTCCGCTATTTCTTCCAGGCGAATCCCTCGCGCCTGATTTACCGCTATCGCCGTTACGGCGAGTTGTACGACGCCTGGCTTGCCTCGGACCGCAACGTCAAGCGTGCCCGTCATTTCTTCAGTGCCCAGGCTATCCGCGATCTGCAGGTGCTTTCGCAGGTGGCGTGGTTTGACGAAGAGTTCCTTGGAAAAGACAAGGAAGTCGGCGACCTTGTCCGGAAGGAACGCGATTACACGCTGGCCGATCAAGCTCTGATGTGCCGGAAGCAAAAGGAGATCCTGGCGAAGGTTCTGCCCATCTACCGAGAATTCGCCAGCGCAGGCCGGATCGAGATCTCGGCGACGCCGTTTTATCATCCCATCCTGCCGCTGCTTTGCGACACGGACATCGCTTCAGTCGCGCATCCGCGTGTGCCTCTGCCTCCGCGCTTCCGCTATCCGCAGGATGCCCGCTTGCATCTGGAGCGTTCGCGAGGATTCATCCGCGAGCGCTTTGGCCGCGAACCGGCGGGACTGTGGCCCTCGGAGGGTTCCGTCTCAGACGAAGTCTTCCGCATCGCGGCCGAGTCCGGATATTCCTGGGCGGCGACCGACAACGGAGTTCTGGCCCGAACTCTCGGGTCGAACCCGGGAGTGGCGGGAACGTACAGCCCCTATCTGTGGAAACAGGGCGGGCGGGAGATGCGGGTTGTTTTCCGGGATCACTTCCTCAGCGACCTTGTCGGTTTCGTGTATTCCCGGATGGCGCCGGGGGAAGCCGCCGCGGACTTCCTGCATCGGGTTACTGAGAATTGCCGCGGCATTCTGGCGAGTGGACGGG
>JBDKSR010000016.1:0-54639 GCA_039680545.1 Bryobacteraceae bacterium | reverse complement strand
ACTTCGCGCGGCATGATCTTTTCGCCGCCGCGGTTGACCATCTCCTTGATGCGCCCAGTGATCCTCAGGTACCCCTCTTCATCCATCACACCCTGATCGCCCGTACGGAACCAGCCATTCGTGAACGCAGCCTGATTTGCAGTGGGGTTGTTTTCGTAGCCGGGCGTGACGTTTTCGCCCCGGATCACAATTTCACCTGTCTTGCCCGTCGGGAGCAGAACGCCCGCCTCATCCATGATCCCGACCTCCGGTCCCGCGGCAAGGCCAACGGATCCCGGCTTGCGCGCTTGCGGCGGCAGGGGATTGCTGGCCATCTGGTGAGCGGCTTCCGTCATGCCGTACGCCTCGACTACCGGAGCGCCGAAGGCATCCTCAAGACCTTTCATAACCTGTGGAGGCAGGGAAGCAGATGAAGAACGAATTAACCGCAACGATGAGTTTGCCGAAACATCCCGATGTGAGTTCACACCACTGAGGATCGTCTGGTGCATCGTGGGCACCGCAGTGTACCAGGTCGGCTTGAACTCCTCGATCCATTTAAAAAACGACTCGACGTGAAAGCCGGGTGAGCAGACAACGCTTCCGCCGGCAGTCAGTGTAGCGAGAAGTGGTTTTGTCTGCAAATAGCTGATTCTGCACGGTCACTGTACCCCCGGAAGTACCCGAAATCCACATTTTGTAACGTATGTCACAAGGAATTCTTTTGCCTATTATGAACACCAATAGCTACTCTACTGCTACCACTGTACTCCTGACAGGTAGTTGATCATATCAACGGAGACACGCTGGATGACCGCCGCTCGAATCTGCGGATCTGCGGGAACACGGAGAATATCAGAAACCAGAAGCCGCATCGCGACAAGCGCACATCGAAGTTGAAAGGCATATATTTCCAGCCGTCGCGTCGCTCGTTTCGGGCGCAGGTAACGGTTAATCGCCGCAAGATCAACTTAGGGAATTACCCCACGGAAATCGAGGCAGCGCGAGCCTACGATGTGGCGGCAGTGAAGCACTTCGGTGAATTTGCCCGGCTCAACTTCCCGGAGGCCCGATGAAATTCTACAGCATCGCCAGAGTAGAGACGCACGGAATAGAAGAGTTTGAGTGGCCCGGTAGACGTGGATGCTGCTCGGCTGTACACGTTGATGAAAACGGCACGGCTCACACTGAGCGGATTGGTGTCCAATGCTTCCGTTCCCGCAAGAGGGCCGTAGGGGCAGGTAAGGGGAAAATCCTGGCGATTATCAACATTTACGATTGCCGTATCCATTCGCTTGAGGCCCGGCTGAGGGAGTTGGCATGAGCGAGGAGAGAATACTCACTGTGGGGTTCTGTTTGGAGTGCTGGTTTTGCCGTGACGGCGACTATCCAGGATGCAGGGTATGCAGCAAAACTGGCCGGGAGGTGTGGGGTGGCCACATCCCGGATTCGTGTCCGCTGCCGAAGGTAGAGACGAAGGAGGGCGCGTGAACTCTTCAACCGATAGCAACTGGAAGTCCGAGTACGATGCACCGGAGGGGCAAATATGGGTCTGCTCCGCGTGCGGAAAGAGCAACCGTAACCGGGTGGACGTTGGCGACGAATCGTGCTTCATAAACGCGCTTCTGTGCTACGACCGGGGCGGGGCGCTTCCGTGGGAAGCAGTAGAAGAACAACACAAGGAGGGCAAGTAGCTATGTCACACACACCGGGACCGTGGAAGGTATTGGACAGACAAGTATGGTCTAGACTGGGCGACCATCCCGTTGCAGAAGTAGTTAGCGGTAAGTGGGGAGACCCGTACCAGACGCTTCGGCTCGTTGGGCCGGACGGCAAGGAGGCGCAAAGCGGAAGCCTGGACATCAAGGCCGAAGCGTACACGGAACTGATCGAATACGGCCAAGTTGATCCAGACGAAGCTAAGGCCAATGCCCGGCTGATTGCCGTCGCGCCGGACATGCTGGAGGTACTGAGGAAAGTACGCGACTACTTAGTAGAGGCCAAAACCGGCGATCTGTGCGTCGTGGCCGCAATCTCTCTTTGCGGTGAAGTTATCGAGAAGGTGGATGGCGAGTCATGATCTCGGTACGTGAGGCACGGAAGATACGCCGCAAAGCAAGGGCACACAAACGGGCGGAAATAGAAGAGCGGTTGCGCCCCCTCATTAACCAAATGCTTGCAGCCGACCTTCCTAAGATCGATCAAGCCATCAGGAAGGCTGTGGGGGATGGCGCGTATTGCGTGGGTTACTCGCTTACTCTTCCTGACGGTCTGTATCCCGGAGAGGCGATAGAGGCGATTGCGAGAGAACTGCGCGGGTTCAATGTGACTGACGCCTATGACGACTTTTGCGGGAACGAAGTCATTATCGACTGGGAGCCGGAGTAGGTTGCGATGCTGAACCCCCTCTCACTCGAATTCGGGCCAGCGCTCGACGCATGGATCACGCGGGAGCCGGAGTGGGAAGAGGACGAACTTGAGGACGACCCCGACTATCACGGGGGCAAAGAAGGGGAAAGGTAAATATGGCAGACGACATCCAAGTAACAATCAGTCAGGACAGTGTAAAACAGATCATCGAGGCGAAGGTTCAGGCGGCAGTCGCCGATGCCTTACGCCCACATGGAAATCAGCTTGTGGACGAGATCGTAAAAAAGGCGCTGAACGCAAAGTCTACCGCTGAAGAATACCGTTACGCGAACCAAGCCCCAACGGTTTTCGCGCATATGGTGACGGAGATGATCCGCGAAGAGACCAAGCTTGCTCTCCAGGAGTGGGTAAAAGAGAACCGGGCGCAAGTATCGAAGCGCATACGGGAATCAATGCGCAGAAACATGGGGTGGGCGAACCAGTTAGCAGACCAACTGCTTGAGTCGATGGCCACGGCGAACAAATACGAGTTCCAGGTACAGGTAACTCCAAAGAAAGACTAGGCGAGAACGAACTGGAGGATTGACATGGAATTTCCACTGATCGAGATGGGGGAGCAGTACCGGGAAGTCGAGACGAAGCGGGCTGGCCGCGTGCTGTGCGTGGATGGGAAATTCCCCGGCTATCCAGTGGACTGGGAGCGTAGTCTCGGGGCTGTTGTGTTTCTCACCGCAGATGGTAAAACCGCTGCAGGTGCTGATGTGCCCTTCATCGAGCGCGTTGCAAAGACGTTCGCTGTGCGGGTGAACGTGTACCGATGTTCGGATAACTATATTCTCGCATCCTCGGACGGTGGACAAAGTAAATCGTTTCGCGAAGCGCTCAACTGTAGACTAATCGCCTCCAAGGAGATCGAGTTCACGGAGGGGGAGGGGCTGGAACCGGCGGCGGGGTAGTGGATCCACCGCGAATAAAAATGGGCGGCTGGAACCGCCCGGAGAACAACTTATGTCAACAAATAGCATACCTCAATCTTCAACTGCGCTGGCCCCTCAGGCGGGAGCAATCGCCCGTAGGGAATTCGGGGCCGAGCAGAGTCAAGCGGTCGCGGAAACGGCGGCAACTGCCGTCGCGTCCCGCGAGCAATCGCAAATCAACGCTCGCTACATCGTGGCGGAGCGCCACCCGAGAAGCATGGAGGACGTTCGTGTTCGTCTACTGCACGAGTGCGAACGCTCCGGCTTCTCGCTGTGTGCCCGCTATCGCAAGCCAGTCGGGAAGCGCCAGAACGACAACGGCCAGTGGGAGCAGCAATATGCGGAGGGATGGTCAATCCGGTTCGCGGAGGCGGCGATCCGCTGCATGACGAACATTTACCCGGACTCCTGCATTGTCTACGAGGGCGACGATCTGAGGATCATGCGGTACTCAATCACGGACCTCGAAAGCAACCTGACCTATTCGAACGAGGTCAGCATCAAGAAAACGGTGGAGAAAAAGAGCTTACGCCGTGGCCAGGAGGCGCTTTCCCAGCGCACGAACTCGAACGGCGACACGACCTACACCGTCGCGGCGACCGACGACGAGTTACAGATGAAACAGAACTCGGCATGGTCCAAGTTCATTCGAAACGGCCTTCGCTTCGTGCCCGGCGACATCCTAGACGAATGCGAGCGGAAGGTCCGGGAAACGCTCCGGAGCCAGGACGAGCAGGACCCGGACGCGGCGAAACGGCGGATGATTGACGCTTTCGCGGAACAGGGTGTCGGCCCGGTCGACCTGCAAGCGTTCCTCGGAAAGCCTCTTGATCGCATCCACCCGTCCGAAATCGCCAAGCTGCGGGGCATCTACACCGCCGTGAAAGATGGCGATACGACGTGGGCTGAAGTCATGGAGGAGGCGGCGGCGCAAGGCACGGCGGCGCAATCCGAAGAGGCAGCGCAACGTAAGATCGCCGAACTGAAGCAGGCGGCATCGAAGGACGAAGCCCTAAACGTCGCGGACGCTCCGGCGCCTGAGGCTCCAGTCAGTGATAACGGACCGAAGCAGGGCAAATTCCAGATGGGGAGGAAATCATGAGGCTATCCCGACTCGTAATTGACAACATCAAGGGCATCGAGCACTTGGAGTTTCAGCCAGGGGCGCTGACGGTCCTGAGGGGCGCGAACGGAACCGGGAAATCTTCCGTAATTGAAGCCACGATGTCGGTATTTTCGGGCGGCTCCGATCCCGGCTGGCTCCGTCTCGGGGCAAAGAAGGGCTCAGTCGTCATGGAAATCACGAATGACGACGGGGCGCTCGCGGCAACGATCACAAAGACGGTCGCGGTGAAACGGAGCGGCGAAGGAATCTCGACGACACTCGAAATCCTCGATCCGAACGGCGTCCCCGTCCCGGCCCCGCAATCGTTCATCAAAAGCCTCGGCGAATCGTGGGCCGTCGATCCATCTTCCATCCTCAATATCGACACATCGAAGGCGGAAGGCCGGAAGGCGTTGATCGCGAAACTGCTGGAAATCATCCCCGTGCGGTTCGATCGCAACGAAATGGCGGGGGCGCTGAACGGTCTCTCGGTGACGGGGTTGGACATCGCGGCCGGAACGGATCTCCAGGGCATCGGCAAGGCCCGCGCCTACGTCGAGGAAATGCGGCGGAGGGTCGGTGTCGAGCAACGGGAAGCCGAAAATACCGCGGCGACACTCCGAAGATCGCTACCGGATGAAGCCGAGGATGGCGTCGACTGGACAGCCAAGGAGCGCGAATTGGAGCAGGAACGGCTTGCACTGGTAGAGCGTGAGGCCAGCGAAAAGGCGGAGGCGACGAAGATCGCAACCGACAATCAGGCTACTCTCGGCGCGACATTTGACGCGGAAGAGCAACAGCTTCGGGAAGAGTTCCAGAAGGAACTCGCCAGTATCAAGTTCCGCAGATACCAAGAGGACGAACGCTGGAGGCAGTTTGGCCTGGACAAGCATGAAAACATCCGCCAAGCGCTTAAGCCCGAATTTGACCGGATAATCGCGGATCAGGCCACTGTGCGCGCCAAGGCCGAAGCGCAGCAGAAGGCGGCGGGTGTTCGCGAGTCAATCGATACGTTCCAGCAACGATTCAACGAGAAATCGCGAGAGTACCTGAGCCTCACAAGTGCGATGGAGAGACTGGACGCGCTGAAAAAGTCAAAACTCGAAGATCTTCCGGCCGGCATGACCTTCGAGGGCGATCAGGTGTGCATCGACGGCGTTCCGTGGCATCACGTGAATACGGCGCGGCGGTATTCTGCCGCGTTTGAGATCGTCGGGGCGAAACCGGGCCTGATGCCGTTTCTTGTTTGCGACAACGCCGAGCATTTCGATGGTGACAATTGGCGCGACTTCGAGGATGCGGCGAAGGCGTGTGGATTTCAGATTATCGCGGCGAAGGTCGACGCCGGACCGCTGACTATCGAGAAGGTCGCCTAATGCTCCGTCCCCGCTTCCATGATCGCATCAAGTCCGCTCGCGCGAAGGGCTACACCCTGGGCCGCAATCACATCAGCCAATGGCTCGGGGCTACGTTCACGACCACCTCCGAGTGGCTCGCGTTTCGTGACGGCTGGCGGCGGGGCGACCGCGAGTATCAGCGGTTAGTGATCGAAGCAAAAAGGTGGGCCGCGTGAGGGCCCCAGGAGAATACGACAGACATGTTCACTAAATACAACTTCAAAATCGCTTCACTGTTGCCGAGCAGCGCCGGAGACCGTCACGCTAATTTTTCCGGTCTATATGTGAGCCCGGAGAGGACCATCGAAACTGATGGACACCAGATGGTGATTGTGACTAGGCCGGAGAGTCAGTCGAATCTATTCTCCAGCCCGGACGGACTTGAGGATGCTGAGTACTTCACGCCTTTCGTCATGGATCGCGATACCGCGATTAAGCTTGCAAAGTCCATGCCGAAACGGGACAAGGACGCGCCCGAACTGGGGATGGCGTTAGTGGATGTACATACCGAGGCCGAGTCCGATTCTACGGTTGCAATCACCGAAGACGTCCGGCGGGTGATCTGTAAGTCGGCGAAGGGAAACGCCGAACGGTTCCCGATGCCGGAACCGATACTCAAGCCGGACGACGCAGCCCGGTTTGAGGTCAGACTAAGCCCCGACATACTAGCGCCACTGTTCCAGTTATTTCAAGGGTTCTGTGCTTTCCCGTCCATCACTATCAGGCTCTACGACCAATATGATCCCGTGCAGATCACGGCGGAGGGAAACGACGGGCAGAAGATGGCGGCTCTCGTGATGCCCCTGATAAGCGTTGATGGCGATGACGAGGCCGCGTGAGGCCACTCTCCCTCGACAAGCGCGGACGGCTGAAGATCGACGAGAACCATGTGCAGCGTGCTTGCGTCGAACTCCTGGAGGCTGAGGGGTATCGCGTGTTCGTGACCCACGAACGCGATGCGCGGAAGTCTTCCGGGCGCAAGGGGCAAAACGATCTCGTGGCGGTTCGGCGCGACGGGACGTTGCTCATCGAGTGCAAACGACCGGGCAAAAAACAGTCGCCGGAACAGATCGCTTACGGGCGGAAGGCTATCGCGGACGGTCTGAATTACATCGTGGTGCATGACGTTGACGAACTTAGAGCGGAGTTAGGAGCGTGGGATGGGCAAGACTAAGATCGGCTGGACGGAGCACGTGTGGAATCCCATTCGCGGCTGCTCCAAGGTCTCCGAGGGCTGCAAGCACTGTTACGCGGAACGCATGGCAGCGCGGTTCTGTGGCAAGGGCGAACCGTATCACGGGCTGATCGATCCGGTTACGCGCAGTTGGACCGGGCGCGTCGAACTGATCGAGTCCAAACTGGACGAGCCGTTGCACCGCAGAATTCCGACCACGTATTTCGTGAATTCGATGAGCGATCTGTTCCACCCGTCCCTGACGTTTGAACAGATCCGCCAGGTGTGGTGCGGAATGACAGCGCTCTCGGCGCGCCATCACACGTACATCATTCTGACCAAGCGCTACGAGCGGATGGCCGACTTTTTCAATTACCTGCATTCCAAAATCTGGCACGAGTACGGCGTGGATGCCACCGAGACCGAGGGCATACCGGACGTGTTACATCTTCCACAGCCGCACATCTGGCTTGGGCACTCCTACTCAAACCAGCGCGATGCCGACCTGGGATATGGACATTTAGTAAACACTCCGGCACGCATTCGCTTTCTGTCCCTGGAGCCGCTTCTTGGGGAGATCGACCTTGATTCATTACTACCGGGTGGCCTGACAAGAGGGAAGGGTGGCTGGTGCACTGGACCGGACTGGGTGATCGCCGGCGGGGAGTCGGGACCGGATGCGCGGCCGATGCACCCTGATTGGGTCATGGCGCTTCGCGATCAATGCGCGGGAGCAGGCGTTCCGTTCTGGTTCAAGCAGTGGGGTTCATTTGGTTACTGGGACCAGATGCCGGACGAGTCGGTAAGGATACTCGACGCGGCGGGAGAACTGGCGAGCGATAAGCCATATTACGTCGGCAAGAAGCTGGCTGGCGACTTCCTCGACGGCAAGCAATACAAGCAACGACCGGAGGGATGGTAAATGAAAAAGGCGATGTGGGCGGTGTTCGACAAAGCAGACCTCGATTTGCGGTTCCCGTTGCATTGGGATGATGCGGGCCGGAGGCTCGTGGGCACCTTTCACGACAGCATATTTGTTCGTGGCGATGTGTTTTTCAATCGCCAGTTCGCCGCCGAAGCCGCGAAGACTTGGCCAGGCTCCCGCGTGGTGAAGGTGGGGCTGTATCGGGAGACGCCAGCAGGGGGAGGGCCGGTAAATGACTAAGGAGATCAAGGGGTGGACGGCGCTCGCGGACGTTGCGAACTGCGAGTGCAAAATTGTGCTCGACGATGGATTTTGCTGCGAACCTCAATTTTGGACGAACGAGGAGATCGCGAAGAAAGACATCTGCAAGCATGAGCGCATCGTTCCCGCCACGCTGACCTACGAGGTGCCAGATGACAACGGATGACCTGAAACGGTTGAGGAAGGACGCGGAATGGTAGGGAGCAACTGTCAAGTATTGCTTGACGGTTGGGTGGCTTTCCGGGCGGGAGGGGAAGTGAAAGAACGACCGATTATATTCAGCGGGCCGATGGTCCGGGGGATTCTCGAAGACCGCAAAGGCCAGACGCGACGGGTGGTGAAGCCGCAGCCGAAGGTCGAGTTATTCCCGTTCAAGGGACCGGATAACAAACCGAACGGGGATTTTGCGTTTGTTGATTACCCGCGCGTTATATCAAGACATCTGCGATGTCCCTACGGCGTCCCAGGCGACCGTATCTACGTCAAAGAGGCCACCTGGATCTGGTGCGAGAAGCGCCCCAGCGGAACCTCCGCATCTGGTCGCAAAAAATACCGCTATGTGCCGGTCGGCCGCAGCGTCATTTACTGCGCCGATCAAGCAAAGCCAGTGGGACGCATAGACGAAGAGCCGACACACGCTTGGCGCTATAAGGTAGCCCGATTCATGCCCCGCTGGGCCTCACGGATCACGCTGGAGATCACGGACGTGCGCGTACAGAGGGTCCAGGACATCACGGAAGAGGACGCGCGGGCCGAAGGATGTAATCCAACCGTCATGGCTCCCTATTGGCAGGGATTCGAGCGAATCAATGGAGTCCGCGTGGCGCTCTCAGTCGGTTGTGGAGAGAATGGAACCGCTCCGCAACCCGATTGGATGGAATGTGCTGAGCGGGTTCCAGAACAAGAGATCACATCAGCGAGGGATAAGTTTCTTGTTCTCTGGGACTCCATCAACGCGAAGCGTGGCTTCGGCTGGGATACGAACCCGTGGGTATGGGCAATCAGTTTCAGGAGGGTGGCATGACCGAGCAGCAGAAGATCGAGGTGTCGACCATGACTGACCAGGAACGGATTGCCGACCTTCAGCGCCAACTCTCCGACTCCCAGGCTCGGGAGTGCGGACTGCGGGAAGCACTGACATTCGTGGAAGAGAAATGCAGCCTGTACGGGCCAGCGGACGCGGCACGCGAGCGGATACGGACGGCGATCAACGAGGCTTCCCCCTGCCCGCACCAGCAGGAGGCCGAGAGGCTGGCGGCGATAATAGACGACCTCCACCGCAACGGCACGATCGGTCTAATCGCAAAGCCTATGTGCGTCAAGATCCTCTCCGCCCGCGACGCCCGCGTCCGGGTGGAGACGCTACGGGCGGCAGCAGAACACCTTAGATTGGTCAGCGGCATTATCGGGCCGCTCTGGGACGCTGGGTGGATTGCGCATAACGATGCCCTGTTGGAGTTGGCAGGCAAGGCCGAGCGCGGCGAGTGGCCGGAGGGGAAATGAGCAAGACAACGGAACTACTACGTACCATTGGTGTGTATAACTCCCACGGATTTGCGACCAAAGGTAGCCCGGAAAGCGAAGTGCACGTAGACTACTTCCCAAGTTCCGGGGGGCTGGGGATCAATCGCAGCAAGACTTACATTTTTCGGCTTGGTTGCAAAACCAACCCTGATGGCCCCTGGTACAACTACGGCGACATGGCGATTGGTGGTATCCGAGCCGAGTCGCTTCCCCTGGCCCTTGCCTGGGCGACTGTACGCTACGGAATCAAGGAGTGGGCGCGAACCCCATTCGGCAGCTACATGGACTCCGGGTATGTCAAACGACGGCTGAAGGAACTGCGGAAGCAGGCGACGCAGAAAGCGGAGGCCACCGCATGACCATCGAACGAGCCAGAGGAGATCTACGAAGAGTTGATCCGCACGGCGCCACAGACGCGCACGGAGAGGGAATTACTGGACGCAGCGGAGACACTGATCGAAAATCACAAGCGCATCAACACCTACGAGCAGCGGGTGAGGGACTTGGAGGCTATGAATCGAGAGTGGCTCAAGGAAAACGGGCGCGGTGGATGGATCGACGAGCTACGGCAACGGGTGAAGGAACTGGAGGCCGCGAAAGAGAAAGCGGAGGGTAGATAAATGGACGGAGAACGAGCACGGAAAATCTACGCGAGGCTGATCCGCACGCCTCCGACCACACACACGGAACGGCAGTTACTGGACGCGGCGGCGACGCTGGCCGGCTTTTACCGTGACATGCACGACCTTAACGACAAAATTGATGCATTATACGGCCCACTGAAGGAGTTGGAAGATGAGAACGCCACCCTTCGCACGGCGAACAACATGGCACAGGACCTACTCAATCAGGCGATGGACGACCTGAAGAACGAGCGGGCGCGGTTCGATTGGCTGTGCTCCTATCACGGGCGGACTCCCGACGAGTGGCGTGCCGAGATCGACAAGGCGAGGGAGAAAGAGAAGAAATGAATATCTCAACTGAAGTGTCGGTACTTGAACGGGATTTCCGGGAAACCAGTATTAACGACCATGTGCGTGTACACTCAGACCCCTGCATATCAAGCCGCGTGGTGCTGACGATCTGTGGGCACTCGATAACCGTGTCCGGTGATGAATTGGCTGATGCTATCCGGCGATGCACGGGCTGGAGCCACTAATGCCTGACCGATCACTGATCCTCCGGGACTCCGAGGTACGCGAGTTTATTGCCAAGGGCCGGGTGATGGTGCGGAGGCCAATCACCGCAAGCAATAGCACCATGTATGGCCGTCCTGCGAAGTGGTGGGAGTTTGATGCTCTGGACCTCAATCGAGTGCATACGCGCCTCGAACGGGAGGCTGGGGACTACTTTTATGCGCCGTACATCGGCAAACCTTCTTGGGCGCCCGTCCGCTCGCGCCTCTCTCCCGGCGACAAGGTGTGGATACGAGAAACGTGGATGGAATGGCCGGACAAGGGCTTTGCGGAAAAGCAATCATGCGTTCCGGCAGGAAGCAGTTTTGACCATTGGGACGGGTCTGGGGTGATTTACCGCGCAACATGGGGTAGGTCAATTTCCGGGTATCAGTGGCGCTCTGCTGCCACCATGCCCCGTTGGGCGTCCCGGCTGTCCGGGGTTGTGGCGAGCGTGGCCCTTGACCGTCCCGACGGCTGGGAGTGGGTGTACGGAGTGGAGAAAGCATGAGCGCAGCGCGCGCATTCTCGATCGTGTCCGGTGATTGCCTGCCGGTGCTTCGAGGGATGCCCGATAAATCCGTAAATTGTTGCGTCACTTCCCCGCCGTACTACGGCCTCCGGGACTACGGAGTGGATGGACAGATTGGCCTGGAAGATACGCCAGCGCAGTACATCGAGCGGCTCGTGGCAGTGTTCCGAGAAGTGCGCCGGGTGCTCAGGGCTAATGGAACGCTGTGGGCCAACATAGGCGACTCTTACGCCGGGGGCAAAACGGGACGTGCTGACCACGGTTTGGACGATTCCACGGTAGGTTTGGCTGGCAATTCTAGCGGTGCGGTTGCACCCGGCCCTGTAAGGCGACGATCAGTTCCAGACGGGCTGAAACCCAAAGACCTCATTGGTATTCCGTGGATGCTTGCCTTTGCCCTTCGCGCCGACGGCTGGTGGTTGCGCAGCGATATCATCTGGCACAAGCCGAATCCGATGCCGGAGTCTGTCCGGGACAGGCCGACAAGGGCGCATGAGTACGTGTTCTTACTGACGAAGAACGAGAGGTATTACTACGACAGCGCCACCATTGCGGAACACCTGGAACGTCCAAACGAAGCACACAGGAAGACGCCCGCCAGATTCGGCGGCGCATTGAAGTTTCCAGAAACAAAGAAGCACAGTAGGCTATATTCCGGTAACGAATATACCGGAACGCCATCTGGAACACGTAACCGCCGCACTGTTTGGACAATCGCCCCTCAGCCTTTTCATGAAGCGCACTTTGCGACCTTTCCGCCGTCATTGGTTGAGCCGTGCATTCTCGCTGGCTCGCCAGAGGGCGGATTAGTGCTGGATCCATTTGCCGGGAGCGGGACTACTGGAATGGTGGCCCTACGACATGGGCGCAGGTTCATTGGTATTGACCTGAACCCGCAGTACGCTGACATGGCAAAGCGGCGAATACTGGACGACGCTCCTATGTTTAACGAGATGCGCGGTATCGATAAAGTGCTGGAGGCCGCATGACCTTCCGGCGGCAACTGCACCACTGCGAGAAGTGCCACGGCTCGATATGGTCGTGGTCCGGCAATATCAGGTGGTGCGAGAAGTGCCGGCCAGCGTGCAGCCGGGAAGCGGACAGGCAGGCGAAACGGAAGTGGGCAAGAAAGAACAGGAGGCTCAATGACAGACCGTGAACTGGACGTGCTAGTGGCGCTCCGAGCTAAGGGCGTGGAGGTGGAGGGGTGAATCAATGAGCCTGGATATCAAGCTTGAATGCAAATACTGCGGAACGGCATTTTTTGAGGCCAACGTAACCCACAACCTGAATTCAATGGCTGAGTTGGCTGGGCTGTACGGCCCAATATGGCAACCAGACGAGAACGGGATCGAAACCGCTGCTGATCTGATCGGGCCCCTTGAGGGAGGAATTGCGGAGATGAAGGCCAACCCAGAGCGATTCAGGGAACTCAATCCCGAGAACGGATGGGGTAGTTACGATGACTTTGTCCCGTGGCTGGAACGACTCCTGGAAGCGTGCCGAGAGCACTTCGGGGCGAAAGTGAGGTCATGCAGATGAGTGACAGCCGAGCGGTTTGGACTACCGCGAGCGAGCGGAAATACCTCCGTGACCTGGCGGAGCGCAACAAACTCTGGATCATCGACGGCTGGCTCCAGGGGGCCTCTATGCGCTCCGACTGGGGCCAAATGGACCGCGACGAACTGACGAAATACGCGAAGGAATTGCTGGGGAGGGAATAGCGTGAAACGTGGTACTCCGAACCACCCAAAGCTATTGGACTTGTGTGAGAGACTAAAAATCCGACGATACGAAGCGGCCGGAATTCTCGAATTACTCTGGGCTTGGGCGTCTCGATACGCGATTCAGGGTGATATTGGGCGCTGGGAAAACAGAGTAATTGCAAAGGGCATCGACTGGGATGGCGACCCTGATGACCTCATAAATGCCCTCATTGAGTCGCGCTGGGTGGATACGGCTACTGACCCATATCGCCTTGTTATACATGATATTGCGGACCATGCGGACAACACGTGGCGTCAAAATCTAGCCAATGCTGGACTGACTTGGTGGGACGGGTCGGACCCCAGAAGGCAGACGCACTCCAATAATACTCCAAAGAAACTCCAAAGAACCTCCAAGAAACCTCCAAAGAAACTCCAAGTTACCTCCACAAAAAGTCCACAGCCAGAGCCAGAGCCAGAGCCAGAGCCAGAGCCTAGCATCGTCGAAGACTGTCCGGTTTCAGTAGCAGGCGAGACCCCCGATCCTCCACTGCCGACGACGATACCCCCGGAATCAAAACCACCGGAAACTGCCTGCGAAAAAACCGTTGCTATCACCGCCAGCAGTTACCTCGAAAACGCCCGGAAGCCTCGAAGGAAACCCGATGTGCCTCAATCCGACGTGCAGCGGATCCGCGAGAACCTGGTGGCGTTCGTGGGCGGCAAACAGGGCGAACTGGTGCGCAAATGCGGCCCTCCCGACGACGAGATCTGCCGGCGCTGTCTCTCGGTCTGCGAGCCGGCCAGTGTGGAACTTGTCGAGCAGGTATTGGTGGAACTGTTCCGGCAAGGCAAGCGGCCCGGCTCGAGCTGGGGCTGGTTCCCGGTCGCCATCGGGAATTATCTCAGCCCGAAAGCGATGGTGCACGTATGAGCCCGGTTACTGGTGAGTGGCCGTCTGTGGTCCGGCGTCTCCAGCTCCCCGGACTGACGTGTTACGCGATTCTACTCATGGAGGCGCAGCGTCCGATCGGCCTGCAATTGTACTGCAATTCGGCGGGATCGATCGAGCGCGGGCTGCTCCACTGTCTCGGTCGCACCGTCACCGAGGCCCTACGTCACGGCGTCCCGCTGGCGGATATTATCTCCGACTGGCGCCGGGTCTGTTTCGACCCGGCAGGCATTACCGGCGACGCCACGATCCGCTCTGCGTCGAGCATCACGGACTATCTGGCGCAGTGGCTCGAGGGTAAATTATCCGAACTTCAGGAGGCGGCATGATACGAGTTTTCGATGAGTCCCAGCACTGTTACCCGGACCCGCGGCGGTTGCGTGCCGAGTACCCCGTCGAGTACCGCGCCGCCCACGCCGAGAAAATCCACCTACTCTCCGTTGCCATTGTCGGCCTCCGGAGCCCAATGGACCGCGAGATCGCGATACGCATGGCGGAGGGTGAGACACTGACGGGCATCGCAGGGAGGTTTCGTGTGACGGGTGAGTGTGTGCGCAAACGGCAGTACCTGATCCTGTCGCGCCTCAAGGCGACCCTGAACTCGCTCGGGGTTACTGGTATGCGGGATTTCATGTTCACGTGATGGAGAAACCATGAAACGTAAACAGACCTTCGTAGAAGCCTGGGCGGAATTCGTCATTGCGCGGGATCGTTTCGTTGACCAACTGGCCTGCGAGTTACGGCTTGAGGCAATAGTCGAAGCAGTGAACGGATTCTTAGAGACACTGAAGGTCTACATGGGACGGAACAAATAAAGAACGTCTCTCCCCTTGCCGGTTTACTGGCGCTCGGTTTACTGGCGCTCGGTTTACTGGCGCTTGGTTTACTGGCGCTTGAAGAACTCACACCCCGGATTGTGCTCCCGGCCTCTGCCCCGCGCTTTTGCCCGCTTGAGAGTCATTACCCCGCACGGGCACCGGTCCGCCGCGTTGCCCCAGCGTGCATTGACGGCCCGCCGTGTGATCGCCAACCGCTCCTCGGGCGTCAGGGTTGCGAAGCCCTTCTTGCAGCGCACCTGGCCGCCCTTGCGGCCCATGATGGCGGCGGCGGAACTGAGTTTGGATTTAGGCATAATCGTTTGTGCTCCCCCTGCTGTTTTACTGGCGCTCGGTTTACTGGCGCTTGGTTGTTTTACTGGCACTCAACCAGCCGTCGAAAACCTGAACCCCGTAGTCCCCAACCTCGATGTTTGGCTCCTCAATTTCCGGCACGGGCGACCATGCCGGTCGTTCAGGGGTCAACGCGCCGCCCCTGGCTTACAGTCGCACCCGCTTCAGGTTTGTTGCGACCGCTCCGCGGCGCAAGATTATTCCGTCGATGTCCAATATCCCGCACTCGCGCCACGCATAGCCCACAACGTCATTAATTGCAACCTCAAACTGCCAACAGGCTGCCCGCCGGAATCCCTGCGTCTGGAAATATGTATCCAAGCCGCGTGGGGTGTACTCGATCCAGATATCGCGCCGCAAGTGACTAAATATGCCCGAGTCCCCGAGGCCAGCGAGTGGGAGTTGCGGATCAAGTTTATTCCCCTGGCCGCGCAGCACTCCAACGCACAGGCCGCCAAACTTGGTCCCTGTGCCGCCGTCCCGGCTATCACCGTCGGCGATCTCGGCTAAGGTGGCCGCCTTGGTTGTGGCTGACGTTAGTCTGAGGACTGTGATTGCCGCGGGCTCGATCTCTGTCATTGTCTCCATCTCCCTGACTACACTCTCATTATGCATTAAGCGCTTATGCTTGTCAAGAGAAAAGTGAGAACTATATTCGCCCCATTTTCAACCACTTCCAGGCATAAAACATTCCGCGTAGAAAATGTTTTGGTGATTTCCGCGCGATCGGCTACTCTAAAATCAGGCAGCTCGAGCCGGGCCGCTCCCCAGGTTGCGGACTCCTGGCCACCCTCCATGGCGACGTGGATCGAGCGAAAACGCAGACCGGACCCGATAGCTCGGACATCCGGGGGACGGGCAGGCGGCAAGCTCAAGCGAAAATTCCCCGCGCATACCAAAAGTCCACTTATAACTACAGATACCATTGGTAGTATGTGACCATTGGCAGTATGTAAGTCGTGGTGTGCCTGTAGAAATAAATTTGGCATCCACCCATCGAATCGTGTAGGATGCGGGTAGGTGGCAGTAAGCGCGGCGCACCTCGGCGCTGGGATTTCCCCGCCACTCAACGGGGCCAACGAGGTGAAATGGGAAACTTCGGATGCGAGAACTGCAACCGGATTTCCCGCCCTTCTCTGATGCTCATTCCTCCGTCTCACCTGACCAAGTATTTCGGGTCGCTCGTATTTCCGGTCGCAGTCCTGGAGTGTGCGTCTGATCGGCTTGCGCTACATGCCGACCATGCACAGTTACTCCGGCTGATTACCCAAGGCGCTGTTTTTGGGATCGGTTCTCGCAGCCGGATCAAACGCCTCCGGCTGAGTGAGTCAGTGAATCAATACAACCCCCAGCCGAAGCAGGTCGAAAAGGAAAACCCCGGCGCATGGAGAGGCGAGGACAGCAGGACGTTCGAGCGCCAGTGCCTGTCGACTGGGTTTGTCTATCGGCACCATCCGAGGCATTGTCAGGCTTGGGCTCCTCCGGGAGAGCGGCTGGATCACAACAGGCTGTAGCTCCATGAAAGCCCAATCCACCCGGCCCGGCGGTCGTCACGCGATGCACGAGCGGGACATGAGCGAGCCTGAGGCCGCTATCCCAATCGAGCCTTCGATGCGCGACGATTCGCGAAACGTACCGCGAGGTGGTCCGATCTACGAATTACTGGGGTACCGGACGGCAGAGCAGGCAGCGGAGTGGCTGTGGGAGCGGTTAAAGCAGGCGGAATGAGTTGACTATGAACAGACGAGGATTCTTTCGGATCGTAGCTGGATCGGTTGGGCTCGCCTCCGTCCCGGCCATAACCAAGGCCATTGGACAGGGGCCCGTTGGCGGTAGCCCCGAAGACTTGCCTTTTCGCCCTCGGGTCCTTCCCGGCCGCTTTCGCTTGCGGGTTGATTTAGTGCGCAGATTCGCTAGTTAGTAGGTTGTGGGTCGGGTTGTCGGGCGGGGTTGTCGGAGTGATTGGTTCTCTCAGCGCATATGGACGGCATCGCAAGGCAGCGCGGAAGCCCGGCGGGAGTCTCGCGGCAGTTCAGAAGGCCATCAGGACCGGGCGCATACAGCAGGAGCCAAGCGGCGGGATCGACTTCGAGAAGGCAGACGCGGCATGGGATCAGAACACCGACGCTCGCCGGCGACGAACGCCGCGGGAAGATTCCCCGGAGCCCCCAAAAGAAAACCTCCCGGAAGAGCCCACTCAAGAACTTGATGGCGGCTCATTCTTCGAGGCACAGCGGCAGCGAGAGTGGGAGCGGGTCAAGCGGGAACGGATCCAGCGCAAGGTGCTGGAAGGTAAGCTACTCGACGCCGAGAAGGTTCGGGACACGGTTTCCGAAATGATAAGCAGCGCCCGCGCAAAGCTCTTGGTGATCGGCGACGAACTGGCCGACAAACTGGCCGCCACATCCGATCCGGTTCGCTGCCGGGAACTGGTGGACGGGCGAATTTCGCAGGCACTTGATGATCTTGCGGAGTATCCGGCCAATGCGGAATGACCGCCGAAGCGAGATTGATTGCGGACTGCTCGCGGCTGTGGCAGTCGCCTCCGAAGCAGAAGTTGTCCGAATGGGCGGAAGAGAATTTCATCCTCTCCCCGGAATATTCGGCGCACAGTGGGCGTTTGTCGCTGTACCAGTTTCAGCGCGAACCGCTTGACGCGTTCACGAATCCGTATGTGCGGCATATCGTCCTGATGACCTGCACGCAGTTGATCAAGACGCTATTACAGCAGGTCGCCATCGCGTATGTCATTGCCCGCGCGCCGGGGCCGATCCTTTGGGCGCATCCGTCGGACACGGACGCGGAGACGATCAGTAAAGAGCGGCTAAGCCCGATGATTCGGGACATGCCGTGCTTGACCGGCAAGGTCGCCCCAGAGAAGCGGACCAGTAAAAGCAACACGATCCTGCATAAGGTATTCCCCGGCGGGTCGTTGTCGCTGATCGGAGCGCAGACGCCGGGAAATTTCGCGCGTCGCAGTATCCGGTATTTCTTAGCCGACGAGCGGGACAAGTGGAAAGCGAACGTCGGGAAAGAAGGCGACGGGTTTTCGCTGGGCGTCAAGCGCACGGCGACGTTCCGCAGTCTAGCGAAGATCATCGAAGCGTGCAGCCCGACAATCGAGGGCAACTCGCAGATTGCCGCCGCCTACGAGAACAGTGATCAGCGGAAGTTCTGGGTTCCGTGTCCGCAATGTGGCGCGCGCCAGATTCTCAAATGGGGCCAGGTTCGCGATCCCCGGTTCAAGGGGAAGCAGACGGCGGATACCCGGTACGAATGCGAGCATTGCGGGGCTCAATGGCCAGACGTTGAACGCTGGGAGGCTGTTGAGCGCGGCGAGTGGCGAGCGGATAAGCCGTTCGCGGGGACAGCGGGGTTCTGGATTTCGGAACTGTATTCGCCCTGGAAGAAACTCGGCGACTTGGTTGCGGACTTTCTGAGTAAGAAAGACAGCCCATCTGAGCTTCAGACGTTCGTTAACACGACGCTCGCCGAGACCTGGAAGGAACAGGGCGACGCTCCCGATCACGAGAAGTTGATGGTGCGTCGCGAAGACTCCTATCGGCTGGGGCAGGCGCCGATCGGCGTTGTTTTCCTGACGGCGGGCGTCGACGTTCAGAAAACATGGATCGAGGTTTACGTTTGGGGCTGGGGCCGGGGCCGTCAACGATGGGTGGTTGACCATTTCCGGATCGAGCGCAGCCCGTTCGATCAAGCCGCCTGGGATGCTCTCACTGAGATCCTGAACCAGGCCTACCAGCGGCAGGATGGCGCGGCATTGTCCATCGTCCGGATGGCGGTAGACACCGGGTTCGCTTCGAACGAAGTCTACCAGTGGGCCAGACAACAGGGAGCCGGGCGAGTAATGGCGGTAGATGGCCGCCAACACCTCGCGGCCCTGGTTGCGGCTCCGACGCAGGTTGATGTCACGGTGAGCGGACGGAAAATCCGTCACGGCGCGAAACTCTGGCCCGTGGATGTCTCGGCGTGCAAGTCGGAACTCTATGGGCTTCTGGGAAAAGAGAGGCCAGCCGAAGGCGAGCCGTACCCGACGGGCTGGGTTCACTTCCCGAAAGACCTGGACGAAGAGTTCTTCCGGCAACTGACGGCGGAGTCACTAACAACTCACGTTGTCAAGGGCTACCGGAAAACCGAATGGATCAAGACCCGCGAGCGCAATGAGGCTTTGGATTGCGCGAACTATGCCCGCGCCGCGGCATTTGTTTCGGGCTGGGACAAACACGGGGCAAACGAAACGTGGTGGCAGGGGATGCAGGGGGCAGTGGAGGCAGCGGCGCAGCGAGCGGAAAAGCAGCCCACTCCAGCCGCTTCGCAACCTAAGTCGGCATATGTTCCCCCGAGCCGAAGGCGAATCGTAGGAAGGATGGCACTGTAGATGGGCCGGTCAGTCTCAACAATCCAAGCCGACATTGACGCCGTGCATGCCGAAGCGGCGAAAGCAGAGTCGTCTGCCCACATCGGGGATCGTGGGTTCACCCGCCGCGACGAAGCGCAACGGCAGAAGGCATTGGCGGCCCTTGAGTCGGAGATGGCCGCCGCCTGTGCGGCTACATCCAGCACGCGCGCCGTCCGGCAGATCAGGCTGTTCTCTAACAAAGGGCTCTAACTCTCGATGTCATATTTTCGCAATCTGGCCCGCGCTACACGGGGTTTCAGCCGCGCGCTGCTCGGGGTTCCGTCCGGGCGCGGCTACGATGCCTCCGGATACGGCAGACGTTTGGCCGCATGGGTTGAGACTAACAGCGCCATTAATGAGCTTCTGAGCACCGAGGGAGAGGAACTGCGACGGCGCTCTCGGGCGCTGGTTAGAAAAAACGGCTGGGCGACAAGCGCGCAGGATAGTTACGTCGCGAATGCCGTGGGGACCGGGATCAAACCTCAGTCACTACACCCGGACGAGGAGATCAGGAAGCGGATCGACAAAGCGTGGTCCATTTCCGTTGATGAGTTCGACTCCGACGGACTGACCGACTTCTATGGGCTCGAAGCGTTGGCGCTTCGGGAGATCTTCGAAGGCGGAGAGGTGTTGGGCAGATTCAGGCCGCGCCGCTCGTCTGACGGGTTGTTTGTGCCGTTGCAGTTGCAATTACTGGAGGCTGAACATCTGCCCCTCCGGTACAACACGAACAACGGAAACAATCCGGTTCGTGCCGGTATTGAGTTCACGCCGTGGGGTAAGCGCGAGGCGTACCACATGTATTCCGAGCATCCCGGCTCTGGCGCGATGGCCCTTACTGCGGATTATGGCCAGTTGAAACGAGTCCCAGCCTCCGAGGTCATTCACTGCTTCCAACCGCTCCGGGCGGGGCAATATCGAGGGCAGCCATGGCTTGCGCCGGTCATGGTGACGTTATACGAACTCGATCAGTTCGTAGATGCCGTGCTGGTCCGGCAGAAGCTTTCCAATATGTTCGTGGGGACGCAGCGGTTGTCGAATCCCGATAACCAGATGTTCCCCGAGGCGACGGGCACGGGAGAAATAGCCGACGCCGGAACGCAGCCGTCCGAGGTTCAGCCGGGGACCATCCTGGACATCGGCGGGGATGAGATGAATTGGAACGATCCGCCGGATCCCGCCGCCACGTTCCCGGACTTTTTGAAGGTGATGCTGCACGCCTTCGCCTCCGGCGCTGGGATCCCCTACGAGTTGATTACCTGGGATCTCCGGGAGGTCAACTATTCCTCGATGCGAGCCGCGCTGCTTGAATTCCGCCGCCGCGTCGAGCAACTCCAGTTCAACGTACTGGCCTTCCAGTTCTGCCGTCCGATCTGGCGACGGTGGATCAATGACGCTGTACTAGCCGGAGTCCTTCCGCGACCACAGAACGCCGAGGGATGGCGCGATCTCTATTCGGTCGAGTGGCGCACCCCGAAGTGGGCTTGGGTGGATCCATTGAAGGACGTCCAGGCAGCCGTCACGGAAATCCGCAATGGCCTAAGTAGCCGCACCGCGAAGATCCACGAGACTGGCTATGACCCCGAGCAGATCGACCGTGAACGCGCGCAGGATAACGCGCGCGATGACGCTCTCGGGTTGGTGAGCGACTCAGACCCGCGCAAGACGCAGAAGGCCGCAGCCCCGACCGCAGAGAAGCCCTCGGAGCCAGACGAAAGAGAAACCGATGATGAAGCAACTACCGCACCTCGCAAGTAGGATCTTCGGCGCTCCGCTGCTGATCGAGGGGAATAAGCTACAGGCGATCCTTGCCGCGATTGGCCCCCGTATTGGCCTCACGGCGGAGGAAGCACGGGAGCCGAAAGCCTACGGACCCGGCGACACGGGCCAAGCACGCAAACCGTACTTCGTAACCGAAGACAAGATCGCTGTTATCAGCATATTGGGTCCGCTGGTGAAACGGCAGTCTGGCGAGTTTTCCTCTGGTGGCCCGACGACCTATGGAAAGATCGAGAACGAGTTCATGGACGCGGCGACGGATCCAAGTATCCGCGGGATCCTCCTGGTCGTAGACTCTCCGGGCGGAGAGAGCGTCGGGGCTTTTGAGCTGTCGGATCTGATCTACTCGCAGCGCGGGGAGAAACCGATTTACGCAGTTGCGGATGGCGACGCCTTCAGCGCAGCCTACGCCCTGGCCAGTGCTGCGGAGCGGCTGTATGTCACCAAAAGCGGCGGCGTGGGATCTGTTGGTGTCTACCTGCTACACGTCGATCAGAGCGCTTTCAATGCAAAGTTGGGCGTCAAGCCGACTTACATCTTCGCGGGCGCGACGAAAGTTCAAGGCAATCCGCATGAGCCGCTATCGGATGATGCGCGCGATACGTTCCAGTCAGAAGTCGACCGGATATACGAAATGTTCTCGAACACGGTCGCTCGCAATCGCGGCATGAGCATTTCAGCCGTCAAGGGCACTGAGGCCAACCTGTTTTTCGGAGAGAACGGGGTGAGCGTTGGTTTTGCCGATCAGGTGGGCACGTTGGCCGACGCAATGACGGACTTGCGGGTTAGGACACAGAATCCGAATTTTCCCAACCGTTCGGCGGCGCGAGCCGACCAGCACATTTCAAATCAGGAGGTGAGTATGCCACCGAAGAAGACGGAGGCAGAGCAGATCGAACAGGTAGAACAGACGCCCCCCGCTACGGAGGCGGCCATTTCCCCTCCGGCTGGAGAGCCCAACGTAGTTTCAGAGCCAAGCCAGCCCACGGAGCGCGCCGGGGCACTGGCTTATGCGGTCGAAGTAGTTAATCTGTGCGGATTGGCGGAATTGCCTCAAATGGCGTCCGATTTCATCCGCGCGCAAACGCCAATCGACGAAGTTCGAGAGCAGTTACAGAATGCGCGCGCGAAAGCAAGCGAAGGATCTGACATCCAGTCTCACGTGTTGCCGGAAACATCGGCAAAGTCTGACCCTCGCAACATCAGTGAAAGCCCAATTGTCCGGGCGGCGGAAAAGCTCGCCCAGAAGAAGGAGAACTAAATGGCTACCAAAACAGAAGGCGGCTATCTGGGCGACTGGCTCGTTGACGAGTTCGGTGCCCCGAACTACTGCCGACGTGAGATTAACGTGCTCGCGCCGGTAAACATTGACTCCGGCTCCGTGATCGGGCTGGCTACCACACTCACGGATTACTACGTCCCGTATGACAACGTGGGCGGAGACAGCACCGGCAAATCTGCGGCTGCCGCTGGCGTGCTTGTCAGTTCTATCGTCGCCAACGAAGCCCTGGGTTGCAGTATCGTCGACGCAGCTGACGTGGGGACCGGGACGACAACCGAGAATCATGGCCTGGCCGTGGGCGACATCATCGAAGTCAAGGGCGCGACCGACGCGGAGCTAAACGTCTACGCGACCATCGTGAGCGTTCCAACCACGAAGACGTTCACTATCGCCACGTCCAACGTCACCGACGCTACCTACGCGGTGACGATCCGGAAACTGAATCAGGCGGCAGTCGCGTTGACCAAGGGTCCGGCTGTGGTGGCAAACCTCGACTGGGGAAGCTCCGACGCGACCGGTATTACAGCCGGTAAAGCGGAGTTGGAAGCGCTTCTCATTCACATTCTGGAGGCGGTGTAACATGACGAATCCATTCAGCGGTACCGGCTACGATCTCGCTGCGATGACAGCGGCCGTCAACAAACTGCCGAATCTGTACAATCGGACGGCATCCATCTTCTCGCCCGAGGGCATCACGACGACCACGCTTCTGGTCGAGCAGAAGGACGGGACGCTCAGTATCATTGCTTCGCGTCCCCGCGGGGCCGCGCCCGACAAAAGCAAGGCCGACAAGCGGTCCCTGCGATCCTTTGTGATCCCGCATATCCCCATCGAGGACGTGCTGCTTCCCGAGGATTACCAGAACGTGCGGGCGTTCGGAACCGAGAATGGGCTGGAGACTGCCGCCAATATTATGGCGAACAAGCTCCAGCGGATGAAGAACGCTATCGACCAGACCCGCGAGCACCTGCGTATCGGAGCGCTCAAGGGAAACATTCTGGACGCCGACGCCTCCACGCTGTACGACCTGTACACCGAGTTTGGCATTACCGCCAAGACGGTGGATTTCGCGCTCGACGACGAGGACACCGACGTGCGCGGGAAGTGCGCCGAGGTCATCCGCCACATCGAGGACAAGCTGTTGGGCGAAAGCATGACCGGTGTCCGCGTGCTGGTGAGCGCTTCGTTCTACGACGATCTTGTCGCTCACCCGAAGGTCGAGAAAGCCTACCAGTATTACATGGCGAACAACATCAATCTGGCGGGAGACTATCGCTTGGCTTTCCCGTTCGGCGGGCTGGTCTTCGAGGAGTATCGCGGAACCTGGACCGACAAAGACGGAACCGCTCGTGCCGGCATCACTGCCGGCGAAGGACACGCTTTTCCTGAGGGGACCGGCAACACCTTCAGGGAAGTCTTCGCTCCGGGCAATTTCATCGAAACGGCCAACACCGTGGGGCTGCCGTATTACGCCCGCCAGGAGCCCCGGAAGTACAACGCAGGCGTCGACCTGTGGGTGGAGTCCAACCCGCTGCCCATCTGCAAGCGGCCTGAAGTCCTGGTAAAGGTGACAGCCTAACCCATCGTGACGATTAGCGCGGGAGCCTAGCGGCTCCCGCGCATCGAAAAGGAGATCTTAACAATGGCATCTGCCCGACCGAAATTTCCTACATCGATGGGTTATCCCATCCTCCCGCAGCTTCCGCCCTGGTTGGCATTCACGCAGGGTCAAATCTGGCACGTGAAACCATCCAGCGGTTTGGACACCAATACCGGCAAGAGTCCGCGCAACGCCTTCAAGACGCTTGCCGCCGCGCTCGCTGCCGCCACTGCGAACCAGAATGACATCGTTGTCTTCTATGGCGAAGGCAACGCCTCAGCGTCATGCACCGATTATCAGAGCACATCTCTGGCCTGGAACAAGGATCTAGTCCATCTCGTCGGCATCAATAGCGGAGTGTCGATCTCTCCGCGCGCCCGCATCGCCGCTATTTCGACCTATGCCAATGCCGCGCCGACCATGCAGGTGACGGCCAACGGCTGCTACTTTGCCAATCTGGCAATTTACATGGGGGTAGCGGATACTACTCCCCTCGGAGCACTGAGCGTATCGGGCTCGCGAAACCGCTTCGATAACTGCCACGTGCTGGGGATCGGTGCCGATACTAACGATATCGTCGGAGCCTACTCGCTATTGCTTTCCGGCGCTGAAGAGTGCGAGTTCCACAGCTGCCAGTTTGGAAGCGACAGGACCACGCACGGGGCCGCAGCCAACAGCGTTCTGAAGTTCGCCAGCACCGCGAAGAACATCATCTTCGACAAGTGCCTATTGCGGTTGGTTTCCACGCACGCGACGAATCACGTCTTTGTGCGCGCCGCCGCCGGATCCCTCGATGGATCGGTCGCATTTATCAACGGATGCCAGGGAATCAATAGCCAGTCCCGCAACGTGTCCGGAGTCGAACTCACCTATGCAATGGTGGTTGCGTCGGATGCCGGGGGAGATGTTTACATTTCTCCCGACAGTAAGTTCCAGGCTGCGGACGTGAATTCCACCGACGCCGGGAACGTGTATAGCGATGCGGCCACGTCCGGCATTGCTGTTCCGCTCGTGAAGTAGTCCGTTTCCCCATCCTTGACCAGGGCCGGATACGCAAGCGTCCGGCCCTCTTTTTAGACGACATGGCCATTTCCTTCGCGGAGACCAATCTGGTGTGTCTGTCGGCGTTCGGTGAGACCGTCACGTACACCCCGGCCAGCGGGACGGCTGCCTCCATCTCGGGCATCGTCGATCGCTCAACCGACAGCGAGCAGGAATTGGGCTCTCCTTACCTCCGCCTGTTCATTGCCGTAGCGGACCTCGCGGCGACGCCTGCACTCGGCGATGGGGTAACGATCGGCGCCGTAAATTACGTGGTCGTCAAAGTCTCTCTCGATTCGGGCGGCGGCGCGTGGTTGTTACTCAAGGTCTCAGCCTGATGCCGACCTACGGATTTAATACCGGTGGCCCTTACGGGCGGCAGTCGAGCGTCCGAATCTACGTCAAGAAGCAGGTTCGTCTCGATCGACTCAGCTTTGATCAGACGAAAATGTTCAAACTCGGCAACGTCGCCGTGGCCGCCGTCAAGAACCGGCTCTCCCTCGCGCAAGGGCCGAACGATACCGCCGCGAAGCCTCTCACGAAGCGGTACGCGATCTGGAAGACGAAGCGTGGGAAGGGCAACCGGCGCAACCTGTCACTCAGCGGCGATATGCTCCGCAACTTCCAGGTTCGGACTGTCAGCGAGAATCGCGCTCGCGCATACGTCACGGGACGCAGCACGTCGAAATCGATGTGGAGCAAGGCGAAGCGCCCTCGGTTCGTTGGCGTCGAGAACAAAGTCAAGGCTTGGGCCATGCAGAAGATTGAGCCGTGGATGGTCCTGTCGCCGAAGAATCGCGCTTCAGTGTCCGAGGCGGCGCGCCGGATTCTTCGCGAAATGGCGAAACGGCTCACGGTTGAGCGGTGGCTGGGTGGAAAATGATCGATCCATCTGAACTCGTTGACAATCTCGTGACCAAGCTCCGGTTGATCACGAGCCTCGTGGCCGACGTGGGCGGCGTGGCGACGAACATCTACGCATACCACGACTCGCATCCCACGAAATCAAGCCTCATGGCCGCGATTCTTCAGATGCAACACCCGTCGGTCATGGCCGTCTGGCAGGGTACGGCTCCGGGGAGCATCCAGAACATGACGATCTGGAAGCACCAAGTCACCCTCTATCTCCGGGCCAAAGAGGAAAGCGCCGCCGGAACTGCGTACTGCGACTTATTCAGGCACATCGTTGAGGGAGTTCCAACGGACGAGACGCTGGCAATGTTGTACGTCGAGGTTCACGCCTCATGCCTCCCGATGGACATCCCTTCAATCTCCCGTCAGACCGACGTGGAGGGCCAGGACTATTTCGAAATACCGCTGTCGTTCACAGAGCGATAGGAGGAAACCAATATGTCAGTAGCGAGAATGCAGGAGATCCTTGTCGCCGTCGGCAAGAACAAGCAATCTGCGATCGGGACGGCCAACACCGCCGCTGAAATGCTTCACTGGGGCAAACTGAACGCGTCGACGGCCAACCCGAAACTGAACACCGAGAACGACGCGGACGAATACGGGAAGGGCCACGAATGGGCCACCCAAAATTTCAAAACGTCGTGGGATGTCGGCGGGAGCTTCGAGAAACATGCCTCTGCCGAATTCGCCGCGTGGGCGTTCGGATTTGGGCTGGGCAAGGTCGTCGAAACCGGCACGTCGCCAAACTACGTTCTGACCTGCACGCCCCTGATTCCGTCCGCTGGCGACGACGTTGAGCTACCACTGTTCAGCGTCGTCGAGCAAATGAGGCCGGGCGCGAGCGCGATACTTGACCGGATGGCCGTGGGGTGCGCCATTGAGTCCGTGCAGTTGGCTGTCGGGCACGGTCCTGGACGCGACAACTCCAAGCTCACGGTGGAGTATACCGGCTCCGGGAAACTCACTGAGCCATCCACGATCACCATGCCAGCGGACACCGCCGAGAAGCTTCTGCCGTCGGCATCGCTCACGCTAACCATCAACGGCGTCGACTACGTCGCGAACAGGAATATCCTCTCGCTCGAAACGGGCTGGAAGAATAACATACCACCGGATTACGGGTTCTATCCCGGCTCCGACTTCCAGACCTCCGGGGATGGCTCCAGCGGCGCGATCCGTGGCCGGATGCTCTACGGTAAGCGCGAGGGAAACCTCAAGTTCACGGCGTTTTACGAGTACGGCTCGACAGAGCTTGCGCTCCTGAAGGCACAGACCACCGGAACCGCCGCCATTGGATTGTCCTATGACACCAACAACGCGCTGACGATCACCTGGCAGCAAGTGGCGTTTGCGACCGCCGAGGTTGCCGAGACGGACGGGTGGGTCACGGTCTCCGTAGAATGCACTCCGCAATATCACGCGACGAACGGACTCGTGACCGTCGTTGCGAAAAGCGGAATCACAGGCATTGCCCAAGCCGCTGCGTAGGAGAGAAGGAACTCATGGACTTCGATATCAACAGAGAAATTTCGATCAAACTGCGTGGCTCCGACGGCATCAAAACCGTCGGGGTCCGCTTCCCCACGGACGAAGAATGGATCGAACGCCAAGCCAAGCGCAAGGTCATCGTGAAGCAGTTGGGGCGCGGAACGTCCGAGACGATCGCTCCCCACAACGAGGAAAACGACGCGGCGCTGTTCGAGAAGATCCGCAAAGATGAGACGGTGGCCGTGGACGCCTTCGAGGCATCCAAGATTGTTGAGCAACTTCAACTCGCGGACGTGGACGACGTTGAGACGCTCGACAATTCCGTCACCGTGAAGCTTCGGGTGCTCGGCGGCTCCACTGTTCATCACCTCAAGATGCCGTCCCTCGAAGATGCGTTCAAGTACCGCGCTTCGTTCGCTCGCGTCTTCGACTTGCCCTACAACCGTCAGGAGATCCGCATCAACCTACGGGCATCCGGCGACCTCTACAAGCGGCTCGTCGAATCCACCGAGGGCTACGTGGGTGATGTCCCCATCGTGCATCAGGCCGTTGTGGTCAGAGCGGTCCTAGACGCACAAGAGGCGTCGCTCGCCGAGGACTCCGAAGCAAATTTTTAAATCGGGGGTGGCCCGAGTCACCCTCGATACGCTACATCGTCCATTGGTCACTACGCCGCAAGGAATTGTGTAATCCGAGCCTTTGCCATGATCGGCACGAAGGCGAGAAGCGGTGCGGGAGCTGCCCGCTGGATAAGCTCGACGCCGCGCAACTCTCTCGCAATGGTCTGATTATCCGGCGGGCCATCGATTACCTGGACGCAGCCGAATTCGGGGTCAGGTTCTCTCCCGGCGAAATTCCCATCAATGTATTTCACGCCATGCGCATCATCACCGAGGAACGCCAAGCGTTCGAACGGGAAGGCATGAACAACAATGGCCGCTGACGGAAAACTCGAACTGGTAGTTGAGGTCGATTCGAAGCGCGCGAACGCGTCCATCAAATCGATCAATACCGGTTTGTCTTCAATGGAGCGCGCCGCCGTCGGTAGCGCCAGTGCTGCCTCGTCGGGGATTGACGGGCTAACGTCGAGTGTGACCAAGGGCGCGTTTGCTGGGACTCTCTTGGCAAGTGCGCTTGAGAGGGTTGTCGGATGGCTCAAGGAGTATGGGGTTGAGGCCGTCAAATACGCCGCCCGTACCGAGACGATGACTGTGGTGACTCAGCAACTCGCCCGAGTCAATGGATATGAGGGTGACGTGCTTGGCCGTCTCGTCGAGCGCCTGAAGGAACTCGGCATTACGACACAGGAGGCCCACGGAGTTGTTCAGCGCATGATCTTCGCTGAACTCGATCTCTCGAAGGCCACCGATCTCGCGCGAGTGGCCCAAGATGCCGCCGTGCTTGCCAATGTGAACTCGTCGGAGGCTCTGGAGAATATCATCCTCGGTATCACAACCGGCCAAACTCGCCTACTGCATAACATGGGCCTGCAAGTGTCGCTTGAATCGGTCATCACCGAGGGGCAGCGGAAACTTGGCCGGCAAATGTCCGAGACCGAGAAGCGTTCGGCGATGCTCAATAAGGTTCTCGAAGAAGGCGCGAAAATTCACGGGTCTTACGAGGCGGCAATGGGAACCGCCGGTAAGCAAATGACCTCCTTGAAGCGCTATTTCCAAGAGGCCGCAAACGCCATCGGCCAGCGCTTTATGCCCGAGTTCAGGAAGACCATCGCCGCTCTCACCGAGGGCGCAAAGTGGGCAGCGGAGAACGCAGGCGCAATCGAGAGATGGACGAAGATCATCGCCGCTGCCGCCGTGGGCGTAGCGATCGGGAAATTCACGACCTGGATCATGGGGGCGAAAAAGGCGGTTGACCTTTTGACGCTCTCCCTCGCAAAGAATCCATTCACGGCACTTGCGGTTGGCGCGACCGTCGCCGTGACGTACCTGCATGACGCCTACCAGGAATCCCTACAACTCGAAAAACAGTTGAAAGAGCAAAACAAGGCCGCTGCCGACACCGCGAAGATTTTCTACCAGATGGAGCGCGGGAAGAGTATTGACGACCTCAAGCGCATGGGGTACTCGATCGAACAGATTCGTACTGCTTTCGTCGGCGCGAAGGAGGGCGCGCAAGAGTTTCTTGACGCTTACGACCAGGCCAGTCTTGAGGGTCAGTTCAAGGTCATCAGCAAGAAAGAACTCGACGAGAGACAGAAAGAGGAAGCCCTCGAACTCGCCAAGGAAATCGGCAAAAAGAAAGGCGAAGTAGAGCGCGCCGCCCGCGATTCAGCGCTTGCCTCTGGCGTCAAGACGCATTCCGGCTTCGCGAAGGAAATGGTCGACATGAACGTTCAGATTCAGAAATGGTCAACGTTCACCGATTCCAGAGGCATCGAGCGTCACATTTCATTGAGCCGCCGCGCATGGGAGAGTGTCGTCACTGAGTTCCAGAACCGCTGGGCCGCGTTCAAGGACAAGTTCTTGGCTGACAACCGGGCGACACTGGCTGAGTTCGCGAGGGAACATTCCGCGGCGATGGACGAGAGGATCCAGCGGAACAGCGACCATCTCGCCGAAACCCTCCAGTACGAGCGCGAGGCCCTATTGCAGCAGGAGAGGGATGCGCTGGATATTCAGGAACAGCGAGCGGGAATTTCTCGCGATGCCCAGTTGCAATCCCTTGAGTCCGTGAACGCGCAAACCGTCGAGCAGAAAATCGCATTAGAGCAGAGGAAAGCCGAGATCGAAGTCGACTATCTGGAGCGGGTTCACGAGATCAAGATGCGGCTGTTTGATCTCGATACCTCGACTCAGGCCATGCAGATGGAGTTCCAGATGCGGGCCGCTGGCTACAGCGCCGATGAGATTCAGGCTCGCATTGCCAGCCTTACCCAGCAACGCGAGCAGATCAGGCAGGCCAATGACGACGCCACCGACGCGGCAGTCAGCGCAGCGCGTCAGAATGCGTCCAATCAGACGGCGCAAGCGATTCGCGATCAAAACCAGCAGATCTTTGAATCCCTAAAACAGCAGGCCGGCGGCGTGTTCGATGCCCTCTTGACGAAATCGCAGTCCATCTGGTCCTCTATCGCAAATTCGTTCAAAACCGCGATCCTGACCGCGATCAAGGACGTGCTCAGTTCCTACGTAGCGCGGACTTTGATGCAATTGCTTTACGGCCAGAAGGTTTCGTTCTCTGGCGTGGGCGGCGCATCGGGCGGTGGCGGCGGAATCCTCGGTGGCCTGGGACTGGCCGCGACAGGACTCGGCGGAATGTCCAGCACGGCAGCGGGGGTAACGGGGGCAACGGGAGAAACGGGCACGGGCGGGTCCTCCAACGGCGGCATACTGTCCGGGCTGAAGGGCGGCTTCTCGGGCTGGAAGGATACGCTCACCAACCTCGGAAACATCGGCTTCAAGCCGGAACGATGGAGCATGGATGAAGCCGGGAACATGACGAAGATCGCCGATTCAAAGGGCGTCGGTGGCCTGAAGGGCGGCGCGATGCTCGCGGGCGGCTCGATACTGGCGATGGATGGGCTGCGGCGCGGCGGGTGGCTGGGCGTAGGCGAGACGACGGCGGGCGGCGCGCTCATTGGCGCGAAGTTCGGCGGACCGGTTGGCGCGGCCATTGGAGCGGCGGTGGGCTTCGGGGCTGGCATAGTCAGGTTGTTCATTAAAGGCGCTACCGAGAAGTGCCGCGAGAAGATCAAGACCCTGTACGGCGTCGATATTCACGACAAAAGCACTCTGCAATCCATCGTGGATCTCGCCAAATCGAAATACGGCGGGAACCTCGATATGTGCATCCGCTCGACGGACGTCCAGGAACTCATCAAACTGTGGGCGATGAGCACCGGGCAGACCGTAAGCGGCATGAAAGAAACGATGCGCTCTGGCTCCCTGATCGAATCGGGCGGCACGCTCCATGAAGGGGCGCAATACGAAAACGGAACACTGCTCAGTTCGTCCAGTTCGCTCCCGTCGTATTCCCTGTCGAGCGGCAGTTCAGGTTCATCGTCCGGGACGGTCCAGTTGAACGTAACCCTGAACGGAGAGGCGACCACGTCATTACTCCAAGGGGTGACGGTGAAGACGGTTACGTCAAACCCTCGCGTCGTCCAGAGTTCCGTGCTGAGGGCAACCAACTCAAGTTCGTCGCGGCGTGAAATGACGGCGGCTCAATTGAGTCCCGGCCTGTTGGTCTCCTAATGCCAGGATCAGTCGCAAATGCGGCACCGGTGACGGTGCTCCCCGAAGGGTTGTGCGCTGCGTTCGAGCACTCGCGCGAGTGGGCCGTCATTGACAACGAATATCAGAACGGTGAATCGCAGCGGTCCTATCTCAGCGCTACGAGCCGCAAGAAATGGACGCTCACGAAGCGCCTGACCGCGACACAACTCGGCACGCTGCGGACCTTCTACGAGGCTCGCGGCGGGCCAAAAGAGCCGTTCTACTTTTACGACCCATACGAGACTAGCCCGAAATTCAGCTATGACGCGACGGGCGCCACTACGACCGGTCGGTATACGGTCAGATTCAACGGTAAATGGAATCAATCGTCCAGCCTCGGACGATCCGAAGTTTCACTTGAATTAATCGAACTGGCCTGAACTCCCCGTGAGCGACACTCTCGGCAACATCACCGTACCGGAGATTACTGCCTCCGGAACCTTCCCGATAACACCCGACTTTCCGTATGGGTACGCCATTGAGCCGGGCGTGGCCGTGCATCGGTTCGGCGCGGGGAACACGAAGATAGAGCAACGCTTCTATCTCGGGACGGGCACGAAACGGTTCGTTGTTAAGCGGTCATTTCTCACGGATATAGACCGGGAAGCGCTGCGGGACTTCTGGGAAGCGCAGTACGGGCCGTATGGAGCGTTCACCTACAACGCTCCGACCGACAGCGGAATAGGAACCACGGCCTACACCGTCCGCTTCGAAAATGAGCCTCTGTCCTGGGAAATGGTCGCGGATTGGGCCTGCTCGATCGGCGTGACGCTCGTCGAGATACCGACCACCAGCCCCACGTACACACTCAACTCCACCGTCACCCGCTTCCCGTCTACGGCCCTGCAAACCGCCCTACTCTCGCAGGTTCAGCAGGTTATTCCGCTCATCAAGATTCAGCCGCGCGAAACGGGCTATCCGGCCATCTACCTGTCTGACCGCCGCTGCACCGTGGGCACCCAGTTGTATCTCGCTCGCCTCCTGGAGTTCGACGGCATCTCGCAGGGCATGGGCAACGAGTCCGACGATGCCTCGTTCACGTTCGGCAATGCCGACCGCGTGATGCGGGATCTCGTGAACGGCACCAATCTCGATCGGGCCTCGATTGAGTTCTCGCTGTTCCACGTCGGCACCGGAATCAAAGTCGATCTCTGGAAAGGGAACGTAGAAAAGTGGGAGTTCGACGAAGGCCCTGAGTTCACCGTGACCGCCACTGATCCACTCGCGGCGCTCACGATGACCTATCCGTGCCGCAAGATCTCCCGCACGTGCTGGAAAGAGTTCGATGACAGCGCGGCGTGTCCCTATACCGCCTCAGGCTCCCTCGATCTCGTCAATTTCCCCGATGCTGTCGCCACGTCCTGCGATAAGGGCTTCGCGACGGACAACGGTTGCCAAGCGCATGGCATGGACAACTATTTCGGCGGGATCATTGCCAATCCCGCGTCCGTGCGCATCAAGGACAACTCGACAGGCACATGGGGCTTCGGAAGGTCCGCGGTAACGGCAACGTCAATAGTGGCGGATTCGATCTACGGGCAAGTAATACCGGAGATTTATACCGATCAGAACATGCCCGTCCAGTGCAAGATCGCGGCGGGCCGGGAAGAGTCGGACTTTTACGCGGCAGTCGGGGTCATCGGCGAGGGTCCGCTTGGTGGTCTGGTTTCCGGGCATTACGAGGACCGTGACGGAGACGGAGAAGCGGAAACCTGGATAGGTCCCGATCTCGACGGGCAGACGAACCACGGGCCGGGCACATTGGGCCTGTCGTTGAGTTTGGGCGCTGATCCGAACCCCGATGAATTCGGATTCGATACCGACAATCCGGAGGAACGCGCCGCCGGGACCGCGTTCATGATGATTCGACGCGTTGATACGCCCGGTATCCAGCCCACCGCTATTTCCGGCCACACGATGAATGGGGTCGTGAGTTCCGGTGCCAAGCGTTGGGTCTGGACCGCTGCCGGGACGCGAACCGAGCAAGTAACCACCAATCCTGTCTGGATCGCGGTCAATATGATGCTCCGGGCGCGGGGCCTGCAATCAGCCACCGCAGCAGTCGCGGAAGGGTATTTCGACTTGGATTCCGCTATCGCCTCCGCTGCGATCTGCGATGAGACAGTAACCCCGATCTTCACGCGCAAGATCAGCACGTGGGTCGTTGACGAGGGGGGCTACTACGACGTAAACGGCGATTGGGTAGAGGAAACCGGGCACACCGAAGAAACGACAGTAACCAGCGAGACGCAGTTCAAGTTCTGCGGGACGATCCGCGAGCCCAAAGCGCTGCGTGATTGGATCCAGGAAGTTCTCATGAACTGCCTCGGGTACTACACGTTCTCCTTTGGCAAGCTCAAGATCGGCGTTCGCATCAACAGTTCAGCCGCCGAAGCATTCACAACCGGAAATGTTATTTACGGCAGCTTGAAGCTCTCCGGCTTGGAGCCATCGTACAACCACCTGACTGGGTACTATGCCGATGAACAGTACGAATTTACTGAAAACTCTGTCGAGGTTCGCGACGAAAGCCACGCGAAACTGATCGGCTGTGGCTACCCAGAATATCCGAAGGGGACCATAAATTTCTGCGGCGTTTCAAATAAATCACAGGCGGGGCGAATCATCACAGTTCGTCTTCGTGAGGAACTGGGAGGCATCACCGCTGCCGAATGGCGTGCGGCACGAAATATTTCGTTCCGCACGACCATCCTTGCGCTGAACGCCGATCCGGGCACGGTCTGTTCCCTGACCCATGCCGACATGCCGAGCGGCGCGGGGGAATTCCGTATCTCGTCATGGCGGCTCAACAAGGACTACTCCATCGACATTCAGGGCCGCACAACGACCGATTCGATGTACGACCTGACGGCTGGCCCCAAGCCCGCCGATGTTTCGGTTTCTCCCGTTTCTACCGAGCGAATCACCCGTACCGCAACGTCGAGCGTCTACCCGGAACCGTGGGGACCCAATAAGAAATTCCCGGTCTCGGGCGATGCAATGGTCGCCGCAACGGAATCGACGTTCTCAGTCAACCCGGACTACTCGCAGAAAGCGGCTGATGGATCGGCAATTATCTCGCTGAACATTGCGGGCGCGAAACCGGTCACGGTCATCTCGTCGCTCACCCCGCCGAGCATCGTTCCGATGGCGACCATTGCCAGCACGGGCGGAACGCTCACCGGGGAGAAGGTCTACTACATCGGAGTGTGCGCGAAGGACTCAGCGGGCACGTTGAGCTGTCTGTCCACGATCGCGCGGGCTAACCTGCCCTCCTCCGGCTCGACATACAAGGCGACAATCTCGACGCCCGTCTGGAGTTCCAGCGCCACTGGTTACTCGGTGTTCATGGGCACCGACTCGCGTGCCCTCACGTGGCAATTCGATGGAACAGGGAAGCCGACGAGCATCGACATTGCCTCGTTCCGGGCGCGAACGTGGTCCGCTCCCGACAGCACGATTGATCTGCTTCGAATTAAAGTCAACGAGATTTTCCATGCAGGGGTGTTCTGGACTAAAGTCACCGCCGTCACAACGAACACGATCACTGTTTCAGGCGCGAGCTGGACGACGGACGAATGGGCGGGCCGCATCGTGTCCGTTATTTCTAAGGACAACGATTCCGCGCTTCCGCAAGCGAATTACCTTGTTTCCGCGAATACGACTAACGCCCTGACCGTCAGCCCTGATCCGTCGACGGGAAGCGGCTCGGACAATCTGCTTCGGTACTCCGAGGACTTCGCGCAATGGAACTCGAATACCTACGGCTCGGTTGATGATCCTGTCCTGACCGCTGGCCAGACCGATCCGAATAGCGGTACCGATGCGTACAAAGTTGAGACGTTCGGCGCGGGTTGCGGTCCCTACCTGATGTTCGAGTCCGAGGTCTGTAACCGCACGATGTCAGTGTGGATGAAGGGAGAGACGGGCGGCGAATCGATCAGGATTGGCGACGATCAGGACGGCGGCAGCGTAGGAGTTTTCGCGCTCACAACCAGCTGGGTCCGCTACGAATGGCCGATCACGTCGGGTCCGGGCGGATACCGTTCGGCCATCATTTACGCGGATTCGGCGGCGGCCACCTGGTACGTTTTCGGGGCACAGGTCAATACCGGCCTCACCGCGACGACCTACGTCAAAACGACCGGCCTTCCGGTTGAGTCCGACCCTGTTATCGAAACCGGCGACGTGATCGTGATGCGGTCCAAGCCCACGATCAGCGGGGATACACTCACTGACGCGCTGTGGGCGAACGGTTTGGCGAGCGCAACCGGCCTCACGGTGGATCAGGAGATTGGGCGCTATTACCTCATCATCGCGGGAACTGGGCGCGGCGAATGGTCCCGAATCATCGACAACACGGCAACCTCAATCACCGTTGAGGGATTCGAGACGACCCTCGATTCGACGAGCATCGGAATCATCGTGAGCGGCAGTTGGCAGGTCGTTGCCGAGTCACCCGTGATCCTGAACAGTGATCCGACCGCTGGAATAACACTCGCTCCCGAGATCACCAACTACTCGGAAAAACAAATCCTCATTGCAGCCGTAACGGTCAACGAGAGTGGGATCGAGTCTCCGCTCGAACTGTCGCCGATACGCGAGTTGTACATCGAAGGCGCGGACGGTGAATTCCGCTCCGACCTCAATATAATGTTCAAGATCAATGGCGATGCGGAGGTCGGTACTTCGCTCGGCGGGTCCGTTCCGATTGCCTGCGACTCCGGGGTTTCGGTTGAGTTCGTTGAGGCCACGGCGGTAGTTGACACGACGGCTCCCGTGGGCTCGGACATCATCATTGACCTCAACCTCATCGGAACGTCTGTTTTCGGCACAACCAAGCTCGTCATTCCGGCGGGCGCGACACTGCTTACCGTCTATAACCAGACCACGTTTTCTGATCCGGCTCCCGTGGGCGTGAAGGACGATCTCGTCACGATGGACGTGGATCAGATCGGCTCGACGACTCCCGGCACGGACATTACCGTGACCCTGCGTATGCGGAAGGTCTACTCATGATTGTCGCCTCCGTCAACTACAGCTTCGATAGCAGCACGACCGCGTTCACGCAAGCCATGCGCGAACTTTCCGGCGAGTCGATCTACACGATTGCCGGAATAGGAAACCGTGTGTCCGGCGGGCCGTTCGGCGTGGGCCGATGTGCGCAGACATACCCGAATTCTGGTTACGACTATGTGGGCTTCACGTCGGACCCTACGACCGTCATGTTGGAGGGCTGGTTCTACGATACAGCCACAGGCGACGGCAACACGATCGTAAAAGCCTATCAGACGACCGTTCTCCATTGGTACGTGCAAACGATTCCAGTTACGGGCGGACATCTTCTCTCTGTTTACAACGGGGAAGGTGAGCTTGTCGCGCAAACCACGAGCGCATACTTGAGCAGCGTTTGGCACTATCTCGCGCTCAAGGTCTACTGCTCGGACGTCGGATCGGTACTGATGTACGTGGATGACGTGACAGCCCCGGCTATCAATGTCAGTGGAATTGACGTCGACACGCGGAATTGCGCCGGTGAGTATGTTGACCCGATTTACGGGCTAGCCGCTCCAATCACCCACATCGGCTGGGGCGGTTCAATCTCTCAGCATACAACCCTATGGGCCGACGTGATTGTCAAGGACACGACAGGAGCCGCCCCACACAACGATCTGTACACCTCGCAGTACCGGATGCTCCCGCTCTCCCCGACTGCCGACGGCTCTGATACGGGTATGACACCGAGCGCGGGGAGCGATCACTGGGCCTGCGTTAATGGGCAGCCGGTGTCTATCTCAACGCATCTTTCAACCACGGCGGCTGGTGTTCGCGATTCGAGCAAGTTCACCAATCCGAGCGTGACCGGCACCGTTCTCGCGGTTGTCCCGTATCAGGAAATGTCCAAGTCGGATACGGCAACACGCAAGTGCAAAACGTACCTCCGCACGGCAGCCGGAGTATTCGACTACAGCGATGAAATCACATTGAGCACGTCGAACCTTGGCCACTCGCGTATCGAGTTGCTGGACCCGAATGGAAACCCGTGGACGGTGACAAGCTTCGGCTCGTCGGGCGTCGAGCTTGGCGAAGAGACCACGGTTTAGGAGAATTATGAGAAACAGATCACTCTATCTGAGACAGTTCGCGGCGCTGATCCTCGTTCTCGCGTTCGCATGGACGTCGTATGCGGCAGTCGTGCTCCCCGTTCAGGGCGAAGCGATCCTTTTGCAGCGGTTCCTCTCGGTCGCAACGACCCTGCGATTGTTTACCAACGACTACACGCCAGTAGAGACCACGACCGAGGCCAACGTCACCGAAATGTCCGGCTACGGCTACTCGGCTATCTCCCTGTCTTCCGGTTCGTGGTCGTACCAGACGACAACCTCACCCGCTGAAGCCAGTTATGCACAGCAGACGTTCACCCTCACGAGCGGCCCGGTTTCGGCCTACGGGTATTACGTCACGCAGGACAGCGACGGCAAACTGTTGTGGGCCGAACGATTCACGGACGGGCCGTATAGCATCCCGGCGGCTGGCGGCACCGTGAGAGTAACGGCAAAGTTCACGGCAGATTGATATGTCATACCAGTACATCTCAGATCCTCATCTGCAATGCGTGACGCTCGGCTCTGCGTACACAGCGGGTTCGGGCTCAATGACGCTGACGACCGAGCATGGATCGCGGCTTCCGTCATCCGGGACGTTTTGGCTCGAATATCCGCGTAGCTCGGTGTCTGACGCCGCGCGTATTTGGAAAGTAACGGCCAGGTCCGGCGACACGATTAGCGTCACGTGCGAGACGGTCTATTCGGCGGATGCGAATCTGGATTCTGGCTCTACCCTCGCGGCAGTGTTCGACGTAAAGGCCCTGGATCAGTTACGGGCCGATCTCTGCCAGACGGGTGCTCTGGCTTCAGCATCAGCCGAAAAAGCGGGGAATCTGTACCTGCCTACCGACTCCCAGTATATGCTGCGGGATACCGGGTCTGCGTTCGGATGCTGGGGACCGATTCAAAAACTCACGCCTCCCCCGTCATCGGGTTGGACGTGGGACAACCTAGGATCATCGGCTGTCGACTACACGAACGGATACCCGTATCTCTGTTGTCCGAGGCTCGGGGCGGCCCAGCTTTCGCTGCTATACCGAACGGCTCCATCGACTCCCTACGCGGTCAAGTTTCTACTGTCGCATGACATTTCAGGCGCGCCTCCCGGCTCCAGTGGATCAGCGGGAGCCACGACCACGTACTTTATCGGGTTCCGTGATTCAGCCGGAAAGATTCTTGAGTTTGGCGCGGGCTACACAACATCTGGTCCGAGCATCAGAACGTACAAGTGGGCGTCGTCATCGTCTGCTAGTGCAGTACAAACAGACTATAAGAATTCCGCCGCTGGAGACATCGCATGGCGTAACCCGTGCTGGATGGCAATCGCTGACGACGGGACGAATCTCCGTACCTACTGGTCCATTGATGGCCAGCATTGGAAGCAATTCGATTCCGTGTCCCGGACTAATCTCTTCAGCTCCGGCCCGACGCAGTATTGTCTCGGAGGTTATGCAAATGGCTGCGCTGTCGAGTTGGCCGCGATCTCGCTCGAAGAGGTAGCCTCGGGGACACTCTAGATGCTCCGCTCCTCTGTTCTCGGCGATGCGATACTCGGCGATCTGGTCCTCGGTGAAGCGCTCGTTGATGGCGGAAGCCACAACTACGCCGGTTCCGGTGGCGTCGAGACAGGCGGAGCCGCTGAGACATCGGCTACCTACGTCGGGGTATTCAATTATGACGGCAGCGGTGGGGTTGAAACTGGCGGTGAGGCGACCACCGACACTCAGCCGACGCATGACTACGAGGGGTCCGGTGGCGTCGAGACAGGGGGAACGGGCGGAACAGAATACACCGTCCCGGACAACAACCTCTGGACGTTTGGCCGTGGCGTCACTGAGATATTCCAAGCGGACCTCACGCAGACGCAGATCAGGACGGCGGGGCGCGGGCTGTACATGATTGTGTTGCTGGGCGGCACGACATACCGCGCTTGCTTGGGGCAAGCTTCGGCGTCGGGAAACAGTAAATACGTGGTGTCGATCGGCTAGAAGGGAAAAATGAATGTCATATTACCGCGAGAGCAGGACGTACACAAAACGCATCGCCTACGACGCGAACGGAAACATTGAGTATATGGGCTGGGCTAAACCTGGAGCATCTACGGATGATGCCGTGTGGTCCGTTGTGAAGCACACCTACGACGCGAGTAATCGTCTTACCGCGACAGAATTCGCGGACGGAGACGACTCACTCGATAACGTGTGGGATGACCGGGCGACCCTGACTTACTCCTAAGGAGATTTCCATGAGACGAACATTCATCGCGCTTGTAGCGTTGGCGTTTGCCTTACCTACGTGGGCGGCAGACGCAAGGACGTGCGGGAAGACGGTGCTGAACCCGGCGACAGGCAAGTTGGACTGCATCGGGAGCGACACGGTGGCTGGGGCATCCACGCTCACCACGCAGTACGCCGTGCCGTATGTTTCATCGAGCGGGGTCCTGGCAAATGGTCCGTTGCTCTTTCAGTGCTCCAGCGGAGTAGTGGGGATCGGTGGCTGCACGAGCAGCTATCCGGGATTCAAGGTATCCGGGGGCACGCTGTACCTAAAACTGGCCGATGACTCAAGTGCCGCGTCTACCATTGCCGGGAATATCAACGTCCAAGGAAGAATCTACAGCGCGGTCCAGACGGTGACATATTCGGCGACTCCGACATTCAGCGCGGCTCTCTACAACAATTTCAAACTCACCCTGACAGGAAACGTCACGTCGAGTACTCTATCGGGTGAAACGGCAGGGCAGACTATCACGTTTCTTATCCTTGAGAACGCTACAGGCGGAAACGCCTTTGTCTGGCCTCCCGAGATGAAGGGCGGTATGTCAATCAACACCGCCGCGAATGCCTGGAACCTACAGGAGTTCTGGTGCGACGGGACTTACTGCTACGCGAAATCGGAAGGGCAAAGCGGGACATAACCCAATGGGCTTCTTTCGAAAACTCGGGCGCGGGCTGAAGAAACTGGGCAAGGCCATTCGTCCGCGTGGTGTACCGCAAGATCCGCCTCCTGGACACGATCCGCACTTGCCGCTCGGACCATTCGGGAGATTCGAAAAACCATTCGCGCCACGGGGGTTGAGGGGTCCAGGGAGAGGGTAATGGAAGCATCTGAACGCTGTCTCGTTTTGATTCGCCATTTCGAGGGCCTGAGGCTCGAAGCATACCGTTGTCCGGCTGGCGTCTGGACGATCGGTTATGGAAGAACTCGGGGAGTCTCGGAGGGCATGACGATCTCCACCGCGAAGGCCGATGAATTTCTCCGTGAAGATGTTGCTTCAACGGAAGCCGAGTTGCGAACGATGCTTCCCGGTGTCCAGTTCACGCAGGGCCAGTGGGATGCGCTGGTGTCTCTGGCCTACAACGTGGGAGCCTCCCGGCTGCCGACCGTCGCCCCGAGGTTCTGGAAGTCCCTCTATGCCGGGGATAAGAGCGCGGCAGTGGTTGAGCTTTGCGGTATCAACCGCGCGGGCGGCAAAGTGCTGCCCGGCCTGACCGCTCGGCGCAAGGCCGAAGCGGAATTGTTTCTGTCGTAAATCGATCTCTCAAAGGAAACCATGAAAAGAAAACTTGCAGGTGCAATCGCTATCGTTCTGTGTCTCGCGATGCCAGTAACGGCGACGGGACAAACCACCACACCACAGAACTTCGTCGCGGGTGGCATTTCGTATAACCCTGGCGACGCCACGCCGATCGCCGGGACCGGGCTCTATGCGCGCGCGGTCACGGACAGCGCCGGAACCTATGCGTTCACGATCATTGATGCCATCCCGACTTCGTACTCACCCTTCACGGTCGTAACGAACATCGGAGCTGGAATCGCACAGAAGGTCGTCACCATCGGGAAAGTGCCGATCTTCATGCCGACTGCCGCCGGTATTTCGATCAACGGCGATAACACGGGCTGGTACTGGTCGTCTGGCGCTTTGGCTTCGATCCATCTCAAGGGTTCCTGGTACCTGATGCCCAATCTGCGCTTCGCAAAGAGTTCAGTTAACGACTCGTCCGGCTATCAGGTAATCGCCGGGTTGCTGGTGGCGTTCGGAAAGTAAGAGGCCCCATGAGTATCACTGGATGGTTTTTGGATGTGGTCTCCCGGCGTGACGACGTGAAATCCCTCACGGTCAAGGTCAAAGTTCGGGCCTGGGTTCGCTGGGATACCAAGACGAAAATGTTCGTGGGGTACTGCCCGTCGTTCGGGGTAAATTGTGAACGGCCCACCCAAAAGGAAACCGAAAAAGCCGTCCGGGAGGCCGTCAAGCTGAAGGCCGAGGACGTTGGTTGAGCGGAGGAAGCATGGGTCTAGCCGTCTCCGACAAAGACATCGAGCAGATGCGACAGGGCTTGTTCTCGTGGGCTGACCGTCTGAAGGAAGTCGTCCAGGAACTTCGGGACGAATCCACCGTGAAGATTCACATCGACATCACATTCGAGAAGAAAGGGAAATCCCAATGAAAACGAAAGCATGGGCCTACGGGCTTGCGACTGCAATCATCGCGGCGGCGGCGAACGCTGCAATGGTGCTGCTCGGATCGTTCACCTTCGCGCCGGAGCTGCTCCGCAACCCGCAGTTTTGGGAGGCCGTGGGGGGCGCGATCGCATTTGCCGGGCTCAAAACAGCGTTCGCGTATCTCGCGAAAAGCCCATTGCCGGGAAATCCAGTAGAACCAGAAACCAAGTAGCCCGCGCTTCAGCGCACGGAGACTCTAATGCAACCGACTATCGAACTGACCTGGGAAGCGGTAGGGGTCCTTACCGCGATCGTATCTCTCATCTCAATAGGACTCGGGTTGTACGTTCGGCTCTCCGTTCGCGCGGCACTGGCCGACTTCCGCGAGGAATTCTTTCGCACGCTCAATGGGCGCTATGTGTACTCGAAATTATGCGAGGAGCGGCACGGCGAGACGCAACGCCGGTTGCAGGTCATCGAAGAGAGGTAACTCAGCCCTCACCTGAAAAACAGCGCGTCCGTTCTAATGTCGTGACCATCAGGCAGGCAGGGTCCGCACTCCATCCTGTATCCCCGGAAGCGACCGGCGACCAGTCGCGCAATCGAGTCAGGCTGCTCCGTGTTTTCCTCGGTTGCCAGGGCCAGTCTCGGATGGTCGCGTCGAATCGTATTGTACCCACCGGCCAACATTCGCTCGGTCGCGCCCTTCACGTCGGCCTTGATGACATTCACGCGCTCCAGCTTGAGTTCTTCCGCGAGCCGGTCAATAGTTGTGACGGGAATCTGAATGCCTGTCGGGTTGTCCCGGTATCCGTTGAAACTGTTCGCCGCTCCCTCGTTCCCGTTCTCGTAGAGCGTCAATACCGTATCGGCGTCCCAGATCCCTTTTGGGCAGATGATGACCCGTCCCGATGCAATCTCTTGCACGAAGTTCCTCCGCAGGCATTCCACGCTGGCGGGCGTCGGCTCGACAGCGACGACCTTTTGGGCTCCGTGATTGAGCGCTTGGCGGACCATCGTACCGACGAAGGCCCCGCAGTCGATCACCACGTCACCGTGCATCACCAAATCACCATAGCGATAGATGCCGGTAGTCATCTGTCCCAACATCACCGATAGGATGTGGCCACCTCTCGCGGGGGTCCAGAACTTTCCCAGTGGAGTGGACCACAATTCGAGCCCCGAATCGCGGGTAACAACGTGGCTCCGAGCCTCGATTTCCCCGGCGATTTCGAGTCGCTTGACCTTGATTGCCCCGTCGCGGAACGCGCTCCAGCGCGTGCAGTACGGGCTCCTGATCGCCATCCTCATGGACAACAGAGCGGCGGCAGGCGGATAGATCCATATAGCCACCGACGCGAGCAGCGCATATATTCCAGCGCATAGAAACACGGTTCGAACAAACTTTAGTACCATCTCTCCTCCGAATAATCCGTAGTACCTATTCGCCGGTGTTACGTCTTTTACTTAGTTCTTGCCCACCCCACTCCGGGGGTAAAGTATCTTCTCGTACCTCGTGCGATCACTTCCCAATTTATCGCTTTTCGTTAACGGTACGCTTCCCTATTAATAACTCTTCATCTGCCGATTTCCCCAGGTTCCCCACGGCCCAGTCAAGATTCTCTTCGATTCCGATACGATTGCGTTTCGTTCCTTCAGTGAGGACCCGCTCAAGTTTTTCGTGCCATTCCCGAGTTTCCGGGTAGGGATAGCCTTGATCGGCTTTCGCCACCGGCGCGAGCTGTGGGCGGTGGCCCTTTATCGCCGATAGCATCATCCGAATCGCCCTTTGAATTTCGTCGTCAATGCTTGCCTTGCGACGCTTTTTCTCTGTGTGTACGTAATCCGATAGCTGCTCGTGCAGATCAGCATGCATTCGGATTGAGGTCCTAACTATTTTCGTAGGGTTTTCAGTCATTTAGCTTCAATGCCCCACTTTCCTCTTGACAGCACGGCAGCAGTGAAGCATACTACCACCAATGACGCCAGCACACATAGTACAGACCGAATGGGTGAGATTGCAACCCCTGGTTACCTCCGACGCGGCGCGACGTATACGGGTCGCCGCCGCTCTACGTGGGGTCTCCGGTGGGGTTGTGATCTCCGAACTGGCAATCGCTGGACTACCAGCAGTAGATCAAACGGTGCCTCCGTCCGTGTCGAGTAATCACGAGGAATAACCATGAGCGGAGTATTGATTAGATTTCCTGGGGACGCAAACCGAATCTCGGAAGCCGCTGAAAACATTCAGCGTAGGCCAGTCTCACGCGAGACGGCCATCGTAACACCCACCGTGCGGGAGAGCATCGGGAAGATGTTCTTGGACCACGGCTACGGGGTGAGGCACATACAACGGGTTTATCGCCGCAACCGAGTGTCCGAGCGGCACGTAGAGGACGCGATCAGGTCCTGCGTGCGTGAGCGGACGGGCCGGGCGGCAATGGCTTCAAGGCTTTGGAGGGACGCGAAGTGCGCATAGTGGTCCATCTTCTTATGGCGGCTGCGGTTGGAATCCCCGTGGCCGCCACTTTTTTCGCGAAGGACGCGGTGAAGCGGGACCATAAACTCCGCATGCCGGGTGAGTTGTTCGTGCGCGTCCTATTCATCGTCTCCCGGTGGTTTTTCGCACTGGCGCAAGGTTCGGACTCGTTCCTGATGGAGTACCGCCGCCACCGCCACATGCGCATCGAAACGCCCGCCTGCGAGGGATACAGGCCGTGGGAGATAGCAGAGTGAACGAGTTTATGCCAGCGTGGGCGTGCACGGTGACACGCGAATCGAGAATAAGGGTCTCCACAGGTTGCCGCTGGGGAAAACCCGCTCCGCAAGGAGCGACTGACAATAGCCAAGGTCGCGAGTACGCAGGAGTGGGGAGTAAAACCAGGCGCCGGCACGCGCCTACCTCATTTGTATCCTGTTCGACTCAGGAACGCTGGCACCAGTTATGGGGCGGAGAGCTACAAGCTCTGGCAACGTCGCCACATGCACGACCCGCCCCACCAGTTCGCGGGCTGCACGCGGTTTCATCGGCCACGTGCGGCTCTCCTTTCCAGGCCAGGGTGCGCCTGGGCGAAGAAAGCACTCCGTCGCGCTGGACGGCGATGGTCCGGCAAGGCCACCGGTGAGCCGAAGATCACCGGCCCTGGAGAAAATATGACACTCCGACATTGGCTACGTCACCTACTCAGCACCGGACCTGTACCGCAGCCACAATCGCCGCCCGCCCACTTCATCGACCTAACAATCAGCGAAGAATTGGGGTACGGGTTGCAACATGACATATGCGTGGCACGGCTGGACGCATCGCAGGCCAATGTCGCGAGAATCACCCCGGACGGTCTAAGCTACGTGGACATCACGGGGCGGTTGCTGGACATCGAGGAATTGGACCGGATGTACGGGTTGGAGGCCAAATGATTACCGTATCCACACAAGCGGAACTCGATTTAGCGTTACAAAACCCCAACGCCGAAATCAGTATTACTGGTGCAATCGGCAGACTCACTGCGAATATCTTTTACGGCGCTCCCTATATCGAGGTGGGCGGTAGCGTTGACTTGCACATCACGGCCAGGGATTCAAGCCAACCGCACATCACGGCCTGGGGTTCAAGCCAACCGCACATCACGGCCTGGGAATCGAGCCAGCCGCACATTGAGGCCAGGGGTTCAAGCCGGCCGCACATTGAGGCCTGGGGTTCAAGCCAGCCGCACATTGAGGCCTGGGGCTACGTGCAACTATCTGTGTTCGGAGCCGTAATTGCAAAGGTGTCCGCGAAATGCTCGGTCTTGATACACGGCACAAAGGCCAAAGTGAAGGGCGGGAAACAGACGCGCGTTGTGATACGCACCCCTAAGGATTGGTGCGAATACTACGGGGTTAAGGTGGTGCGCGGAATTGCCACGTTATACAAGGCCCTGGACGCCGACTACAAAAGTCCACGAGCATTCGCGTATCTTCCCGGCACAACCCCGGCTGCTCCCGATTGGGACGGCGGGAAGGCGGAATGCGGAGGTGGACTACATTTCTCGCCATCTCCAGCAATGGCTCTGGAGTTCTACCCCGGAGCGGTTAAGTTCGCAGCCTGTCCAGTCCGCCTGAAGGACATTGCTATCCACCCGGACGGAGATTATCCACGGAAGTGCAAGGCGAGCGGAATCTGTAAGCCGATTTACGAGGTGGACCGCGAAGGAGAGGCCAAATGAAACTCCTGCTTTCTCTCCCGTCCGTTTTCCTGCTCGTCGGAATCGCTGTTCTGTGCCTACCGCCCGAATCATCGCTGATCGTGGTGGGGTGGCTGGCCGACGTTGCGGTGACGTTCGCACTGTTCGCCTTCGCGCTCGTGATGGCCGCGAGACGGAATCGAAGACTGATGAAGGGGTGGAGGTAGGAATGGCCTGCTACACATCGATCATTGACGGTCTTCGCCAGTTCGCAGCGGTAGCGGTTGGTTTCGTCGCCGGGGTCGCGGTCACGCTGACAGTGGCCTATGTTGCGCTCAAAGCGCGAGACCGCATGATCGAGATTCGAGGGGAATGACCAGGAAAGTTTTAGTAGTGCGCGGCAGGCATGTCCTGGCGTGGCAAGGTTGGGCGGGGAACGAGTTGTCAAGGATCGCTTGACGACTGAGCCGGTCCAGCAGACGCTCGGTGAGCAGGAGGGCTGAGATGCCAGTGGGCCATACACCCGGTCCGTGGGAATCCCTAGGAGCGGCTATTTTGGCACCTGCGGGCGAAAAGGGCGTGGTGTTCATCGCGTCAGTTAGCCACCTAGGGATGCATGTAATATCCCCAACGGTCCACGAACAGACTGCCAATATCCGTTTGATTGCGGCTGCGCCAGAGATGCTGGCGGCGCTACGCGCATTCGTCACGGCCTGGGATGAGTGCTTGCAGCTCGAAAAGACCGATGTCGCATTGCGCCTAGCCCGTGCAGCCATAGCGAAGGCAGAGGGGAAGCCGGAATGACCACCCTCCCCTGCCTCGTGTTCCTTGCCCTTCTGATCGTGGCCCTGTTCTCCGGGATCGCACTGCACGATGCGAGCCGCGAGAGGCACGAACGGAATAAACAGTTGCTTCTTGATGCCTGCCGACGAGCCGAGGAAGAGGAAACCGTCAATCGATGACCGCCCTCGAAGCCCTCACCCATGCACGCCGCGAGCTACAGTCGCGCATCTCGAACCGTGAGCCGATCCAAGTCGAGCGCCACGCGGACCCGCTCGATGACGTCTACCAGTACATACAGCGCGAGCTTACGGCGGGAGAACTGAGCCGGGAAACGGAACTGTTGCGGAGAGTTGAGGCTGCGATCGAGCGGTGCGAGCGGGGGTTTTACGGAATCTGCATCGACTGCGGTCAGAGGATCAAGCGGGCGCGACTGAAGGCCTTGCCGTGGGCGGAACGGTGCAGGGAGTGCGAGCAGCAGATGGAGGCAGAAGGATGATACCAATCTTGGGCGTCTGCGATGAATGCACAGAGAGACGTCGAGTCGATGAACTGGAATGCGAGAACTCGGCTCTCAGGGCTAACTCCGAAGAGATCCTCGCCACGTCGCTGCAAGTGCTTGATCGGGCACAGCGAGCAGAGGCGGAACTGGCGCGGCTTAAAGAGACAGCGGAGCGCGAGCGCGATATTCTCGCCGACCGCTACTGGATCATCGGCGCTCAGGCCGGATGGAATTTCGGCACGGTAGACGATAGGGCTGGCCTGAACGCGGCAATTGAGCAGCGCAGCAGGGAAATCGCACAAGAGGCGAAGCAGGGGAAGGGCAGGGAGGCGTGATGATTGAGGTTAAGCTCGACTTCGCCGGCGGCCCGAGCGAGCGGGACAAAAGCCTCGTGAAGCACCTCGCAGAGATCGCGGGCCCTACCCTTGTTGACTCTTTCGATCCACTGAACCGGATCGATCAGGCGATGGGCGTATGGCAGCTTGTCGCGTCAGGGACTATCTGCCTGTCGCTCTGGATCATTGGCTTTAGCGCGTCCGTCGTGACGAATATGGAGACCAAGGAGCAATTCACGGCAAACGACCCGGCCCGCGCTATCTGCGAGGCCGTCGCAAGGGCTACCGGGTGGCAGGAACCGCGCAAGGGCGAACAGGGAGGGGGAGAGTGATGGCAACGGCGACCACGATCCAAACAATGGCAACCGAACAGCACTACAGCATCCATGAGATTGCGGAACTATGGGGCCTGTCAGCGAATACTATTCGCCGGATCTTTGATGGGGTTCCCGGCGTGCTTCGGATCAGCTATCCGCGCATCTTTGGGAGGGACGCGAAACGTGCGCCGCGAACGGTCCTACGCATTCCGGCTTCTCTTCTTGAGGCTGCGCACGAGCAACGGTCCTGTGGATTGCGGCCGGAAATCAAGCGTGGAAGACGCTGAATCGAGGATCTTCTGATGGGCTTCCACGAAATGCGCGTAATGAGTTTCGGTGGTCCGCACGGACTTGTGGCCCAACAGATGTTGGACCGTGCGAATATCGGCGCCCCTCGTAAGCAATTCAACCGCGAACGTGTCGCGGAAGCGGTGTGGATGCGCGTGGACCTTGGCGATGGCCCCAAGCCGGTAGACCGTTCGGCGGAGACACTTCGTGCAACTTATAGCGTCTCCATTCCCGGACCAAAAGAAATATGTCGGGTTTCCGCCGCAAGTGGGAAGCCCACGAAGCGCGTCAGCGGCGTCGGGATGAAGCAGAACTTTAAGTGGGACGCCGGTCTTCATGACTCGCAAAACAAGGTGGTTGGTCTTCTCAAGGGCGCTGCGCTGGAGGACGGTGACATCTCCGATTCGCAGGCCAGAGTACAGCAAGGTATACAGGATGGCTCTTGCTCGCTGCCTGATAAACGGGGTCTCGGCCGTGTCGTGGCTGTAGATCACATCACAGGCGGACAGCAGTTTCGAAAGTTCATCTTTGGTGTAGGGCAAGGTAGGCACATCAGAAATGATCGGCATACGGACCTTCTTAGCCGGGTTGTTCTGCGTCCAGCCGTGATCCAAGCACCACTCGAAGAACGTCCGCAGTTGCGTCAGTTCCTTCTTCCACGTGCTTGCTTTCATGGTGAGGCTGGACCTGTACGCCTCAATTGTTTCCGGCTGGATACTCTGTACGGTTCGCTGCGATCCCAGTTTCTCTGTGAGTTTAGAGAACGTCTGCTCGTAGTTGGTAATCGTGTTCCCTGCAAGGTTCCTGGACTCCACATCCCGCAAGAATGCGGCAACGGCTTTTGCTATCGATGGGGACGGCGCATCAGCGAGAACCGGCCCGGTTCGCCCCTGCTCAATGTCGGTTATCCAGCGGAGGGCCTTGTTCCAGTCCCTTGTTCTGAGAGACTGAGTGATCCTGACTCCATCAAGTATCCCGTCACACCAGATCGGGCAAGCACAGAGCGTAAAATTCCAGCCCTTGCCGGCGTGAGGGCATCCTTTGACGTGGCGGCGATGAGCGGTGAGTGGCATGGGGTAGATTATACCCTTTTGTTACGCGGATCTGTTACGTCGGGCATGAATCACTGTAAGATGTTGAAAATAAGCAACTTCACGAAAGGGAGTCAGTTTAGCGAGCACTGCCGCCATCAACCCGTGGATGTGAAATAACGGCATCACATTCAAACAACAGTCATCTTCCGTCAGTTGCAGAGTCGTGGCGGTATTAAACGCCGACGTGCAGATGTTCCTGTGAGTAAGTGGGACGATCTTCGGCCGGGAAGTCGTACCGGAGGTGTGTAGAACCAGCGCCACGTCATCGGGACCGGCAAAGCTGGCGACGGATGCAGTCCCGCCTGATGTCTCGGTCAGATGAAATACTCCGGCCGCGTCGTCCGGCTTTCGGGTGACCTCAAGGATCGGAATGCCACGCGCCTGGGCAATCTCCCTTGCAGGCGAATTAACCCCCTCGGCGAGCATCAGTGCCCTGGCGTTCAAGTCGGAAAGATAGAAGTCGAACTCGCTGGCACGATAAGCGGGGTTGAGAGGCGCACTTGTCGCACAAGAGGCCACCGCGAGAAACGCGACCGCCATCTCCGGCCCGTTCGGCAGGACGATCGCCACGCGTTCGCCTCGACCGATGCCCAGGGTGTTCAACCGCTCCACGATCGAGTCGACTTGAAGGGTCAGCGACTGATAGTCAAGAGCCGTGCGCCCCGGCGCGCGAATCGCCTCCTTATTGGGGAATCGATCCGCCTGACCTTTGAGAATCCGATGAATTGTCTGGTTCATGGGTGATCCGGGTAAGTCCTGGCTGTGCTGCGTGATGAGAGAGAATCCCAAAACGCGCCCCCCGGCGTTTCAGGTTTGCTGGCGAACCCGAGTCGTAGCAACTTGGACCTTGCGTACGTGTTGTGGGCCAACCCATCCGCACCCATACGACTGAGTCCGGCTATTTCCGCCGTAATCTCGTTAGCAGAGTTATATCACACAAATGCTCGGCCAATATCCAACGGAAGCTTGTAACGTGTTGAAATTAACGACTCAATTAGCCTGAGATACTTGTGGAAGAGATCTCGTGGAGGTTCAAACCCTCTCGCCCGCACCAGATGATCTTCGGGGCCAAGCCACCCGCTGCCGACGGAGTGAGGAAATCGTTAACCGAAGGATTTTCTATCGTTTAGCTAATAATGTCCCCGGCTCGCTGGAGGCCAGAGGGAAGATGCTCGCGGCGATGTAGCGGAATGCCTGCGCGGGGAGGGCGCTCGTGAACTCGTAATCACCGGCCACCTTCCCCGGCACATAGGCGGTGACGGTCCCAAAGAACCTGTCCCCGATGAAGAAAACGAAGGCGGCTGTCCGGTTCAGGACGCGCGACTCGATCGGCCGCCCGCCTGCGCCATAGACTTCAAAACGGTTGTCTCCGGTACCGGTCTTCCCGCCGATGGGTAGGCTTCGCCCATCCGGCAGCACCACCGCGCCGAATGCCCGCCGTCCTGTTCCTCGTTCGACGACGCCAATCATCGCTTTGCGTCCCGCTGCAGCGATTTCCGGCGGATACACGCGCTCGGGCTTGCCGGGAGCTGGCGAAACGATTGTCTCTAACGGTGTTCCCGCGGCGAAATGAAGTTTGCGGATTCGCGGCGTGGGGCGCCTTACCCCATCGTTCAGCAAGATGCCGGCGAGTTCGGCGAGTGCGGCGGGCGTGTCGCCCGAACTGCCCAGAGCAGATGCATACGACGGTGTCATCGACCGGAACGGATACCCCTGGCGCCGCCATTCCTTGAGAATTTCCGCGAATGCGTCTCTCTCAAGCATTGTGCGGATCCGCTGATCCTGTGCGCCCTTGAACCGGGTCCGGTAGAGCCACCTGTAGGAATCTCGCCGTGCCTCGGTTCCAGCATTGAAAACTTCGTCGAGGCTCGCCTTCGGGTGATCTCGCAGGTACTCAACCAGCCACAATTCAAGCGGATGCACGCCTGCCAGGAAACCGCGGTCCGTGAGGTCGAACTTATCGCGCGCGTACATCCTGTACAGCCGCTCAACTGTCTCCGCGTCCGGCATCGGACTTGGCAGGTGCGCCTTCAGGAACGCCGCGAATTCATCGAGACCCGCATTGGGCCTCAATGAACGGTAGATCGTCGCCAGCCTTCGTGGAGTCGGATGAATACCGAGCACCAGCGTCTCGATCGATTCGTCCGGAATCTGGCCGTGGTACTTCGCATGGAACTTCGCCAGGTATTGCTTGCCCTCCATCTCGACGAAACGGTCGAGATAGCCCTTCCGTGCGGGTTGGTCCAAGCTTTCGAACATCGCCTGCGAGTAACCCGGCAGACGGTAGGTGTAATACTTCACGATGTCGCGCATCAGCCGGATAAAGACCAGGTTGACGGACCGCGCGAATGCATCGCTGACGGTTACGATACGTTCGTCGTCCTTAGGGTCGAAGTTCGAGAACTGATGAAGACCGCCGCCCGTAAAGAAACTCTCACCCGGACTCGCCGAATAACGCCGTTGCATCGCTGCATCGAGCATTGCCGCAAGGCTTTTGTCCCGGGCGGTTTGCAGGTACCCGATGGCCCATTCCGTCAAAGGATCCTGGCGCTCATTAGTCCCTCGCTGCAGCAGTTCTGTGCCGGCGCCCGCATGCTGACCGTGCAGTTCGGCGACGGCCGTGAGATACGTCAAAAGTGTGCGCAGTTTCGCGGTGGAACCGAGTTGCAGGCGCGTGCTTTCATTGATATTCAACGGCTGATCGTAGTTGTCTGCCTGCACCCGTAACAGGTTCACCCCGCCGGATGTCTCGTAGAGCGTGAAACTGTAAATCACCCGTGCCGGATCGCTGGACTGAATCAGGTGCTCGCCCAGAAGCCCGGCTCTGGCTGCGACCTCGCGATCGTTCAATCGCTGCAGCATCTCCGTCACCGATTCCTGGATCCGCCCATCGAGCGGCGTTTCCACCGAGAGATCCAGGCGGTCGAGTGCGTAGGTGTCTTTCAAACCCAAAAGCGATAGCAACTGTGCACGCACCGGGTCCGAGCCTTTTCTGGACGAATACGGCGCCGCCGGGACGAGTGGGGCTGTCTGTCGGATCCCGGAACGCTCGCGCAGTGCGGCGTCGCGCAGGGAAACGGATATGACGCCATCCTTCGCGAGCAGATGCAGGTACGCATCGGTGCGCTCGTCGAGGGATACCGAGGGCCCCCTCAGGTATTTCGAAGGACTGTTGATGGCAAGCAGCAGGCTCAGCGCCTGTCTGTATGCACGGCCGCGGGTAGCGTCGTCGCTCCCATCTTCCAGGCGGGCGAGAAGCCTGTTTACCTCCCCAAAATCCGCTCCGTACCAGGCCCACAGCCCGTCGCCGAGGCCGTGTATCTCCCCGTGTCTCCGTATCGCCGACAGGGGCACGGAATTCAGGTAGTCGACGACAATCCGCCGTCGTGCCTCGACCGTTTCCTGCCCCCCTTGATAGGCGCGTAACGACGCGGCGGCCATCTGTCGGAGCTTCTCCGTCAGGGAGCCCGTCCTGCCGCCCGGCGAATGCCGTACTTTCTCAATCTGTGTCGCGAGCGTGCTCCCCCCGCTGAGACGGTGACCGGATCGGAACGTATTCAACCCCAAATCCACGAACGCGCCGGCCAGCCGGTCCCACTCAACTGACGGGTTGCTGTAACGGTATGAGCCTTCGAGGGCTTCCCGGTTCTCGATATATAGGAGCGAGTGCACGATAAGCGGGGGAACGTCCTCGAAACGCGCGTACGCGTGTCCAGGGAAACGCGACGAAAAGAGAGGATGCCCGTTGGCCCCCGCTATCTGCAGCCCTGCCTGGGATTTCTCGGAATAGATCGGATATAGACCGAAATCGGCCAGAGTGATGGAGAGCGGCGAATTGCGGGCTTGTGCCTCGATCCTGTATCCCGATTGCTCCAGCCGGGCCAGGAAATCAGGAAGTTTTGCGTAGCCCAGACGATCGTTGTATGGGCCGTGAGTCGGATAGCGGATGGCGCTGCTGGGACCGGATTCCAGTGAATAGCTGAGATGTTTCGCGAGTCCCGATAGAACGAAGGACTCGACCCACGACGTCCGCATTTCGACGCCGCCCAGAATCAGAAGGATACCAAGGCCGGCCGGCCACGCATGAAAGCGGACCGGCCGGAATTGCGGAATGCGGAACCGTCGGGTCCTCGTGGGTACGCGAGGCCGCTCGATCCAGCCTCGTACCCTCGACTTCAACCGGTTGTCCCAGTCGTACCGCAACCAGCGAAGCATCTATCCCCCCCAATGAAATAGATGCGCCCGATAGCCCAGGTGCTACGTTCCACACACCTCTCTATGGATGGTGCCAATCGGCAACGCAGCGTTACACTTCCGCTGCTCACTCTGATGTCAAAAGGCACGCTGAAGTTACAGGTTTGTTCGTTCATTCCAGTCCCTTGATTGCCCTTGTTCGATCTGCCTTGTTTTCAGAAATTTATCGAAACGGCATGAACAGGAACGTGTGATTTGCCGATACCATGGCACTGAGACGCGGACCGGGAAATTGGGTTCGTTTGGAAAAAACTTGATTGTGCGCCCGGTGTAAAATACAAAGGAGAGGGAAATTCTGAGCGAAAAGACATGGGCAGCCAGTCGGCACTTACGTCTCGGAAAGCGGAGATCCT
>JBDKSR010000015.1:0-3409 GCA_039680545.1 Bryobacteraceae bacterium | reverse complement strand
CGGGGCAGCAGCTCCTGCTCGGCGCGTACCAGGCTTTGATGCGCCAAGTGGCGGCGGGCACGGTGAAGCTCTTTCCGCGAACGGAGATGCTCGACCTGATCGTTGTGGACGGCCGGGCACGCGGGATTGTGACGCGAAACCTGCTGACAGGCAAGATCGAAAGCCACGTGGCGGACGCGATTGTGCTCGGGTCCGGCGGTTACGGCAACGCTTTCTACCTCGCAACATACGCCAAGGGCTCAAACGCGACGGCGATCTGGAGATCCTACAAACGCGGCGCGGGCTTTGCGAACCCGTGCTTCACGCAGATCCATCCGACGTGCATCCCGGTGACCGGCGATTACCAGTCGAAGTTGACGCTGATGAGCGAGTCGTTGCGGAACGACGGCCGGATCTGGGTGCCGCTCAAGAAGGGCGACAAGAGACCGGCAGGCGAGATCCCGGAAGCGGAGCGCGATTACTTCCTGGAGCGGCGGTATCCGACGTTCGGAAACCTTGTGCCAAGAGACGTGGCGTCGCGCGCCGCCAAGATGGTGTGCGACGAAGGCCGCGGAGTGGGCGACACGGGCTACGGCGTCTATCTGGATTTCGCCGACGCCCTGAAGCGGCTCGGGCACCAGACCATCACCGAACGGTACGGCAACCTGTTCGAGATGTATGAGCGGATCACCGCCGAGGACCCATACAAGGTCCCGATGAGGATCTACCCTGCCAGCCATTACACAATGGGCGGGCTGTGGGTCGATTACCACCTGATGAGTACAATCCCCGGGCTGTTCGTCATCGGGGAAGCGAATTTTTCGGACCACGGCGCGAATCGCCTTGGAGCAAGCGCCCTGATGCAGGGCCTTGCCGACGGGTACTTCATCCTCCCGTACACGATCGGGCACTTCCTGGCGACAGCGGGCGTCGCGGCGAAGATCGGCGAGGATCATCCTGACGTGCGGGAAGCCGAAAACAGCGCGACGTCGATTATTGCGCGCTTGCTGGCCATCAAAGGAAGACGTACGGTGGATTCCTTCCACCGCGAACTTGGCAAGATCCTTTGGGAATATTGCGGGATGGGGCGCACCAAAGAAGGCCTCGAAGCAGCATTGCGTAAGATTCCGGCGCTGCGCGAGGAATACTGGTCGAACGTCAACGTAGTGGGCGCGAATGAAGACCTCAACCAGTGCCTGGAGAAGGCGGGCCGTGTGGCCGATTACATGGAACTCGCCGAACTGATGTGCATGGACGCGCTCGAACGGAACGAATCCTGCGGCGGCCATTTCCGCGAGGAATTCCAGACCGCCGAAGGAGAGGCCCTACGCGACGACGAGAATTTCTGCCACGTCGCGGTGTGGGAATACCAGGGACAAGAGAAGCCGCCGGCGCTGTCGAAGGAGCCGCTGCAGTTTGAACACGTGATCCCGGCGCAACGGAGTTACAAGTGATGAAACTCACACTCCACATCTGGCGGCAGAAAAACGCGAGCGAGCCGGGCCGCATGACCCGCTACGAGTTGAACGACGTAAGCCCGGAGATGTCTTTCCTCGAGATGATTGACGTCCTCAACGAGGAACTGACTATGAAGGGCGAGGAGCCGGTGGCCTTCGACCATGACTGCCGCGAGGGCATCTGCGGCACCTGCGGCGCCATGGTGAACGGACGGGCGCACGGGGGACAACCGCGCACGACGCTGTGCCAGCTACACATGCGCCACTTCCACGACGGCGAAGACGTCTACATCGAGCCGTGGCGGGCCAAGGCGTTCCCTGTCATCAAGGACCTGGTCGTGGACCGCAGCGCGTTCGACCGGATCATCCAAGCCGGAGGTTTCATTTCCGTCCCGACCGGAAGCGCGCCGGACGGCAACGCGATCCCCGTCCCGAAACAGGACGCCGAACTGTCCATGGACGCGGCGGCATGTATTGGTTGCGGGGCCTGCGTGGCGGCTTGTCCGAATGCGGCAGCAGCGTTGTTTACGGGAGCAAAGATCTCGCACCTCGGATTACTGCCGCAAGGGCAACTGGAACGCCATCGCCGTGCGCTCCAGATGATCGACACCCTGGTCAACGAGACATTCGGGTACTGCACCAACGTTGGCGCGTGCGAGGCGGCCTGTCCGAAGTCGATTAAACTAGAGGTGATCGCGCGAATGAACCGCGACTTCATTGCCGCGGCATTTGCGGAGCAGCCCGAGCCTGCGACGTAAGCCGGGTAGCCGGGCACCAGATCACTTCGACTGCTGGTTGTAAGCCGATGCCAATCGATCTGTCTCGTGACGTAGTCCTCCGGTGGGAGGGAATTGACCCAAAGCTGGCCGGAACTTTGAAGGAGGGCGGCGTCACCGCGCTGCTTGTACCAAACAACGAGCCCGCTTTCTCCGAAGCCTGCCGGCAGGCGGGGCTGAAGACCGCCACCCCCGAGGAGCTTCCTTCCTTGAGTCTCGAAGAAATGGACAAGAGTCCATCGAGACCGGCGGCGTTGAAGGCAGGACAATGGCCCGGCCTCACCCGCCACTCCGCGCCAGTCAATCCGGATGAGGATGTTGCCAGCGCCAGCCACCAACCCTGGATCGATGCGAACAGTTTCTGGATCGCCTACCTGCGGGCGATGTACCCTCAGCGCACGGCGATGCTCGGGTATCAGCCCAACGAGGAAGCGGGACTGAAGCCGGGCCGGATCGTTCCGTACGATTCGCTCGAACTCGGGTTGATCGACGCGTGGGCGGCAGGCGGCAATTACGTTCTCGCGATCGAACCCAGATACCGTAAGGCGCTGCTCGGCGGAGACAAGGAAGCGATCGCGGCATGGCAGCAGTTGGGGCGAACCGCCGCCTGGCTCAGGAAGCACCAGCCACTGTTGGGCAGGCCCATCTCTCCGATTGCAACGCTTCTGGTCGCGGACGACATCACGGCTGAAATCGCGAACCTGATGTTCCGCCAGAACGTCTCGCCCCGGCTCGTTGCGGCCTCGGCTCTGCCGGCGGCATTCCCCGGGTGCCTGGCGCTCGTTGCATCCAGCATTCCCGATCCCGCGCCCGCCGCGCGGAAGACGCTCCTGGCATATGCTCACGCGGGCGGCTCGCTGATTGTGGACGCTCCTGGAGAGAAGGCGTGGTGGCGCACTCCTGGTTTGAAAGCAGTTCGCGCACAGGAGGACCGCGACTTTTACTCGTTCGGGCGCGGCCAGATTGTGGCGTACCGCGAGCAGATTGCCGATCCGAGCGAATTCGCCTTCGACGTGATCGATGTAGTGAATCAGAAGCGCCGTGCGGTACGGCTTTGGAACGCGTCCTCAGTGATCGCGGTTGCGGCGTCCGGGCCGAAGACGGGGCCGCTGGCATGCCGGACTGTCGTTACGACCGTCAACTACGGATCGCCCGTCGACTACGACATTCCGGCAAGAGTCCGAGGGGAATTCACCA
>JBDKSR010000014.1:0-2019 GCA_039680545.1 Bryobacteraceae bacterium | reverse complement strand
CCGGCTGAAGTTCGTAAGGAGTTGGGTCGGGCTTATCCGTGAAGCAGTCCGCGAGGTCGGTGGCGGCCGCATCGAAAAGGTTGAGCGGCGGCATATTCAATAGCCGGAAGACCGTTTTGAGCAATCCGGGAAAGCTGGTATTGACCCTGGACACGTAGTTTTTCTTCGCCCAGGGACTGGCGATGAGAAGCACGGTGCGATGGGAGTCGATGTGATCCACGCCGCCCTGCGCGTCGTCTTCGGTGATGAAGACCGCCATCTCACGCCACCAGGGCGTATTGGATAGAAACTCGAGTATCCTTCCGAGCGCGTAGTCGTTGTCCGCAACATAAGATGAGGCGGCCGGGTATCCGTCCCTGGGCCGCACACGCGCCATGTGATCGTTGGGCAGGTGTATAAACACGAATTGAGGGAACGGCTCTCCGCCCGGCAGGTACTTATTCCGCACTTCCGAAATGAACTGCGACGCCCGGAATTGGTCCGGGATGTTCATATTGAACTGCGGATAGTCCCGCGAGGTGTTGCGATAGAGCGGGTCGGGCATGGGCACATTCGTGACGAAACGCGCGCCGGTTGGTTTCAATCCCTCGCCCGCGTCGGCGCCAGCCAGTTCGAAGCCTTCTCCATAGTTCCGGAAACTGATGTTGTGGCGCTCCAGATGATGCCAGATCGCGCCGGCCTCAAGCTGTTCCTCCGGATGAAGGGACGAGTGACTTCCCGGGAAGTTGAGCCGCCCCGGGGCCGTCGTCGGCATCCGGAAGTCCTTCTGGCCTGCGTAGGCGGCCATGAGCGTGCTTTCGGTCCAGGCATTTGGATAGGAGCCAACCAGCCAGTGGTGCCCGTCGACACTGACCTCCGAATCCGCATAGAAGTTGTCGCTGAAGGCCCAACGTTCGGTGATCGCGTGATGGTTTGGCGTGACGTTGACGTCCTCCAGTGCGAGGCGCGACCGCAAAGAGCCCAATTCCGGCTGCACCCAGCCGTGCCGTCCGATCCGAGCCAGCGCGGGCGCCCCGCGAACAACTCCGTTTGACGCCTTCGCGACATCACCAAGCACCTCGTCGAACGTACGATTTTCTTTCACAATCAATACGACGTGCCGTATTCCCTTCGGAAGGCTCGCCTGCGGCTCCTTCACGGGGACGAACCCATTCATCTCCATGACGTGAGCGGTCAGGCCGCTGATTTCGCCAGCCTCCGGTATCGGATAGATCGAGATCGTGCCGCGCCGCATCGCTCCCTGGAAGCTGTCGCGCGCCGGGCTATGCTCGTCCGCATTGGGGCCGGTTCCATGGCCCTTCGCGTTGGTGACGTAAACGGTGTTGCCCCGAACGCGGACGCGCGTGGGGAACCAACCGGCCGGCAGGTGCCCCACGACTCGCATCTGCTGCGTGTCGATGACGCCGATCGCATTGATTCCAGCCTCCGCGACGAGCAGCCAGGATTTAGCCGGATAGTAAGCCAGATCAAGCGGAAGCACGCCGCGCAAGTTCTCGAGCCCCGGGATACGAATGGGGATGTCCTGGATCACCTTGTTGGTCTTCGCGTCGATCACCGTGATGGTATCGTTGTGCGCGTTGGAGACATAGACGCGATCGCCGGTCGCGAGGACACCCGACGGGCTGCTGCCCCCCGACGTCCCCTGGCCGAATGGCAGGCCCGTACGGATGAACGTTTCAACGCGCGGTTTCGCCGGATCCTCCACATTGATCACGCAAACAGAGTTCGACTCCGACACGTTGGGATCGCCGAGCCCCGGCACCTCGACCGGACCGAGAGCAGTCTCGCGGCGAACTCCCTTTGCGGACTCCGGCGACGGAAAACCGAAGGCGGGAAACGGCAGGCCTGTTTCACGGGCGCGGCTTCGATCGGCTCCAGGAATGGGCTTGTATTCGAACATCCCGACATTCGTGACGTAGACACGCTTGCCGTCCGGAGCGACAGTGATCGCGAACGGCAGCCGTCCCACGCGTACCGAGGTGATGAAGCGCTGCTGGCCCGCATCGATGATTGCAACGC
>JBDKSR010000013.1:0-2878 GCA_039680545.1 Bryobacteraceae bacterium | reverse complement strand
TCTGGTCGGACCGTTTTTCCAGCTTGGTGTCTTCCCAATTCGACAGCGAGAAGTTTTGGGCGTTCAGCACACTGGTCTCGGTAAGGTTCTTGCCGATTCCGTAGCTGGCCAGGAAGCTCAGTCCGTTCGACATGCGCTTGGTGACCTTCACCTGCATGCCGTGGTACTGCTGCCGTCCGATCGGCACGCTGCCTAGCTTCATTGACGAGAACTGCGGGTAGGCATACCATAATGTGGACTGCGTGATGGTCGAGCCGTTCAACGAGCCGTTGTTGGGGATCAGACCAGCCATCGGGTTCGCCACTTTCTTGGTGTAGTATGCGGTGTCGATTGCCCCGGTAGAGGTACGCACGCCCAGCTTGTCGGCAGGAATGTAATTCAGGTTGTCGAAAGTAATCGGCAGCTTACGGCCGGTATTGCCTGAGTACCCGATCTCAAACAACATGTCACCGGGGAGTTCCCGCTGGATGTCGAACGAGTACTGATGCGAGTACGGCAAGGGACGGTCCAGGAAGTTCGCTGTCACTCCCTCTCCCAGAAAACTGGCTGCTCCTTTACTGGAGCCGATCGGGTTCAGCAGTATCCCGCCATAACTGGCGAAGGAATTCGCGATTGACATGCCTGGATACGGAGTCAAGCTGTCGAGCGAAGTGACGGCATCCGTTGTGCGGCTGAAACCGCCGGTCCAGCCGTTTTCGTCTTGACCCAGATAGTACAGGCCGTAACCGCCGCGTACGACCCATTTATCGCAGACGCGATATGCCAGGCCTACGCGCGGTTGCCAGTTATTCTTGTCCGACTGGAAGGCTTCTCGGGGCTGACCGTCCACATTGGCGAAGAGCATCCTTCCTTTCAGGTTCAGCCCGGTGACAGACGCGGCAATCGGACTCGCGGCATCGAAGTCGAGGCCCAACACGTTGCGGTCGAAGCGCTCGTAGTTTGCCGTCTCCATATCCCACCGAAGACCAAAGTTGAGAGTCAGATTCGGCGTGAGCTTCCAGTCATCATGGATAAACCCGGCATAGTAGTAATGTGCGTACGCCGGATCAACGTTCTTCTCTACAGACGCGCTGTCCGGTATGCCAAGCAACATGCTTGCAAGCGAGTTACCGGAAACTGCGTCGGCCTTGCTGGCATTCGCCTGGGTCCACCCCTTCTTGAACGTCCACTTGCCGGAGGGGTAGCCGCGTCCGTTTTCGTTCCGGTTGTACTTTCTGGCTTCCACCCCGAGTTTGATGAAGTGCTTCCCAACGACGACGTTCAAGTTGGGCTGCAAGCTGTACGTATCCATGGCGGCAGGCCCATAGGCGTCCGCGCCAAGCCCCTGATAGCCATCGATGTTGAACTGCGGGAATTGATACTTGGTGAACTGGGCAGCTAGATCTTTTCCGATACCGAGTTTTGTCGGATCGAAGTTGGCCCCGAGGGTGCTGCCGCCGGCCTCTTCCCAACGGCTCAGCCCAAATCGCAGGTCGAACGTCATGGTCGGCGAGATGGTCGACGTCCAGTCCATGCTGATGTTGCGGCCGTTGCGAAGCAGCGGGGCGTTGCCGGTCGGCTCGGCGGGATTGTCCGTACCGAACTTGATGCCGCGATACTCCTGGAACGGATTCTCGCTGTAACGGAAGTACACGTTGTTGTTTTGGTTAAGGGCGACGTCGGTTCGGCCGACGAACTGGTCAAAACTGGCAATCCAGCGCGACGGAAAGATGTAGTTGTTGTTGTGGGCCGGGCCGTCACCCGCACTTCTCGGCGATGGATAGTACCCGAGCACAGCCTTCGCCACCGGATCGATCGAAGCCGATGGAATGGTATTGTTCGCGATCGGCGTACGCAAACCGTTGGATTGGGTGCTCCACGGATCATAAATCGTGATCTGCGCTCCCGAATTGTTGTACAACGTCCTAAAGTCACCGGTCCGCCATGCATCCAGAGGAAGAGTGGCCGAGCCCGGGTCCGCCGATCGCTGCCGCATGCTCTCCCACGACAACATCCAGAATGCACGGTTCTTCCCGTTGAATACCTTAGGGATGTAAATGGGACCCGACGCCTGCGCGCCGAACTGATTGATGTGGTTTGGCGGCCTCTTCGTTCCGGCCTTATTCAACTCGCTTTGATTGGCGTTCAATTTGTCGTTCTGGAAATACTCGAACGCCGTCCCGTGGAATTCGTTGCCGCCACCTTTGGTAACGATCGTGATGACGCCGCCGCCGGTGCGCCCATACTGGGCGTCGTACGTGCTCGTCTGTACCTTGAATTCCTGCACCGACTCGGTCGTCGGAACGCCGATGACGGTACGGTTGCCGCGGACGTTGCTGATACCATCCATCAGCACTTCGTTCTCTTTCTCTCGACCACCGTTGATGGAGACTCCCGACGTGCCCCCGATATCGAAGGAACGCAGGTAGCGCCAGTTGCCGCTCTTCGTCACGCCGGCAGTCGCCCAGGCGATCTGGAAGGGATTGCGGCCTTGCGTCGGGATGTTCTCGACAAGCTCGTTAGCCAGCGTCTGCGACCGGGAGGCGGTCTCCGTTTGCAACTGGGAAACCGAATCCGAAATCGTGACACTCTGCGCCAACTCACCGAGTTCGAGAATTACGTCAACGCGAGCACGATTCTGCGCCTGGAGCAGGATATTCTCGCGCAAGTAGCGCTTGAATCCTGCCTTCTCGACCGCCAGTTTGTACTGGCCAGGCGCCAAGAACGGCGTTACATAGTTACCGGTCTCGTTTGTCTGAGACGAAACCGCGACGTTCGTGGCCAGGTTGGTCACATTGATAGTCGCTCCGGCCACCGGTGCGCCCGACGGATCGGACACGATTCCGGTGATACTGGCTCGAACGTCCTGTGCGTGTGCCGCAGTGAAGCACACGAAAAG
>JBDKSR010000012.1:0-11010 GCA_039680545.1 Bryobacteraceae bacterium | reverse complement strand
CTCATGGCCTGCTGTCTGGCTGCCGGCGGCAAGACACGGAGAATGGACTGCAATTCCGCCGCTGTGACGCCTTTACCGTCGATCGTTGCCACGACGGATTCGCCTGGGAGAGAATCCAACGTTACCGCTGGTGTAGCCGCCGCTGCGGGAGGCGTCCCCGCAGGAGGAGTCTGAGTCTGCGCGTAAATACACAGCGCCATTAGCAACGCGATCGATAAACGAAGTGTCATTACCGTGGGGGTCTTTCCTTTGTGAAGTACCCCCAATTCTATCACGCCGTATCTCGTTTACTGGATTGGCATCGGCCCGAATACCGGCGCGGCCATGTCGGCTTCGTCACGCAGGTTGCAGTACGGGTCCCGGCCCAGGCCATAGCGCAGCTTCGAGCCCTTCGGATAGGTGCCATTCACATACAACAGAACGGCGCTGCCATTCTCGGGGTCGACCTTCGCCTTATATATCATTGGCTTCGGCCCCCCTTCGGGTGTTTCGATCACAAAGCCGGAGATCCTGCCGTCGGCGGCCAGGCGTCCGTTCACGTCGGAGAAGACGACTCGCACGATGCCGTCGCCGAACACCGCCGAAACCGGCCTGGGACCTCGTTTGGTCGTCCCGAGTGCCAGGTTCGCCAGCCGCCGCCCTAACCTCTTGAGATCCGGCGTGCTCACGTGGATGGCGTCGTCGAGTGCGAAATCAATGGAAGCCGCCATTCCCGAGTTGGGGATGCTCATCTCGGCTTTCCTCTGGTTTTCCTGGACGGAATTCCATTCCGCCTGATTGCTTTCGGCGACGTGGCGGCCGATTTGCACGTAATAGAACGGCAGGTTCGGCTGCCCGAAATCCGCTCTCACCGCGGCCACGAAGCGCTCGAACTTGTCCAGGAAGACCGGCGCAGCCGTCGGGTTCGCTTCGGATTCTCCCTGGTACCACAGCACGCCCTTGACCTTTCCACCCACCAACTGAACCCGGCGTATCATGCCGCCGTACAAAGAATCACCGCCCTTGTCCTTTAGGTCCGGGCTCCACTGGTTCATCGACGTGCCGCCATGCGCGCACGAAATCAGCCCGATCGGGACGCCGGTCCGCTTCACCATCTCGACTGCGAACGGCAATCCCAAACCCGCGCCCTTCTTCCTCTCTGCGATGTAACGAGCCAGTTTCTCGCCTTCGAGTTTCTCCGGCTCCTTGGTTTCTGGATTCCGGCCCCAATGCACCCGGTCCGTTGCGTCAACTAACCGGTGTAACGGTTCTTCCGCTACAACCCAGTGATCTGTCATGTCGAAGTTATGCACCAGGCTATGCGGAAGCTCGACATCGGTAAGGTTGCCGACGCCCTGCATGTTCGATTGGCCCGCGAGTACCCACAAGTCGCCCACCAGCACGTCCACGACTTCCGCCGTTTCCGCGGTTCCGGCAATCCGGACCTCGATCCGGTACGGCCCGCCCGCTGGAACACCGTTCAACTTCGCGCTCCATTTACCGTCGCGGATCGTTCCCGCAGCCTTCCAGTCGAATCCCTCAACCGGGAGGAAATTTCGCGTGATCCGTGTCTCAAGCGATTTGCCGTTCACGTCGCTGGCAATACCGGCCAGTGCGATATCAGCCGTGCCGCCAGGGCCACGCTGGAATACCTGATCATCGGTTGCACCGCTGGTGATGCGGACATCTGGGGCTGCCAGCGCGAGGCATGCGCCGAGCAGAAGGGAAAAGCACAGGCGAGTCATCAGAATTCCTCCGAAACGTCGAATTCTATATGACTTCGCCCACTGGGTTCAAATCGCCCCGAATCGTCAGTCCTTCGGCGTCCACGTGCGGAAGGTGTGCTGGTGCTCGTCCATGGCAATCCGTTTCCCGCGGAAACGGACCCCTTCCATCTCGAGCCGCACGCGTTGTTCGTGGGCCATTTCGCGCCGTAAACGGATCTGTCCGCCCGCGCCCACCACGCGCTGCCAGGGCAGCGAGTCCCCTGATCTCCGCAGCAACTGGACCACCTGCCTGTGGTACATCGGATAGCCTGCCGCCGCGGCCACTTGAGAATAGGTGGCGACTTTCCCCTTGGGAATCGAACGGATCACTCGCCGCATAGCCATATCGCGCTGCTCTGACGGCCGTGCCCGCAGGAGACGTTTGGTCACACCGGGCGGAATTTGCCCTCGTTTCATGGCCTTTGTACTCCAGCATACGATGGCATCCCGAGCTCCGGTGCCCTGCTATGCTGAGACCATGGTTATCGGCATCGAACACACAGCCATTGCGTCAGCAGATCATCCTGCTCTTGGCCGGTGGTACGTCGAGACGCTTGGCTTCGTCATCAATTACCAGTCTGCTGGCGCGACATTTGTCAAAGCGCCGAACGGCACGATGATCGAGATCATCAGCGCCGAAGGCGAGCGCTCCGCCGCGACACTGAAAACCCCTGGACTCCGGCACCTCGCACTCGCCGTTGACAACTTCGACGAGGTATACGCAAGCATCAAGGCGAAGGGCGTCAACTTCCTCACGGAGCCGACTTCGAGCAAGGGAAACAAGCTCGTCTTCTTTACCGATCCTGAGGGGAACATCCTCCACCTGATTGAGCGTGAAAAGCCGCTCCCGTAGCTTCCTCAGAGAAGGACGGAATCGCCATGCGCATCGTTGTCATCGGCGGAACGGGACACGTCGGTACATTCCTTGTGCCGCGCCTCGTGATGTCCGGACACGAGGTCGTCTGCGTCAGCCGGTGCCAGAGGGAACCCTACCAGCCTCACGGCGCCTGGAGTCAAGTAGAGCGTGTAACGCTCGACCGCCCGTCCGAAGATGCCGCGGGAACGTTTGGCGCGCGCATCGCTGAGCTAAAGCCGGACGCCGTTATCGATCTGATCTGTTTCACCGAGACGAGCGCCCGGCAGCTTGTGGAAGCTCTGCGTGGGCGCGTGCAGCACCTCCTCCACTGCGGGACGATTTGGGTACATGGCCACGGCGTCGAGGTCCCTGTGACGGAGGAACAGCCCCGCCGTCCTTTCGGTGACTATGGCTGCAAGAAGGCCGCTATCGAAGCGTATCTGCTGGAGGAAGCCCGCACGCACGGCTTTCCTGCTACGGTGCTGCATCCCGGACACATAGTCGGGCCGGGGTGGCCTCCCCTGAACCCCGCTGGCCATTTCAATCCGCAGGTCTTTGTCCGCCTTGCCCGGGGCGAGGAACTTGTCCTTCCCAACCTCGGTCTGGAGACGGTTCACCACGTGCACGCCGATGACGTCGCCCAGGCTTTCGGGCACGCGCTTGCCCGCTGGAGCACCTCCGTCGGTGAGAGCTTTCACGTCGTCTCCCCGTCGGCTCTGACGCTCCGCGGCTATGCGGAGTCCGTTGCGAAGTGGTTTGGGCGGGAGGCCAGGCTTAGTTTCCTTCCATGGGAGGAATGGCGTCGGACTGTACCAGAAAGTGAAGCCGCCGCCACTTGGGACCACATCGCGCATTCACCGAACTGCAGCATCGCGAAGGCTACGCGGTTGCTCGGCTATCAGCCCCGTTACACCTCCCTCCAGGCGGTACACGAAGCTGTGAGCCGGCTCATAGCCGATGGAACGATTAGTATTTAGCCATTTTCGGCTCTGAACCGCTTCCCCCGGCCAATCGATACAAAACATTCTTACGAGCACCTTTAGGATTCGCCTTTTTCCGCCGATAGACAAGAAGAATGTCTGCTGGAGCGGAGAGGGCATGATCTCCCTGCGCAAATCGCTGAGTCAATTCGAGGAGTTCGAACAGCGTTTTCGAACTGTCTTTGACTGCTATCTGTCGGCCATCCAGAGCATGGAGCGCCACACGATACCGGTCAATGACGACCTCGTAAGTGAATACCGTTCCAGCCTCAAGAACTTGCGCCGAAAGCTCCTCGGGGAAGCCTCAGTCGAGGTGCTCGAACGCAGCCGTACCGTCCTTGACCGGAAACTGTGCGAGCACAGCGCCCGGGCGTCGGCTGTTCTTAAACAAAGAGAAACCGAGATCAAGGACATCATAAAGACGCTTGCCGAAGTAACCGTTACCCTGACGTCAAATAACGAGGCTCACAGCAGCCGGCTCGCGGGTCTCACCCGCGAACTCGAGACCATCGCGCGCCTCGAAGATATGAGCGACATCCGTTGTCGGCTCTCGGCGCAAATCGTAGAGCTGAAGGAATACGCGATTGAGATTCGCCGCAGCACGCAGGAATCGACGGATCATCTGCGTGGCGAACTGTCTCTTTTCAAACGGCGTCTTGTTCAAGCTGAAGCACTGGCTTGCACGGATCCGTTAACGGGTGTCTCGAACCGCCTGAAGGGTGAGCAAAAACTCGAAGAGAAGATCCAATCCGGCCGCGGGTTCTGCATTCTGATCTTTGACTTGAATCGCTTCAAGTTAATCAACGACCGCTGGGGGCACCAGGTAGGCGATGCGGTCCTCAGGATCTTTGCAAGACGGCTGGCTGACAACGTTCGCCCCAATGACACAGTCTGCCGCTGGGGCGGGGACGAGTTCCTTGTCATCCTCTCCGCCTGTAGCTTTCAGGACGCGATTAGCCGCTCCAAGGAGCTTACAGAGCGGTGTGAAGGAGCGTACGACGTGTCGCTGCGGGGACGGTCGTTCGGCATCTTCGTTAAGACATCCGTCGGAATGGCGGAATACAAGCCAGGAGAGGATAGTGAAACGCTCTTCCGCCGGGCGGACGAGTTTCTTTACCGCGAAAAAAGGCTGCTCAGCGCTGTGTAGCCGGCGGGCGCCATGCCCGCCCTGTCAGGATCATCGACTCAAAGGCCGCGTTCGCGGTATTTACATGAATCTTCACGGTGTCCGGCAGCCGGAAGGCATACCCCCCCGCCAGCGTCACCGCGACGGCAGCGTCATATTGCAGTGCCGTGTCCATCACGAGCCGGTCACGTTGCTTCAACCCCCAAACCGTTAAAGCCAGTCCCCCCAATTGGTCCTGATAGAAGGGATCTGCCCCGGCCACGTACACGACCAACTGCGGAGAGAATCGCTCGATTGCCGGGAGGTAATGCTTCCGAAGCTCCTCGATGTACTCGTCATCTCCTGTTTGGTCCGGCAGGTTGATGTCGATATCCGAGGGAGGTTTCACGGCGGGGTAATTGTCGAGCTGATGAATGGACAGGGTCAGCACATCCCGGTCCCCGGCGAAAATTGCAGCCGTTCCGTTGCCTTGGTGTAAATCGCAATCCACCACCATGGCGCGCTCGATGAGTCCGTCCCGTTTCAGAGCGCGGATCGCTACGGCGATGTCGTTTATCGCACAAAATCCCTCGCCATGATCGGGAAAAGCATGGTGAAAACCGCCGCCGATGTTAAACCCGAGGCCATCTTGCAACGCCAGGCGGGCAGCCAGCTTCGTGCCGCCGGCCGCGAGCCAAAACGCATCCACCATCTGCCGGGAATATGGAACCTCAAGCCGTCTGATCTCCTGGAAGTTCAACGTTCCGGAACGCATCCGCTGAATCCAACCTGGGTCGTGGACTAGTAATAGATCCTTTTCCGAAGCTGGTTCCGGTGTCACGAAGTCCTCTGGCGCCGCTACCTCGTCGGCGAGCAGTCGCTCCCGGATCAGACGGTATTTCTCTGCCGGAAACACGTGGTCGCCGAAATTGAGGTCGTATCCCTCGTGATAAACGAACCGGAAGGGAAGCATAGCCCCGCGCCTATGCGGAAAGTGTATCGCGTTCTTCCCCTGACAAAAAAAGCCCCGGTCCGGGACCGGGGCGGAAGGAGTGACCGTGAAACGACTATGAGAACGTTGTTCTAACTGGTAGTGTTCAGCGGCTGATCGTTTTCTCTTCGCTATCGTCGGAGACAGTGACTGCGGCACCGGCTGCGGCGCCCGCGATGACGACACCACCAATCAAAGCCTTTGTCGTGCGGCTCATTTTCGCAGTGCTGTTTTTCTTCCCAGGCTTCCCAGCGACCGGAACGGCGGGATCTGAGCAGGACCCGGACCCGCGGACAACCTTCGCGGCGCGGATTACGCTGCTTGCCCCTGCGGCGGGCGATTCATCGCGGAGGCTGGCGCCGGTGATCTCGACGGAGTGTCCGGCAGCTTCCTGCAAACCTGTTCCACGCACTTCGAAAGTGACATTGGCTGTACTGTCCGTAAGAAAGAAATGACCATTCTTTTGGACGAGACAGCCGGTGACGGTGACCGGCGCCGCCGCGCCGGCAGCCTGAGGCTGAAAATCAAGCGCCGCGCCAGATGCCAGATTAGCCAGCAAGACCCCCTCTGAGGAGGTGACTCGGACCGCTCCGGACGTGGCTTCCACGCGCACGCGCTCGTCGCCGCCCAGCGTCACGAGAGCTCCGCTTTCCGGCACGATGCGCAGGTTCAGCGCTTCGACGCGGAGGCCTGAGGCACGTCTGACTCGCGTTTGGCCCTGCTCGAGCACAAGGCGTCCACGATAGACCTTGCCACGCGAGGCCGTGCCCAGTTGCACCTGTGCCCCGCCGTCCAACGAGAGACTCGAAGGAACGGTCTTGGTTTCGACGAGTGTGCCGTCGAAAACCGTTGCGTTGCCGGTGACTGTCGCACGGTCGAGCTGAAAGCTGCCTGTGGCGTTTGCCATTCCAATCGACGCGGTGGAAGCGTAGTTGAAGGACAGGGTGCCTGCCGCAAGCAACAGGCAAAGAGCGTACAAGGTGAAGCGGACCACTTGATTTCCTCCCAACATGTTCTGAACTAAACGAATCGTCTGACTACGAGTAGGTAATCGGCCGAAGGCGGGAAATCTGGAGGGGTCCGCGCACATTTTGTGATAAATTGGGCTCTGCCATGCAGCCCAGCCCGGAGGGTGGCCGGGGCCCGTTTTGGCCCCGCCTGTGGGTGGCCGCCCGTATCCCACTGATCGTATTGGTATTAGCTGGCCTTCTTGCGGCCTCGTGGCTGGCCTACCGGCTGGCGCGGGCCGACGCTCTGTATAGAGCCGGGACGCCGGCGTCCGTTGCCCGCGCGGTGCAGGAAGACCCGGGTAATGCGCGGTACCAGAAACGCCTTGCGACGCTCGATCCCGCCCGTGCCGGAGAAGCTCTGTCCAAAGCCGTTGCGTTGAATCCGTACGATGCCGCCTCGCGCATGGAACTCGGCCTTCGTGATGAAGCCGTGGGGGATTTCAGCGCCGCCGAGAAGCATCTCCTCGATGCTGCTCGCGTTGACAAGACATACGCCCCCCGCTGGACGCTAACCAACTTCTATTTCCGTCGCAACAACCGGGAGCAGTTTTGGGTATGGGCGAGGCAGGCGGCGGAGATCGCTTACCACAATCAAGCTGCCCTTTTTGACCTCTGCTGGCGGTCCTCGGACAACGCGGAGGAAATCGCGCGGCGAGTTCTTCCGGACAACCCTCACATCGTGGCCCAATACCTCGATTACCTGCTCGGACGGGGCCGTCTGGACGCAGCGGGTACGGTGGCTGTCCGGCTGATCGTCTTCGGCAGATCACAGGACGTGCCGGTCCTGCTGAACTACTGCGACCGGATGATCCAGACCGGTCGTGCGGCGGATGCGGTGCGCTCTTGGAACGGACTGGCCTCGCGTGGCTTGATCCCGCGCCATCCGGTGCATCCTGAGCGAGGGCAGCCGGTATCAAACGTTAGTTTCTCGCCTGATTTTCTGCCCCGGGGATTTGGCTGGAGGATCAAACCAGCCGAAGGGGTCTCAGTGGCTGGGGATGCGCTCCCGTTTCCGCTGCGAATCTCTCTCTCCGGAAGCCAGCCCGGACAATGCCGTTTAGTCGAGCAGTATGTGGCGGTTACGGCCAACCGGCGCTACCGGCTCCGTTTCCCCTATCGCACGTCCGGGATCGCTCAAGGTTCGGGATTGCATTGGGAGATCAGAGCGGTATCGGGCGGACCTCCACTTGCCGTCTCTGCCGATCTCTCCGGCGAAGAGGCCGCCGAAACCACTCTTGTGTTGCCGGAGACTCCGCAGGCGACTATCCTCCGGTTGGCGCTTGTCTATGAACAGGCTCCTGGAACGGCGCGCGCGGTTGGGAATCTATGGCTTGGCCCCGTCGGGGCGGAGTTCGCCCAGTAGCCCTCCCCGTCTCTCCTCAGGCACTCAAACGGCGGAACCCGCGCGTTGATTGTGCGCGCGGCACGGCTATGATAACGTGGAGGATCAGTTGGAATTGTCTTAAACGAAGGAGAATTCATGGAAGCCCTCGGCATGATCGAGACCAAAGGTTTGGTAGGCGCAATTGAGGCGGCTGATGCGATGGTAAAGACCGCTAACGTTGTCCTGGCCGGGAAGGAATATGTAGGAGCGGGCTACGTGACCGTCACGGTTCGCGGCGATGTCGGCGCTGTAAAGGCAGCCACCGACGCCGGAGCGGCTGCGGCACGGCGTGTCGGCGAACTGGTCGCCGTCCACGTCATTCCGAACCCGCACGAGGAAGTCGAAAAGATCCTTCCTACATCGGAAAAGGGCAAGAAACCCCACAGCTAACCCTCTACGTAGGGGTTTAGCCGAAGGAGCGCCAGTTTCCACCCATGCCTCACGAACAAGATCCAACCTCCATTGAAGAGGTTCGTGGTAAGGTCGAAAAGGCCTACGCCGCGTGGCAGCAGTACCGCCAGTTCAGCCAGGAGCAGATCGACGCGGTGGTTGAGCGTGTCGCTGCTGCGGGCCGTGCCAACGCCCGGCCTCTCGCTGAACTCGCTGTCGAAGAAACCTCTTACGGCAACGTCGAAGACAAGGTCTCCAAGAACCTTCTCTGTGCGGATTTTCTCGCCAGGTCGATAAGGAAGATGAAGACCGTCGGCCTGTTGCGGGAGATCCCGGAGGAGAAGATCGTCGAGTATGGCGTTCCGGTCGGGGTTGTCGCCGCGCTTGTTCCTACGACGAACCCGACGTCGACCGTCATCTCCAAGACTCTGATATCCCTCAAAGCGGGCAATGCCATTGTCATCAGCCCGCACCCGCGCGCTGTGCGTTCCACCTGCCAGACGGCGTCAATATTGACCCGTGCGGCGATGGAAGCAGGCGCTCCCGAGGGGCTGATTCAGTGCCTCGGTAAGCCCACCCTCGAAGCGACGCAGGCGCTCATGAAGCACGAGCACACCGCCGTGATTTTGGCGACCGGCGGCGCAGGAATGGTGCGATCGGCCTATTCGAGCGGCAAACCCGCCTTTGGCGTCGGGCCGGGCAACGTGCCCGTTCTGCTCGACCGGAGTGCCGATATTCCGGACGCCGTGGCGAAAGTTGTTGCGGGGAAATCTTACGATTACGGCACGGTCTGTTCAAGCGAGCAATCGCTGGTCGCTGAAGAGTCGATCAGGGATCAAGTCGTCGCCGAGTTGAAAGCGCGCAAAGCCTACTTCTGCACTGATGAGCAGAAGGAGGCTCTGGGTAAACTGCTCGTTACGCCCGCCGGAACCATCAACCCGAGGTGCGTGGGGCAGTCTCCCGCGAAGATCGCGGAAATGGCTGGATTTTCGGTTCCTGCCGGGACGTCGATCATCGTTGCGGAGATTCAGGGCGTCGGGCGGGAGTATCCCCTTTCGGTGGAGAAGCTGTCGCCTGTTCTCGCTCTGCACTTTGTAAAGGATTTCGCGGCCGCGCTGGACCGCTGCGAGGCGGTGCTTCATTTCGGCGGGCTCGGCCACACTTGTACGATCCACGCGAAGGATGACTCGCACATCCGGGAGTTCGCCCGCCGCATGCCGGCGATGCGTGTTCTCGTGAACACGGCTTCTCCTCAGGGTTCCGTCGGTCTGACGACGAATGTTCTTCCTTCGATGACGCTGGGTTGCGGTGCTGCGGCCGGCAACATCACAAGCGACAACGTCGGGCCGCTGCATCTGATCAACATCAAGCGGCTCGCTTACGCAGTTCGTCTTCCGGAAGAAGCGTTGCCGCCTGAGCTGGCGCAAGCTTCTGTGCAGGCTGCCACGATTGACCGTGACCTGATTGCAGCCGCCGTCGAGCAATATCTCGCCAGCCGCGGTATCCGGCTCGATAACCTCGTGCCCGCCCGGTCGGCTGCTCCTGCGCCTGCCGCTCCGGCAGTTCCGGCCGCTTCGCCCGTTCCCGGAATTGTTGACCGGTTCCTTGCGGCACGGCGTCAGATGCTCGTCACCGCCGCTCCCGAGGCGCCGTCCTGCAGTTGCTCGGTGCCGCCTCCGGTGCCCCAGATCAAGACGGCTCCTGCGCCGGAAGTGCAAATTACCGATTTCGTCTGTGAAAACGACGTACGTGCCGCGATGCAGCAATCTCGAAAGATTTACATCGGCCCGAAGACGATCGTTACTCCTTCCGCCCGGGATTTGGGCGAGCGGGAGGGTGTTCTGGTCACGGCACAGCGGTAAATGAAACAGAATCTCGACACGCTGAAAACGGAAATCCTCGAACAGCTCGGGGCGATGGGCGTAGCTGTGTTTCATTGTTACTCCCGCGACTTCGAAGAAACGGACGCCGTGTATTGGGATGTTCACCATTACCCGGATTTTCGTTTGTTTCTCGAAGCTGCGCGCCGGCTTGACGTCAAGCTCATGACGCTCAACCACCGCGAGTTCACGCCCGAGGCCGTGGAAGAAGCCTTTGAAAGGCTGGAAGATTGCGAGGTTTCCCCTGAGGAGCGTCGCTCTTTCGAACGCCGGTTACGCGAGATGAGCGGCTACGGCGGTTTCACCTGCGCCATCGAACTCGGCTTCCAGCATCAGGACCAGTGGTATCTGTACAGTCTCCAAACCTCCTGGTATTCCGACTTTCTGGACTTGCTCGACGAGATAGATAGCTTCGCGCCGGAGGGTGGCGGCGAGGACGAAGGGCCGATGGGCGGCTACTTCTCGAAGAACTGACGCCCGCAGGATGCCCTCTAAGCTACGCTGGTTGCTCCCGAAAATCGATGAAGCTGCGGTACGCTCGCTCGCGGAATCGCTTGAACTTCAAGTTCCCGCTGTCCGAGTGCTATGGAAACGCGGCTACCGGGACCCGGAAGCGGTGCGGCGATTCCTCCACCCGTCGATAGACGACCTGCATGATCCCTTCCTGCT
>JBDKSR010000011.1:0-2686 GCA_039680545.1 Bryobacteraceae bacterium | reverse complement strand
ACCTCTGGGAATTCCATCTCTGCCCCAAGTTTAGGATATCCCGCCCGAATAGGGCTTGCTTTTTCATCAAAATGTATGCTCCCAAGGAAAGAATCCTTGGGTTATAATTGGTGGCGACGCTTGACTCGTGTATTTGGTTCCCCAAGGTTTTCCAGAAGGGGCCGCCGGCCTCGCAACCACCGGAGTATCTCTGAATGAATTTCGGTGAGGGTAGCGGGAAGGGTGAGCCCTTTTTGTCGTTGGTGGGGCCGCTAGGGGGTCGGCAAGTTGAAACCGGAAGGTAAGGAAGGTCATGAAGGAAAAAGGCACAGTGAAGTGGTTTAACGCCGCCAAGGGTTACGGATTCATTCAGCGCGAAAACGGGGAGGATGTCTTCGTACATTACTCTGCCATTGAGTCGGATGGCTACCGGACACTCGAGGAGGGTTCTAAGGTTGAGTTCGAAGTGACGCGCGGCCCGAAAGGGCTGGCGGCGGCCAACGTCACGATGGTCGCCTAGGTTTTGGCTATTTGCCCGCGGCTGGCTAGGTGCTCTCGCCACTCTGGCCCGCCGCGGCCGGTTGTCCCTCACGAGCCGGGCTCCGACCCGGCCGTGAGACTGAAATCTTGCCAAGGAGGCTGATGAGTAAGGAAGATTGCATTGAAGTAACTGGAACTGTCGTTGAGAAGTTTCCAAGTGGTCTGTTCAGCGTTCAGCTTGATCAGGACCGTGTCATTTTGGCTCACCTCGCGGGTAAGCTCCGCCGGAATCGCATCCGCGTTCTCGCCGGTGATCGCGTTACCCTGGAGCTCTCCCCCTACGATCTGACAAAAGGCAGAATCACCTATCGCCACAAATAGCCGCCCCGCATCCTCGCGGAAAGTTCTGTTCGTTTTCGGCACGCGGCCTGAAGCTATTAAACTCTGCCCACTCGTGGTGCGTCTGCGCTCCAATTCTTCTCTTGACGTAAGTGTCTGCGTCACCGCCCAACATCGGCATCTGCTCGACCAGGTTCTCGATGCCTTTGGCGTCCGCCCCGACTACGATCTCGGCATCATGCTCCCGGGTCAGACCTTGTTCCAGTCGACCTCTCGGATTCTTGCTGCCCTGGAGCCGGTGATGGCCGCCGCTCAGCCGGATCTCATTCTGGTACAAGGAGATACGACGTCAACCCTTTGCGGGGCCCTGGCTGCCTTCTACGCCAGGACGCCCGTCGGGCACGTCGAAGCCGGCTTGCGGACTTTCGATTCGTCCCGGCCCTTCCCGGAAGAGATCAACCGTGTCCTGACCGGCAGGTTAGCCACGCTGCATTTCGCGGCAACTGAGGGAGCCGCCGCCAATCTTCGCGCCGAAGGCGTTCCGTCCAGTCAGATAGCGGTTACCGGAAACACTGGGATCGACGCCGTCCTTTACGTCCGTGACGCGCTCGCGAACGGACGGTTGCCCGCCCCGGAATGGCCGCAGCTCGACCCGTCCCGAAAGCTCATCGTCGTGACTGCCCATCGCCGCGAGAGTTTTGGCGCTGATTTCGAGCGGATCTGCTCGGCACTTGCCCGCCTCGCTCAACGGCCTGATGTCCAGATTGTCTACCCCGTCCATCCCAATCCCAACGTCCGTGAACCGGTTTACCGCCACCTTGGGAAGCTTCCCAACGTGATTTTGAGCGAACCTCTTGATTACGTAGCCTTTGTCGACCTGATGCGCCGCGCCGAGATCCTCCTCACCGATTCAGGCGGCATTCAGGAGGAAGGCCCTTCTCTGGGGAAGCCCGTCCTCGTCATGCGCGAGAAAACCGAGCGTCCGGAAGCAGTTGCAGCCGGCACCGTCCGGCTGGTGGGCGCGGACGAAGATCTCATCGTCAACGAGGCCACCCGGCTTCTCGACGACCCTGCGGCGTACGCCCGGATGAGTCGCGTTCACAACCCTTACGGGGATGGCCGCGCCTGCGAGCGGATTGAGGGCGTAATCGACTCATTCTTCAAGAGTTTCAGCCGTTCCTGACACCCTGATTTGCGTCTCCTGCGCCGCGCTTATGAGCGAGTTCCCGCCCGTCCCGCCGTTATAATGTGCCCGGGAGGCGAAGGGGAACATGAAGAACGGCACCGCAACTCGTCGAGTGAAGGGAACGGCGCTGTCTTCATCGTCCGACCTCGCCGCCCGGCTGGCCGCGCGCGTGGTCGGGCAGCCCGAGGCCCTCAAGGCAATCATTCCCTACGTACAGATGTTTCAGGCCGGTCTCTCGCCGGAAGGACGTCCCGCCGGGGTCTTCCTGCTTCTTGGCCCAACCGGAACCGGGAAGACCCGCACGGTCGAGGCCCTGGCTGGTGTTCTTCACGGCAGCGAAAAGAATCTCGTGCGGATTGACTGCGGCGAGTTCCAGCTTGAACACGAAGTAGCCAAGCTGGTTGGGGCGCCTCCGGGCTACCTCGGCCACCGCGAGACCCAACCGCTGCTGACCCAGCAGAAACTGAGCCTCTCCGTCAGCGCGAATTGCCCTCTTTCTCTCGTTTTGTTCGACGAAGTGGAGAAGGCTGCCCCGTCCCTCACGCGCCTCTTGCTCGGCGTCCTCGACAAGGGCATTCTCCGCTTGGGCGACAACGCGACCGTCAACTTCGAGCGGAGCCTAATCTTCCTGACCAGCAATCTCGGCGCGCGCAGCATGATGAAAGAGGTGCAGCCCGACTTCGGCTTCGAGGCCGGTGTTCC
>JBDKSR010000010.1:0-12901 GCA_039680545.1 Bryobacteraceae bacterium | reverse complement strand
ACGACTGGCCAGCAGATCCTGCTGAGTTCTTATCGCGGCAAGGTTGTGGCGCTTCTGTTTGTGATGACAACATGCCCGCACTGCCAGACGACCTGTCAACTCATGAGCAAGTTCGCGAGGGAGTATGGTCCGCGAGGGTTCCAGCCCGTGGCGGTGGCATTCAACGACATGTCAATGATGCTGCTGCCGGACTTCATCAAGCAAAACAGGCTCGACTTCCCGGTCGGGTACGACTCTCGCGAGCCGGTGTTCAACTTCATAGAGCGCTCGCCGACGCTGCGTTCGTATGTACCGATGCTGGTTTTCATTGACCGGAACGGAACGATCCGCGCCCAGCACCTCGGTGATGATGATTTCTTCACAAAGCAGGAACCGAACTCTCGCGCCATGATTGAGAAGCTGTTGAGCGAGCCGGTAAGCAAGAAACATCCTGCCAGGCGTGTGGCCTCGAAAGTGAAGAAAGCTTCCTAATCGGTTACCCACGCCGTTCTCTTATGCGGCACGGCCACCGTGGTAGACTAACAAAAGAGCAGTACCGCTAGACGCGCCCGTAGCTCAGCTGGATAGAGCGCTTGCCTCCGGAGCAAGAGGTCCGCAGTTCGAATCTGCGCGGGCGTACCACTCCTTAGCTTTCAGTTCCTTGCATCTCCCAAACAACCGATTGATGTATAAGTGCGCCCAGCAGGGAGGGCCCGGGCAGACCCTAGAATGTGACCGGCTATGCAAGGTCCTCGCTGAGGCCCAAACCACCCCTACCGGGGCAACTTGAGCTTCTCCTCAACGCTCCGGATCTTGTCTTCCATGTGTTGATCACGGTCCACGCGGGTTCCGAACCTCATGGTGGTGGAGATGCGGGGCACCCCGTCAGCGTGGAGAGCCTCATGGCACCGCTTCACGGCCGCAAAGACTTCGTCCCATTCCCCTTCAATGTTCGTTCCCCAGGCGTGCAGCTTCGTCTTGAGGCCCGCATCGGCTAAAACCCGTTCACAGATCGCCACGTGCTTGGATACGGACACGCCGGTCCCCATAGGAATCACGCAAAGATCGGCAATCACTCTCATGTGCAATCCCCTTCCCCAGTCAGCGTTTGAACAGCTAAAACCATCTTGCCAGAATTCCGTGCGAGATCAGGAGCCCGGCTTACGCTTGCAGGTCAAGCGGAAACCCACGAACGACAGATACCCCATCACAATCATCGCAATCACGCTCGCCCACATTGGAACCGCCATTCCCTCGACGACGAACTCCGCTCCGCTGACAATCCGCAGCAGATGGCCAACCGCGATCAACAGAAAGATCACTCCGGCAATCATGGAAAACGTTCTCTGACTCATGGTCTCCTCCAACTCACTTCTGATGGTAGGTTACACCCCTGAAGAGTCCCGCTCAAGGATATCTATACGTATCCCAGAGCGTTTCACTGCCAGCACGCTCTTCGGCGTGACACTGAACGCACACTCGACGCGAGAAAGGGCGCGCCGCCAATCGCACCCATGGACACTCGCAACTCATTAATTTCACGTCACACTACGAGCAGAGGTGCTAGATACACCGGAACCGAAAACGCACATTACTAACTCGTGGTAGGTAACTTGCTTACGCTACAGGCATGAGATTCGGACTCTTCACAATCGTATTGTTCTGTCTATTGTGCCCCGCTTATTCTCAACAACTTGCAATCGGAGTCAAGGGTGGTATTCGAGTGTCCGACGATGTCAGCGGACGTTCTGTCGTGTCGGCTGAGTCAAAACGCTACATCGCCGGACCGATGCTGGACGTCCGGCTTCCCTTGCGTTTAGGAGTAGAGTTCGACGCGCTGTACCGTAGCTTCGGATACACGAGTAATTTCTCAAGTCCTTTCGGGTATTCAATCATTCGCGAGCGGGCGAATTCCTGGGAGTTCCCCCTTATCGCCAAATATCGTCCCGCCATGGGACTGGGAAAGCCATTCGCCGGCGTTGGTTATTCCTGGCGTACAGTGCACGGTTCTCGTGCGTCATCAGGGAGATATCTTTCCAGCCAAATGAAGTATATAGACTTCACGGGTAGCACAGACCTGGATTATTCGACCACTCACGGTCTTGTTGTTGCCGCGGGTGTTGACCTGGACTCCAAGCACATTTGTATCTCACCGGAGTTTCGCTACGTTCATTGGAATGAACCATTTCTCGACCCATCCGGAACAGTCGACGACAGCTATGGCATTCGATCTGCACAAAACGAGTTCTTCATTATGATCGGGATCTCGTGGCATGAAGATTGGCAGTCACCACCCTTCTATCTCTTTCTTTGGCGGAATAAAGCACTGTTTATCATTTGTGTTTAGAAATAGATACCACGGTTTCTTCAATTAAGGCCACACGTTGCGATTGACGGGTCAGAGTCCCTCCTCACGCTAGAATCCTGCGTGGGAGGAAGAATGCCAATCGGAAACGGCAGGCTCACAAAAACACCTAAGAGGATCCTGGGAACTTTTGTATTGATTTCCTGCTTTTGCGCGCTCGCCTGCGGTACATCGGAGATCATCGTCTCGCTCAATATTGCAGCCGCTGCGACCTCGGCCGCGAGCACCACAATTGCCAGTGTGAACGGCATCGATAGTGAGCTACAAGCTCAAATCACGACTTACCTGGGTGCTATCTCGACGGGGCTGACAACGGCCGCGACTGACTTGAGGTCCGGCTCAATCACGAACGCACAGATAGCCTCGATTGTTGCGGCGCTTGCATCGGCGGTGTCACCGGCGCTCCCCGACTCCGTTCCGGAGAGTGTCAAAGCGACGCTTGCGACAGTCTCGTCGGCGGTGAAGTCGTTCGTCGATTTGCTCCAGAAGCAGCAGACATCCACGGCGATGAACAACTCCAGGGGGAAAGTCACTTACTACCGCGTGACGCTCAGCCGCAAAGATCGTTCGCTCGTCGACGAGTCGTTGCAGTACCTCGTACAGGCCCATGCCGCGCTGGCGCAGGTGACACGGTGAGACGTTACGGTTGGGTTCCCGATTGCCCCGATCAGCGAGACCACGTCTGCAAAGTATCGAGACTGGCTCCGGAAAACCTACCAAGCGGCGTCGACCCACGTGCAGGACAACCACCGATTCAAAACCAAGGCGACCTGGGGAGTTGTACGGGACACGGAATGGCCGGGTCGCTTGAATGCGGGAATGTTCGCAATGGCGAGCGACTCGTACTGTTGTCCCGCTTGATGGCCTATTACAACGCGCGCCGCCTGGAAGGCACGACTGATTACGATGCTGGGGCCACAATCCGCGGAGTCGTGAAGGCTGCTGCAAAATGGGGCTGTTGCGCCGAGTCACTTTGGCCTTACAACGTCGAACTCTTCAGAGACCAGCCCCCACGAGTGTGCTATAGCGATGCGAAGTCCTCGCTGGCCCTGAAATACGAACGTGTCCAGCAGAATCTGAACTCGATCAAGACCGTTCTCGCCGCGGGTTTCGACGTTGTCTTCGGATTTACGGTTTACAGCTCTTTCGAAAGTGACGAGGTCGCGAAGACCGGCATTCTGCCGATGCCCGCGAGCGACGAGTCAGCGCTCGGCGGACATTGTGTGCGCGCGATCGGCTACACGGACGAGGCGCTGTCCGATATTCCGGCGAATCATTTCATCGTGGCTAACAGTTGGGGGGCAGAGTGGGGGCTGAAAGGCTATTTCGCGATGCCCTACGGTTACCTCACTAATGAGGATCTGGCCTCCGACCTTTGGACAATCCGCCGGGTAGCCTGACGGTCTCAGCCCTTCGGGTTCGACTTTCTCACTGCGCGACGAACCGTTGATTTGAGTCCTGACACTGGGCTTACTGCTGCCGTAAAGACCAATCCTCCGGCAAGAGGTTCTTCACGTTTCCGTCGCGCATCGTTTCCATGTCCCAGCAAGCGAGGGCGTTCTCAGCAGGCTTATGATGCTACCGCTGTCCGAACCGTGCTAAGCAGGAGGATGCAACTTCTGCCCCACGATCTTGAGCGTACATGCGACTGGACTGAGCATCCGCGATGGTAGTTTAACCAATAACTCTTCCGCGCTCTGTTGAAAAGAGATTCTGCCGGCGTGTCCAAGTAACTCGACACGGTCTACCTGATTACCACCGCCAGACGGCTTTTTGAGCGCGCGAATCCGAAGTTGACCGTCAGGGGGCCAGCCCAAAGCTACAGCATAAAGGGTCTGCCCGTCCTTCGATTGTGTGAAGCGAATGTCTTCGGCGGAGAAGGCAAAGTCCTCTTTGAAATGCCCGGCTTCAGCCTGCGTTTTTCCCTCGCCGTAAATTGTCCACGGGCGCGTGGAGTGAATTCCTTCTCCATTGATCTTCATCCACGCAGTAAGATCGTCGAGTAACTGTTCGACCTCCGGGTCCAGCGAGCCGTCAGGTCGCTGGATGACGTTGAGCAGCATGTTGCCGTTCTTGCTGACAACATCCACCAGCGTGTGAATCACCCACTTTGCCGAGCGATACATTGTGCCGGTGTCCTTGGCCTTCCAATTCTTGTTGTAGAACCAATCGCCGATGGCGGTATCGGTCTGCCAAGAAGCCGGCTTGATAGAGGAAAGGCCACCGCGCTCGACATCCTGAACGCCGATTCCCTCCACGTAATCACCGTGCCCTGGCCTCGTGCGCCAGTCCTTCAGGTTGTACACCGCCTCCAGTTTTCCGCCGTGCCGCGCCATGTTGGCGTTGTAAAAGTGCGCCAGCATGCTGCGCCCGATCTCCCCAAATGGAAGTGATCCATCGGTATAAAGCAGGTCGGGTTGATACTGATCCACAAGATCAGTGATCCGTCCGAACCATTCCCGGGCCCATGACGGGTCGGTACTATACCACGCCGTGTCGCCCGGCTTGGCTTTCGAATGATATAGGTTTTCCCATTGAGGATTCGCTCCGTCGTAAGGGACGCCGGCCAAAGAGCCGTTCTTGTCACTTCCGTGGGAAGCCTGAAACCAGGTATAACTGGCGCCCAAGTGCTCCGAGACACCAAACTTCAGGCCCTGTCCCAACGCGGCCTTTCGCCATGCGCCGACAATGTCGCGCTTCGGTCCCATCTGTACCGCATTCCAGCGGTGATGCTTTGAGTTCCAGAGGTCGAAGTTGTCGTGATGCACACCCATGCTCACGAAATAGCGGGCGCCTGCGGCCTTGTAGTGGGCAATCAGCCGGTCGGGGTCGAACTTCTCTGCTTTCCAGCGCGGAATGATGTCCTTGTAACCGAATTTCGAGGGATGGCCGTAAGTCTTTAGATGGTGTTCGTACGCCTTCCCTCCCTCTTCGTACATCTTCCGGGCATACCAGTCGCCGAACATCGGTACACTCTGGGGCCCCCAATGCGCCCAGATGCCGAACTTAGCATCGCGAAACCACTCCGGGCATCGATATGCAGTCAGTGACTCAAACGTCGGCTGGAACGGGCCGACCGTATGCTCCGGCACGGATTGCGCACCGGCAGGTCTCCACGCCTGTGCAGACCCGGCCATCGCTATAAGGGCACTGCGTCGCGTCATTTTCATCTTTTGCTCCTCTGGTTCTGCAATTCTTCATCGAAACAGACGGCCACTTTGCCACAGCGGCCTGAGCTCATCAACGCGTAAGCCTGGCCGGCCTCCCCGAGGGCAAACCTATGGGTAATCAGATCCGCAGGATGGAGATTCCAACGCACCAGCAGCTCAACCAGTTCCTCCATGAGCCAGGTAGAGGTGACCCAGGATCCATATATGGTCTTCTGGTCGTGAATGATGTCGGGCGAGGGATTAAACTCCACGCGCCCACCCTCACCGAGAAACACAATGCGGCCCCACTTGCGCGTCGCGCGAATGGCCGTAGCACGGGCGGAGTCGTTGGCGGAGCAATCCACCGCGCGCTCGACTCCACGCCCACCTGTAAGATCCAAAACCTGGCTGACGTTTTCCGGACCTGCCGGTAGCACCACATCGCAGAGATTCAGTTTCTTCGCAAGCTCCAAACGCTCCACAACAACATCGCTGCCGATGATACGCTGCGCCCCCAGCTTGCGGCAAAGCGCCGCTGAGGCGAGGCCGACGGGACCCAGCCCGGTAATCAGCACATCGTCATCGCCACTGATTCCGATCTTCTGAAGTCCTTCGTAGACTGTGCCAAAACCGCAAGCAACCTGTGCACCGTCAGCGTAAGAAAGCTCGTCCGGCAGATCAATCAGATCCTTCTCTTCCGCAAGGAGGTAATCCGCCATACCGCCGTCTCGTTGCCAACCGTACGCACGGCGGTACTTCTCGCTGGTGCAAGAAATCATGTATCCACGCCGGCAGTCGTTGCAGACTCCGCAGCCGGAAATGTGGTACACGATAACACGATCACCTTCTTTGAAGCGACGGCAACCCGGCCCGGCCTTGACAATCTGGCCAGAAGGTTCGTGCCCGGCGATGAAGCCCTGATAACCTTCCGGTCCCTTACCGAGGTGCTCATGGTAGATGCAGCGGATGTCGGATCCGCAGATCGTGGACGCTTTCATCCGCAAGAGCACTTCACGGTGCCCGACTTCGGGGATCGGTACGTCCCGCAATTCGACCGTGCTGTTACCGGGCAGGTATGCGCCTTTCATCAGTTGACTCATGATTCGGTTCTCTCCTCAGGGAGGTGTAATCTCTCCGCTCAAATCCCAGAGATCTTCCCAGCTTTGTCCAGGCTTCCAAAGAAACACTTGTCCCTTCACAAGCCTGCAACCCCGGTCGATTCGCGCGATCCGCGCCATTTCATCACGTGTGAGGGGATCAGAGGTGACCGCCTGCAGGTTCGCCAGGTAATTCTTCCGCTTAGTGGACATCGGAATGGGCACCTGGCCGCGCTGCACAGCCCATTTCAGACAGATCGCCGACGGGTGGACGCCATGGTGCTTCGCGATGCCGACGATCACGGGGTCCTCCATGTCCACGGTATCTTGAACCGTTCTGTCGCGCTCGGGGCGATTCGGCGAACCCAACGGGCAGTAACCCACGGGAACGATGCCATTCGATACAACAAAATTGAACAACTCCGGCTGCTGCAAGTGCGGGTGCAACTCCATCTCGTTTACCGCAGGCTTCACTCGCGCGTCCCGAAGCAAGAGCTGCAACTTCGGAATTGTCATGTTCGACGTGCCAATGTGCCGAACGAGGCCCATGTCCACGAGCCGTTCCATTTGACGCCAAGTCTTCAAGAAGTCGGCGTGTATATATGGCCTGGCGTTCTCAGCACGTGATTCGACGGTGCAGCCAGGGGGATGCCAGTTCGGGAACGGCCAGTGCACCACGTACAGGTCGAGACAATCAAGCCGGAGCTCCGCGAGAGATTTCCGGCAAGCCTGCTCAACCTTACCCTCGGCGTGCATGTCATTCCACAACTTTGAGGTTATCCAGAGCGAGTCCCGTCTGACCCCGGACTTGAGCAGATCCTGAAACACCGCGCCGATGCGGTCTTCGTTGCCATAGACAGCGGCACAGTCGAAGTGCCGGCAGCCTACCTCATAGGCACCGCGCACAGCATCCGCCATGACGTCCGGTTCCGTATGGTCTGAGCCAAAGGTGCCCAGGCCGATGACCGGAATACGAGCGCCGGAACTCAGTTCCCAGTACGGAACAGTCACCGGATCGACTCTTTCCGAGGTAGTCATATCTGTCATAAATCCCTTGAAATATCGTTACAGTAAACGATATACTATCCGATCAGTGAAGAGCTGTCAACCGAGGCAGATCAACACCGAGAGGAACACCTTCCGACGGCAGGAAAGCCGTTATCCTGTTATGTTGCAGGCTGGGTTTATCTCCGTGTCACATTCATCGCGTTCCAGGGCGTTGCGTTACGTTCGATCGTGATGAATCTATACGGAGAATTCAGGCTGCACAGGAGTAACGAGAGGCCATGGCTGTTCGACTAAAAGATATCGCAAGGGACGTCGGCGTCTCGACGATTACGGTTTCCAAGGTTCTGCACAACCATCCGGACATCAGTGAAGAGACGCGCGAACGCGTGTTGCGGCGCATGAAGGAACTGAACTATCAGCCCAACCTGTCGGCCCGGGCGCTGGTTACCGGAAAGACCGGCGCGATCGGCTTCATTGTCCCGGATCTTGTCCACCCGTTCTTCGCTGAGGTCGCCAAGGGACTCGCCGCCACACTTCGTGACAAGGGCTATGACCTCGTGATTGCTTCTTCGGAAGAGGCCCCCGATATCGAGAGCAAGGCGATCGAACAGATGCTCGCGCGACGGGTTGACGCCCTGATCATCGCTTCCGTGCAGCGCGACGCCAAAAGTTTCGCCCGAGTAGCGGAACGGAAGGTTCCGTACGTCCTAATTGACAGGCAATTTGCAGGGCTTCGCGCAAACTTCGTCGGAGTGGATGACGAAGAAGCCGGAGTACTCGCCACAGAACATCTGATCGCGGCCGGTTGCCGACGTATTGCTCATATACGAGGTCCGAAGGTGAGCACGGCAACGGGAAGAGCCAGAGGATACCGGCGATCGTTGGCTCGGTACGGAATGGAAGTGCGCGCGGAGTACGTGGCCGTGGAAGAGACCGGTGACGAATCCGGCGAGGCGAGCGGTTATCGTGCCATGGGGAAGTTGCTGCAGCTGAAACCCAGACCGGATGGCGTGTTCTGCTACAACGACCCATCTGCCATGGGAGCCATGCAGGCGATTCTTGACGCCGACCTGAAAATACCGGAGGATATCGCCATCATCGGCTGCGGAAATGTCCGATATTCACAGTTCTTGCGCGTGCCGCTTTCGTCGGTCGATCAGCGAAGTCCGGAGATCGGATCGAGAGCCGGCGCAATGGCGATTACGCTGATCGAAGCGAAGTCCGCGCCGAAACCTGCCAGTATCCTCCTCGAACTCAGCGTGGTGGCAAGAGCTTCAACGGCACGGCGCCAGAAGCGCACGTCTTAGCCTGTTGACGGAATGTAGCATTTCCGTCACTATTCGGGAAGAACTTTAGCAACTTGTTGTTGGCAGTTCGACAGATCCACGCCTTCCCAGCGCGCGACAACGGCCGTCGCGAGGCAGTTTCCGACCACGTTAACCGAGGTGCGGGCCATATCCATCACCGCGTCGATGCCAAGTAGCACAGCCGCACCTTCCAGTGGCAGATGGAAAGTGGCGAGGGTGCCGGCCAGTATCACGAGCGCGGCGCGCGGCACACCCGCGACACCCTTACTCGTGAGCATGAGCGTCAACATCATGAGGAGTTGCTGACCGATCGTGAGATGAACTCCCGCCGCCTGCGCCACGAAGACCGATGCGAGCGAGAGGTACAGCGTGCTGCCGTCCAGATTGAAACTGTAGCCGGTAGGGATGACGAACGACACGATATGCTTGGGAACCCCGAAACGCTCCATGTTTTCGAGAGCCCGCGGCAGGGCCGCCTCGCTCGATGCGGTCGAGAAGGCGATCAGAAACGGCTCACGAACCGCCTGGTAAAAACGACCAGCCGGAACGCGTGCAATCGCCATCACAGCTCCCAACACAACAACAAGGAACAGCGCCTGTGCCACGTACATCGTGAGAACGAGTTTGCCGAGGCCGAACAGCACATCGAGTCCCTTGCTGCCCACCGTAACCGCCATCGCGGCACAGACCCCCGCCGGAGCCAGCCACATCACGTAGCCCGTGTACTTGAACATCACCTCGGCGAGCGATTCCGCGAAGTTTACCACCGGCTTTGCCTTCGCTCCGAGAGCCGCGCAGGCCGCGCCAAACAGGAACGAGAACACAACAAGTTGCAACACCTCGCCGCGCGCCATGGCGTCAATCACACTGGTGGGAAAAACGTGTTCCAGAAAGTTCCCGAATGACGGCTGCGCCGTGGCCGCGGCTGCTTCGGCCGAGGTCTTGGTGAGCGTCATTCCAGCACCGGGACGCACCAGATTGACTGCCGTAAGACCCAGAAAGAGCGCCGCCGTCGTAACGGCCTCGAAGTAGACAACGGCTTTCAGGCCGATTCGGCCCATCGCGCGAATGTTGCCTGTGCCCGCGATGCCGTAGACAAGGGTACCGAAAAGAAGCGGGGCGATGATCGACTTAATCAGCCTCAGAAAGATGTTGCTGATGGGCGCAAGACCGCGCGCGAAACCGGGCGTGGCAATGCCAAGGACAATGCCCAACGCCATCCCGATAAAAATCCAGCCCGTCAGGGAGATTCGCTTCACCGCTCCCCCCAACGCAACTTGTCGCGAAGTACGTCGAAGAAGCGCATCCTCGGTGGGCGTATGAGTTGGATGGAGTGACTCGAACTGCGGCAGATGACGCGGTCATCCCCCATCAGGGGCTCGCCGACCTGCCCGTCGATGGTCAGATAAGTTTCGTTGTCCGCGCCCCGATTCCAGACGCGGATGACACTCGAATCCGGCACGATGACCGGCCGGTTGGTGAGCATGTGCGGAGAGACCGGAGTGATACAGAGGGCACTGACAGTAGGGAAGATGATCGGCCCTCCCGCCGAGAGCGAGTACGCGGTGGAACCGGTGGGTGTGCTGATAATCAGGCCATCGGCCTTGTAGTCGCACACGAAGTGGCCGTCCACAAACGTTTCGAGGTCGATCATGCGCGCAATCGACGCCTTCGTCAACACTACGTCATTCAGCGCCTCGTAACTCGAAACCGTCACTTCCTTGCGCACCACCTCGCAACGCAACATGCGGCGAGTGCTGATCCTACGCCCGCCTTTGAGGACGCGCTCGAGTTCAGGGTACAGTTCGTCAATCGAGATGGCGGTCAGAAATCCGAGGCCGCCGAGATTCACTGCAAACAGCGGAATCCGCGTACCTGCCACGGCTCTCGCGGCGGCGAGCAGAGTCCCGTCACCGCCGAGCACAATCACAAGATCGCAGCCCTTAGGCAACTCCTCGCGGGGAAGACCGTCGTTGCGGCCGGAATAGGCGGCCGTCGTCTGGTCACAGCGCACGCTGAGGTCACGCGCGGCCAGCCACTCGATCAGCGCCGGGACAATCTCGGCGGCGCGCCGGACATTCGGTTTAGAGATTATTCCGATCGTTTTCGTGCCGGGCATATAACAGGAATTCCTTGTTTCCTTCAGCGCCTAGAATCGGGCTGTCGATGAGTTCCGCCCCGAAACCCAACGCACGAACGGCCGCTTCCACCCGATCACAAGCGGCTTGATGCAACGCAGGATCGCGAACGATCCCGCCCTTCCCTACCTCGCCGCGTCCCACTTCAAACTGTGGTTTGACGAGTATAACCATTTCTGCATTCGGCCGGAGGATTGGCTCGATGGCCGGCAGAATCAGCGTCACCGAGATAAAGCTCACATCGCAGACGGCAAAGTCCACGAGTTCGCCGATGTCTTCGGGACGCAAGTAACGGGCGTTGATACCTTCCTGCACGACGACGCGCGGATCGTTGCGCAGTTTCCAGTCCAGTTGTCCCGTCCCGACATCGACCGCATGAACACGTGAAGCGCCGCGCTGCAACAGGCAGTCGGTAAACCCGCCTGTCGAGGAGCCCACATCCAGGCACACGCGGCCGCTCACGTCGATATGGAATTGGTCGAGCGCACCAGCTAGCTTCGTACCGGCGCGGCTCACATACGGCAGCCGCTGCACCAGTTCCAAACGGCAGTCGGCATGAACGGTTTGGCCGGGTTTGCCTGCCTTCTGTCCGTCGATCAGTACATGTCCAGCCAGCACAAGAGCCTTAGCCTTCTCGCGGGACTCGGCCAAGCCGCGATCCACCAGAAGCTGGTCGATGCGATACCGGGGAGGAGCCTTCATGCTTTGCGATGAACGATCATGCCGGCCAGTTCCCGCAACCGGTCCGCTCGCGGGCCGAACATCTCGAGCGCCTGATGCGCACCCGCAAGTTCCGCGTCCGCCATCCGGTGCGACTCTTCAATTCCGTAGACTGCGGGGAACGTGATCTTATGCTGCTCGGCGTCTTTGCCGGCGGTCTTGCCGAGCGCCTCGGACGACTGTTCGATATCGAGCAGATCGTCAACAATCTGGAATGCCAAACCGATATGTTCGCCATAGCGCGAAAGCGCGCCGAGTTTTGCTTCGTCCGCACCGGCGTAGATCGCCCCGATACGCAGGCTGGCACGAATCAGGGCTCCGGTCTTCGCGCGGTGGATTCTGGCGAGCAGCGCCGGTTCGGGAGTCATGTGCTCACCCTCCAGGTCCTCTACCTGACCCGCCACCATGCCAACCGGCGTACCCGCGGCGACAGCTAATTCCCGTACCATGACAGCGCGGCGTTCAAGCGGGGCGGACGATGCGGAAGAAAGAGCATCGAAGGCAAACGTGAGCAACGCATCTCCCGCGAGGATGGCCATGGCCTCGCCGAACACCTTGTGGGAAGTCGGCTTTCCGCGGCGCAGATCATCGTTGTCCAGCGCGGGGAGATCGTCGTGAATCAGCGAGTAGGTATGGACCATCTCGAGTGCGCAGGCAGCAGTCTCGACACCCGCCGTGTGATCCGATACGGTGCGAGCGGCCTCCATGCACAAGATGGGACGAATGCGCTTGCCTCCGGCGAAGAGGCTGTACCGCATCGCCCGATGAATGGTCTGGGGCGGCGTGGATTCGGACGGAACCAACCGGTCAAGCTCCGTGTCCACCAGGCTGACTTGTTCTTTAAGGTAGTCGCGCAAGGTCATTCGTTTTCAGGGCTAAACGGTTCCGGCTGGACGGTACCGTTGCGTTTGAGCAGGATCTCGACCTTCGTTTCAGCCTCCTCCAGTTGCTTTCGGCAGCTTTCACTCAGGCTGATCCCTTTTTCGAAGAGGGCGAGGGCACGTTCGAGAGGCAGGTCTCCGCTTTCGAGTTCCTTGACGATCTTTTCAAGCTCGGCGAGGCTCGTCTCGAAGCTGGCAAACGGCTTTTCCGGCTCCGGCGTCTTGGGCATCGCTTTATTCTAGCGAACCTGGACAGC
>JBDKSR010000009.1:0-5914 GCA_039680545.1 Bryobacteraceae bacterium | reverse complement strand
CGTGTTCCAGGTCGATCCATGGACGCCACCCCTCCGTGCGCCCCCGCGTCAGTTCCAACAAACTGCGCCCCTCGACCGCATCCGGAACCGTCACCCCCGCCGCATCGAGCAGCGTCGGCAGCGCATCCCGCAATTCGACCGGCTGTCGCAACACCTGCCCGCGCGATCCGCTCACCATTCCTTCGGGCCACCGTATCAGCATCGGAATCCGCGCCGAAGGCTCATAGGCATACGATTTCCGCCAGAGGTACTGATCCCCCGTCATATCGCCGTGGTCGACGAGGTACAGGATCAACGTGCGCTCCAGCATGTTCCGTTTTTCGAGCGTTTCAAGAATCCGGCCGATCTGCTCGTCAACGAAGCTCACGGCCCCGTAATAGCCTTGCCTGGAGCGCCTTACCTGCTCCGCGCCAAGATCGCCGTGCCAGAGGTCGGGCCGCTGGCTGCTCAAGGGCCTGTAACGGCCGGCCCACTTTCCGCAGCGTGCCGGGGGAATCGGCGCATCGGCATAGCGGTCCATCCAACGCGCGGGCGGATCGTACGGGCTGTGCGGACGCGCGAACGACACCTTCAGGAAGAATGGCTCTTTGCGGTTGTAATCGCGCAGGAAGCGCACCGCCGTCTCGCCCGTCCATGCCGTCGGATGCAGCCGCTCCGGCAGGGCATAGGGCTTTGAAGTGCAATCGTTCCAGCCGATTCCGGTCGCGTCGGGATTGAGCCCCGGCGACTCCGACCAAAACCACACCCTGTAGTCGCTGCGATAGTCCGGTGACTCGGCGCGCCCGGACTCATCGAGTAGTACCTGGTGAAATCCGTGCAAATTTCGCTGCGGATGCCAGTGCATCTTCCCGATTCCGAGCGTGTAGTAACCTGCGTCCCGCAACAGCCTCGGCATCTCGACGGGATATCGCACCGCGCCCTGCCCGTAGCCCAGCATTCCGTGCCGCCAGGGCGACATCCCGGTCAACAGCGCCGAGCGAGCGGGCGTGCAGGTGGGCGTGGTTGAGTAGGCACAACGGAACCGCGCGCCCTCAGCTGCCAGCCTGTCCAGGTTCGGCGTGTGAATGGCCGCGTTTCCGTCGGCGTGCACACAATCCGCCCGGTGCTGATCGGCCATCAAGAGAAGCAGATTCGGCCTCTCGCGTTGCGCCGGTCTGCTGATCGCCGGCACAGCCGCCACGGCCCCGCGGTATAGGAACTCCCGCCGGTTCAACATCGCAGCCTCCCGTCAGCAACGAACCGTGAATGTCACGGCCTCACGAGTTTTATTTGGAGCCGTCGCTTCTTCCCACGTCCACATCGAGATGGGCTATCGCCGGGAATCCGTTCTCATCAGTGCGTTCAACTTTCACGATGTAGCGCCCATAGCGAGGGAACACGTGAACGATTTGGGCGTACGCGTCTGGCGCGAGCAGAAGTTCCGGACTCGTCAATCCCAGCTTGGCGAAATAGGCGTTGCTTCGGGCGAACGCGGGCTTGCTGTTTGTCGTCACTTTTGGCGTGCCGTCGCCGAAATCCCACACCTCCCCGCCCACCGCCGTATTGAAGGAACGCACTTTGAACGTCACTGGGGTTCCCACTTCTATGCCGAATGTCGGGTGGTAGGCGGCGTGGATCGATGGGGGACGCAGTTCCGGCTTCTTGGGATCGAGTACCTGCACGACCGCAAAGTCGTAGTCCACGTTCCAGTTGGCGTCTTCGACCCGGATCACTTCGCTGTAAGTGCCCGGTGCGTCATAGATTACCTGTTGGGTCGGCCCCTCGGCCAGGCTGCCGTCGTGGAACGTCCAGCGGACGCGGCCGATGCCGCCTCCCGGCGCGAGCGATTGCCGCGCATCCAGGCTGACCGTTTCACCTACGGCTGCCAGCTTGTGGGGACGCACCACGGCCAGAAGCGGCGGCTCATACTCTTCGAGATACGATTCCACGAGGTACGCGTAACCGTCCTCCGTGCCCCACCGTCCCGACGGTTGCTTGGCAAAGATCTGGAAATGCAGGTGCGCCCATCCGCCGCTGTCGCCTTCCTTGCCGACGTACCCCAGGTGTTGTCCCTTCTTCACTTCTCCGCCAAGCTGTAGCGACGGGGAAATCTTCGTGAGGTGGCTGTAACGGTAAACCCACCCGTATTCGCCAAGCACATAAATCGACTCGTAGCGCGGTTCGAGCGGATATTCTTCGTAGCCTTTCAAAACCTTTTCGCCGAGCTGAATCACCGTGCCGGCTGTCGCCGAGACGACTTCCGTCATCCCCTCGCAGCCGCCTATGTCGAGTCCCGCGTGATAGTAAACCTTCCCGTTCCCGGGTTCCTCGCCGCCATCGACGAAAACCGGTTCGTTCCCCATCTGCGTGTCGTTGGCAAACCAAATCTGACGGACCGGATAGGCGAACTTGTTGGGATCGAGCAAGGGGTTGCCGGACGGCCAGACCCTCAAGCGCGCGTCTTTTTCGAGCGCCCACTCATCGTCCGACGCGTTGGTCCGGTATGCCCGTGTGACGGTGCAATCGATCCGCACGCCCGGCGCGTCCGCCGGCACGTGGTAATTGCCGCAGACGAGCCGGAGCACCTTTCCGTTTACTTTGACAGTCGCAGAGGTTTCGCGAACAGCGTTCCGCACGGAGTCCTTCACCGTGGACACGCCGAGCAACTCGACATTGGCCACAGCGCCGTTCTTGAGCTTGACCGATGTGCTTTGCCCCGCCCAGAGATCCAGAGTGATGCGCGGCGGCTCCGCCACACGTCTCGAACACCCCGCCATTCCCAGCGCGATGACTCCCGCGCCAATGGAAACAACCCGCAGTATCCGCACCGTCCTATTATTGTGGAAAATCAGTCCATCCGTAAGCCCCTACCTGCATGTTAGGGGCAGCGACCCGGACTTGATGCGCTCCGAGGCTCGGAACGCCTCGGCAGGAAAGGTAGCCGGTCCGGGTTGGCCGCGTCCGAAAGAACTGCAATTTGGGCATAATCGTTTAGGAATAATTCAATGAAGGACCCCGTAGCTAAAGACGAGCCCGAGATTCCAGGTCCAGTTCTGTGTGCGCACCTGCTTCGCGAAGTTGATGCAAGGCTTCTGGAGTTGCTGGCTTCCCTGCGGCCCGGCGAATGGGAGTTACAAACCGTCGCTCCAGAGTGGAGGGTTCGCGATGCGGCGGCTCACTTACTGGATACGGCTTTGCGCAAGCTCTCCATGGTCCGCGATCACTGGTTCGTAGAGCCAGCCACGGTCCGTTCTCCAGAAGACGTGGCCGCACTGGTAAATCGCCTGAATCACGAGGGAGTGACCGTATATCGGAGACTCAGCCCTCCCGTTCTCATCTCACTGATGACTGTTGCCTGCCGCGACTACGCTGAGTATCACGAATCCCTGGACCCGTTCGCACAATCCGTATTTCCAGTGAGTTGGGCGGGCGAGGAGCGTTCCTTGAATTGGTTTGACACGGCGCGGGAATTGACAGAACGGTGGCATCACCAGCAACAGATCCGGTATGCGACGGGCCGGCCGGGGATCATGATTCCGCGACTATACCATCCCGTTCTGGACTGTTTCATGCGCGGAATGCCGTATGCCTACCGCCGGGTAGACGCGGAGCCGGGAACGGCCATCCGGGTTGAGATAACCGGCGATTGCGGAGGCGTTTGGCAAATCCGCAGAACTGCAACTGGGTGGATATTGATGACACCTGCAGACCCGTTGAATTCGCGCGTTGTTATACCCCAGGAAATCGCATGGCGTCTCTTTACAAGAGGAATCGGGCGAAAAGCGGCAGAGACGGAGGTCTGTATTGAAGGAGATCGCGCTCTCGGCCTACGAGCACTAGAGTTGACGGCCATTGTCGCCTAGCATCGAAAGATGAGGTTAGTTTCGACGCCGCGTCTCAGCCCGGCGGCAAGAATGATAACAACAGCCTTCGCCAGACTGGTACACTAAGTAGCTCGCTATGCCGTATCCATTTCGTCAATCCATCTGCAACGAGCTCTACAAGGACTGGAAGTTCGCCGATACGTGCAAGGCCATCCGCAAGGCGGGCTACACCGGTATCGAAATCTCTCCGTTCACGCTCGCCGAAGACCCGGCATCCGTTACGGCTGAAAAACGCCGCGAGTGCCGCTCCATTATGGTGTCGGAGGGACTTACTTTCGCCGGCCTGCACTGGCTGATGGTCTCTCCGAAGGGCCTCCACGTCACGACGCCGGACACAGCATTGCGGGAGCGAAGCTGGCTCCATGTCCGCCGCCTGGTTGACCTTTGCGCCGATCTCGGCCCCGATGGCGTGATGGTCTTTGGCTCCCCCGTTCAACGCAAGTCCACTGGCGGGCTTACACGGGCGCAGGCGACGCAACATTACATCGATGGGCTGGCCGCCATTGCGCCGCATGCCGCCGAGCGCGGCGTCACGGTGCTCATCGAGGCGCTCCCCGCCAAGGACACCGACGTGGTCACGACGCTCGATGAGGCCGCCAAGATCGTGCGGGAAATCGGGAGCCCCGCCATCCGCACCATGTTCGACACGCACAACGCGATCGCCGAGGTGCAGCCTCACGCCACGCTTGTTGACCGCCACTTCGACCTCATCCATCACGTTCACCTGAACGAGATGGACGGCAGGCACCCGGGCACGGGCGACTACGACTTCAAGGCCATCCTGCGCGTGCTTGCCCGGCGCGAGTACTCGCGCTGGCTCTCGCTCGAAGTATTCGACTTCTCGGCCGGCGCGGAAAAGATTGCGGAGGATTCGCTGCGCTTCCTGCAAGTGGAAATCAAGAGGCTCGGCGTCTGACCGGCGCCGCGCTTTCGAACCTGAACTCATGACCAAGTACGTTGTTACCGGTGGGGCGGGCTTTATCGGCTCGTCGATTGTACGTTCTCTGCTTACTCGCGACGGAAGTGAAGTCGCCGTGATCGACAATTTTCTGAGCGGCAAGGACGAGAACCTGGAGGAGGTGCGCGACCGGATCGAAGTGCATCGCGCCGACATCCGCCGCTATGAAGAGATTGCGCCGATCCTTCGGGGAGCGGACGTCGTTTTCCACCTCGCAGCTATCCCGTCCGTGCCGCGGTCGATCGCCGAACCGGTCCCCTCGCACGAGGTGAATATCGACGGCACGTTCCAGGTGCTGCGCGCCTGCGCCGAAGGGGGCGTCCGCCGGGTCGTCTATGCCGCATCATCTTCGGCTTACGGCGGCAGTGAAGTGCTGCCCAAGGTCGAGACGATGGCGCCGGACCCGAAATCGCCTTACGCCGTGCAGAAACTCACGGGCGAGTATTACATGCGCGTCTTCAGTTCGTGCTTCGACCTGGAGACGGTGGCCATACGCTATTTCAACGTTTACGGGCCGCGCCAGGATCCGTCGAGCCCGTATTCCGGCGTTATCTCGCTGTTCATGAAGTGCCTTCTCCAGCGTGTCAGTCCGACGATTTATGGCGATGGCGAGCAGTCCCGGGACTTCACGTATGTGGAAGATGTGGCGAACCTTACAGTCAAGGCCGCGCATGTCGAGGGCGTATCCGGAAACCTTTACAACGGAGGCAACGGCGGGCGCCACACACTGAACCGGATCTGGGACATTCTCCAGGGGATCGAAGGCGTGAGCCTGCCTGCTCAATACGGGCCTCCGCGGGCTGGTGACGTCCGTCATTCCCAGTCCGATACAACCGCTGCTTGCCGGGATCTCGGCCACGCGCCGCAGTTCACGCTGGAAGAAGGCTTGCGCCGGACCCTCGCCTGGTATCGCAACGCTTGATTTCGCTAGAATAGGTTTACGGAGGCGTAGCCAGATGGCGTTTCTGCAGAACCAGTTTGAGAAGAACGTGGTGGTCACGTCGGTGGACTACTTGTTCAACTGGGCCAGGCGCTCATCGGTGTGGCCGTTCAGTTTCGGCTTGGCCTGCTGCGCTATCGAGATGATTGCGTC
>JBDKSR010000008.1:0-7345 GCA_039680545.1 Bryobacteraceae bacterium | reverse complement strand
TGGCAGCGTTCTACCAGATGGTTCTGAATGGAGGAACGTACAACGGCAAAAGGCTGCTGTCTCGCGCCGTAGTCGAAATGATGACCACGCTGCATACGGGTGACATCTGGAAAAGCGTGGGCTACGGCCTGGCGTGGACCATTGTTCGTGATGAGGGCGGCACCCTGCAGATGCAGTCGATCGGCACGTACGGGCATGGTGGTGCGTTCGGGACGCTCGGCTGGGTGGATCCGAAGAAAGACCTCGTTGGGGTGCTGATGATCCAGAGCGCGGGCGGCGACGGGCCAGACGCGTCGAACGCTTTGCGGCAGTTGGCTGCCGCATCGATCACAGAATGAGAACGGAGGGTCGTCCATGAGTCCTCTGATGCCAGCGGCTCTGTCTTTTCTTGCGGCGGGGACCTTAGTTCAAGGCCCGCCCGTCGCGAGTTATACGTGTTACCGGGCAGCCGGGCCGATCAAAATCGACGGCCGCCTCGACGAACCGTCGTGGGCCAAGGCGCCGCGTTCGAACGCCTTCGTCGACATCGTTACCGGTGAACCGGCCTGGTATGACTCGCGCGTTTCGCTGCTTTGGGACGACGACTACCTCTATGCCGGCTACAGAGTTGAGGAGCCCGACGTGCAAGCCGCGCTGACCGAGCGGGACTCCAAGATCTACATGGAAAATGACGTGGAGATCTTCATCGCCGGCAAGGACGCCTACTACGAGCTCGAATTGAACGCGCTGAACACAATCTATGAGGTGTTCTGGATTTGGAAGGACATTTACAAACCGGGCTCCCCATATTACGGCGTGCCGGAATTTGACCCCAAGAGCCACGAGGTCATGAATCTGGCGGGAATCGGCGGTCACATTCATCCACGCGGGGAGAGATGGGGATTCCTGGATTGGGACTTGCCCGGTCTGCAGCATGCCGTGTTTGTTGACGGCACGCTCAACGATTCGAGCGACCGCGACCGCGGCTGGACAGTGGAGCTTGCCATCCCGTGGCGATCTCTCAAATGGCTGGCTGACGGGCGTTCTTTGCCGCCGAAGGACGGAGACGTCTGGAGAATCGACTGCTCGCGCTTCGAAAAGTGCGATCGTGACGGCAGGCCGCTCGATCCTAGCCCCGGCTGGACTTGGAACCGGCACGGGCACTATGATTCACACATACCGGAGACCTTCCCACGTGTGACGTTTTCGACTAAGGAGGCCAGCCGGTAAGTTAGTAGCTGGCGGTGAATAAAGAACCGAATTCATATCCAAGGGCATCAAACTGTGTGACGAATCTTACAGATAAGAGGAGGAACACTCTGGTATGGCCGGATCGAAATGCAGTGAGTGGGGCGTAGCCATCCTTCGAATTGTGGTTGGGTTGGTTTTCGCTATGCATGGCGGGCAAAAGCTCTTTGTATACGGGATCGATGGCGTAGCGGCTGGGTTTGCCCAGCTCGGTTTGCCGCTCCCGTACGTGGCGGCGATTCTGGCAACAGCAGCCGAATTTGGGGGCGGTGTGGCGTTGCTGCTTGGATTGTACACGCGATGGGCAGCCATGCCTATTGCCGCAACAATGTTGGTCGCCATTTTCCATGTACACCTGAAGAACGGTTTCTTCGCGCCGGGAGGGTTTGAGTACCCCCTGACGCTATTGGCGGCTGCTATCGCGTTGATGTCTGTTGGAAGCGGCGCGTTGTCGATCGACTCGTGTCGCGCGCGAAAACAGGGGTAAGCAGAACCTGTTCCTGACTTCTTCAACGAAATTGGGGGCGGACGGACATTCCCTCTTGTATGGGAGTGCTGGAAGGTAGTGCGACCGCTTCGCCCTCCCCGAGGCCGTTCAGTATCTGCGTTCGTGTGATGCTGGACGCGCCAAGGGTCACATTGCGCCAGGCGACCGAATCGCTCTGAAGAACGAAGACCCCTGCCTGTCCCGCCTTTCGCCGGAGTGCTTCGCGAGGGACCGTGAGTGCGTTTTCGACGACGCGCGAACGGATCTCCGCATCGATGTTTGTGCCAGGCAATAGATCGCGCTTCGGGTTATCGATGACGCAAACGACCTCGCCCACCTGCCGCGTGCCTAGTGCTACGATCTCGGCGGGCATGCGTTCCACCGTCCCGGTCCATTTGCGGCCGGCCAGCGCGTCCCAAGTGATCGTAACCGGGAGGCCGAGGGCCACGCGGCCGAGTTCCGGCTCATCCACGTAAACCATGACACGGATCTTTTCGATCTGTCCGACCTTGGTGATCAGGTCTCCCGGGTTGAGTACCGAACCAACGCGCGCTTCCGTGTTGTAGACCACGCCCGATATCGGAGATCGTACTGACGAATTGTTGAGCTTTTGGCGGGTCAGGGCCACGGAGGATTGCGCTTCGCGGAGGCGAGCCCGGGCCGCGGCGAGGTCCGCGTCAGTGACCAATACGGCTCGTTTCCGATCAAGCGACTGAACCTCGGCCTGGGCGCGTTCGAGCCTTCGCGTGGCTTCCTGCAACTCTTGCTGTGTCGCTGCCTTCTTTTGGACCAGGCGCTGTAACGCTCCCACGTCCACTCGCGCCGCCTCGGCATCCAGTCGGGCGCGCTTGAGACTGCTCTCGATATCCGCGATCTCGGAAGCCCGCCCGCCTCGATCGAGCACCGAAAGCTCGGCGCGCGCCTGAGTGACTTTGGCTTCAGCAGCGGCAAATTCTTCGCGAGCGGCCGCAGAGTTCATCTCTATCAATACGGCGCCTTTTGCCACGGGCTGTCCGTCTTGGACGCGGACCTTCTCGACAAGGCCGCCCTGCTCGGTGCGCACGGCCACCCACTCGAGGGGCTCGGCTTTACCGTTCGTGACGAGGGTGCTTACGAGCGTCTCCCTCTTTACCTTCGTGAAGGGGATTTCGGGCGCGGCGGAACTCCGCTGGTACAACCACCAAACCAGCGCCACCGCCAGAATCGAAAGAACCACAAAGAGCTTTTTCATGTCAACGGGAAATCATTCGCTGAGCGTTCGCGCGGTGACCGGCCAGGTCTTGTCGCATTAATACTTCTATTGTGCCAAATAGCCCGTCCCCTTGGCAGCGCGGAGTGCAGATTATAGAATACGGCCTGAACGCATTACAGGAGGCCGTATCAAATGAGTTCGAATCATCATCACTGCTGCGCATCGCCCGACCCGGAAAGCCCGGTTAGCAGGCGTGGCTTTCTTACGGCGGGGATGGCGGCTTCCGCTCTCCCGGCGGCTTCTGCAAGTCTCTTGGGAGATCCGGCGCGGCAACAGCCGATTCGCCTAGCTCTCAGGGTGCAGCCGGTTCTGGTCTACCGGATTCCCGAGAGGAGAACTGCGACCAGTTGGCGGGAATGGGGCGGTCTGCAAACGCAACAAGAGGTTGCAGCGGAGAAGGAACGGATCGGCCGGGAATTGGCCTCCATGAGGGCGACGGCCGACTTTCCGCTGGAGATCCTGCCTCTCGCGATAGCCGCCACGCTCGACGAGGCAGGGGCCATCGCCCAAGGCGACTCCGACGTCATCATCTCCTATGCGGCCGGCGGCGACACGAGAATATTCGAAACGCTTGCACCTCCCGGAAAATGGAGCCTCATGTTTCTCCGGCACCGTTCCGGGCCGGTCTATCTGTGGTACGAAAATGCCCATAACCGGTTTCTGCGGAAGACGGTGGATGAGTACGGACAGCCGGGTTCGGATGTCTACGACGTCGTGGTGGACAGCCAGCCTGATGTTCTGATGCGCCTGCGGGCGCTCGCGGCACTGAAGAACACTTTCGGCAAGCGAATCGTGGCCGTCGGCGGAGCGGCAGGTTTTGGGGCCGGGGGGAGAATAGCACCGTACCTCGCGAAAGAGATCTGGAAGATGGATATCCAGACCGAGCCGTACCCCGGTCTCGCTGCCCGCATCAAACGTGCAAAGGCCAACTCGGCGCTCGTGAAACGGTGTCATGCGAACGCGGAGAAATATTTGCAGCAGAAGGACGTCACGCTCGAAACAACCCGTGAGTTCGTCCAGAATGCCTTCGTGTTGACTGAGGTCTTTCGCGATCTTCTCGACGAGGCGAAGACGGACACGATTACGATCAACGGCTGCATGGGGACGATCATGGCCATGTCGGAGACGACGGCGTGCCTTCCGCTCAGCCTGTTGAACGACGAAGGCTATATGGCGTTCTGCGAGTCCGATTTCGTTGTCATCCCGTCTGGCGTCCTGTTGCATTACATCAGCGGCAAGCCAGTCTTTCTTAACGACCCGACGTACCCGCATCACGGGATGGTGACGATCGCACACTGCACGGCGCCGAGAAAGATGGACGGGCAGCACGACGAGCCCGTGCGTCTGCTGACCCATTTCGAGTCGGATTACGGAGCTGCGCCGAAAGTGGCGATGCGAAAGGGCCAGAAGGTCACGAACCTGATTCCTCACTTCTCCGGCCGCCGCTACGTGGGTTTCACCGGAGAGGTGCTCGACAACCCGTTCATGCCGATCTGCCGGTCCCAGGTGGACATCAGCATTGAGGGCAACTTCGACAAACTGCTTGTGGAGAGGCGCGGGTTCCACTGGATGACGTCCTATGGCGACTACCTTCAGGAATCGAAGTACGCGCTGCGGAAGGCCGGCGTGGAAATGATGGAGATCGCGTAACAATCGCCCCGTGCAGCCAGGACGATTTCTTGCCTTCACTATCCTCTCCGCAGGATAGGGCGCAGGTGTTGACTTCACCAGCCGTTTCGATTGATATAATTCAGTCGCCCGACACGTAACCGGGCGCTGTGTCTAAGTCAGCGTGGGGAGGTCCGTATTTATGAGTTCGAACAACCATCGTTGTTGTGCATCGGCGTGCTCTACCTGTGCGGTGAGCCGGCGCGGTTTTCTATCGGCCGGGATGGCCGCTTCCGCCCTTCCGGTGGCTTCTGCGAGCCTTTTGAGGGATCCGGCACGCCAGCAGCCGATCCGCCTGGCGCTCAAGGTGCAGCCGGTTCTCGTTTACGATCTGCCCAAACGGAGGCAGGCGACGAGTTGGCGGTCGTGGGGAGGCGTGCAGACCGAACAGGACCTGACAGCGGAGAAGGAACGGATCGGTCGCGAACTGGCCACCATGAAGGCGTCGGCCGACTTTCCGGTGGAGATTCTGCCGCTTGCCACAGCCATCACGCCGGATGAAGCCGGCGTGCTTGCCAACGGGGATTCCGACGTCATCATCTCGTATGCGGCAGGCGGCGGTTTGAAAGTTCTGGAGATCCTTGCCGCTCCGGGGAAATGGAATCTGATGTTCCTCCGGCACCGTTCCGGACCGGTATACCTCTGGTACGAAATTGCCCATAACCGGTTCCTGCGAAAGACCGTGGACGAGTTCGGGCAGCCGGGCGTGGACATTCATGACGTGGTTGTGGATAGTCACTCCCAGATTCTGTTGCGTTTACGGGCGCTCGCGGCTCTGAAAAACACCTATGGCAAGCGCATTGTGGCCATCGGCGGGCCATCCGGTTGGGGAAACGGGGGAAAGACGGCCCCGGACCGCACGAGAGAACTCTGGAAGATGGACATCCAGACTGAGCCGTATTCGGACCTGGCCGAACGCATCAAGCGGGCGAAGGCTGACTCGGCGCTCGTGAAACGGTGCCACGCGAATGCGGAGAAATACCTCCAGCAGAAGGACGTCACTCTCGAAACGTCGCGCGAGTTCGTACAGAATGCCTTCGTGTTGACCGAGGTCTTCCGCGATTTGCTCGATGAGGCGAAGACGGATGCTCTCACGATCAACAGTTGCATGGGCACCATCATGCCGATGTCCGAGACGACGGCGTGCCTGCCTCTCAGCTTGTTGAACGACGACGGGTACATGGCGTTCTGTGAGTCCGATTTTGTCGTCATCCCCTCCGGGGTTCTGCTTCATTACATCTGCGGAAAGCCGGTCTTCCTGAACGACCCGACCCATCCGCACGACGGCGTCGTGACGATTGCCCACTGTACGGCTCCCAGAAAGCTGGACGGGCAGAACGATGAGCCCGTGCGCGTGTTGACGCATTTTGAGTCGGACTACGGCGCCGCACCGAAGGTGGCGATGCGAAAGGGGCAGAAAGTCACGAATCTGATCCCGGACTTTGCCAGCCGCCGCTGGGTGGGGTTTACCGGAGAGGTTATCGACAACCCGTTCATGCCGATCTGCCGGTCCCAGACGGATATCACGATCGAGGGGAGCACCGAAAAGCTGCTCTCCCAGATGGGCGGGTTCCACTGGATGACCTCGTATGGCGACTACCTCCAGGAGTCGAAGTACGCCTTGCGGAAGGCGGGTGTGGAACTGATAGAGATCGCGTAGGAAACGTCCGGCGCGGGTATAACGTTCCCTCTGAACATTTACAGCGCAGAATGTTTGACGGATAATGTTACGTTATGCCCGCGTATCGGATTCACCGGCTGAAGGAAAACCAGCGCCAGCAGTTCCGCTGGGCTCCACACACCAGCGGCGCCACCGACGTCAAGCCGAGGGACTACGAGCAGTCGGGCTCGGTTGAAGCCTCGGGGGCGTATGCGGCCTGGCTTGCGCTCCGCGATGGGGAGTCCGCGTTGAATGTGGGCGACCTTCTCGAGGCGGAGGGCGGGGAACTGCTGATCTGCAAGTACGTTGGCTTCGAAGTCGCGCGCTGGGTGTTGCCCGAAGTGAAATCGGGGCTGGAGACCGTGCCGCCTGCCGCGGGCAGTCCCCGTGCGGAAGGCGCCGCCGCCTTTTAGGGGTAAGATATAGAAATGCAGTCGGATCCCGACCAGTTCGGCCGGATCAACCTTTTTTCCCTGGTAGCGTACATCCCCGATCCGCTCGGCGGGTTTCTGGATCGTGTCCGCCAGGAGTTGGTGCCTTCCTGCCGCTTGAGAGCCCACGTTACCGTCCTACCTCCGCGACCGATTTCCGGCAGCATCGAGGACGCCGCGGCCCAATTGCGAAACCAGCTCGCCGAAGCTGAGCCTTTCAGCGTGCATGCCGCGGAAGTGGATATGTTTTCACTCACTTCCGTCGTGTATGTGGCCTTGGGAGACGGTCTTGCAAAGATGCGGCGGTTACACGACTTCCTGAACACGGGCGCCCTGAAGTTCTGTGAGCCCTACCCGTATCACCCGCACCTCACGTTGGCGCAACAGTTGACCCCGGAACAGGTCTCCGGAGTGTACGAAACGGCACGCATACGTTGGGCGGCCTTTCCGTTTGACCGCAGCTTTCCTGTCGAAACCTTGACTTTTGTTCAGGGTACGGTCGCAGGAACCTGGATCGACCTCACGGAATGCCAGATTGGACAGCCGGCCCACGTTATGGGGCCGGCCTAGATCGCACCGGCAGCCCTAATTGAACATCTCCAACTGGTCTTCCCGAGCCG
>JBDKSR010000007.1:0-13323 GCA_039680545.1 Bryobacteraceae bacterium | reverse complement strand
ACTCGTTCCGGAATCACCCCCCTTTCGAGTGCCCGGGAGAACGGGCATACCTCGGTTGTCGCCTTCCTAAAGGAGCACGGTGCTAAAGAACAGACGCCCTCCGTCCGATGAAGAACGGGGTGCCGTTTTCTGCTAACCCATCTGCGCTTGCTGCTGCAGCCGACGTGCTCGGCGAACAACTGCAAGTTCACCTGGACCGGTTGGCGCAAATCCTGGACCGGCACGCAGCCTCGCTGGATCGCCGTTACCTCAGCCGTTTACGCAGGATGGGCTTCGATGCGAGGCAGCGGAAAGCTCTGTTGGCGATCACACCCGGCGCGGCGGCGCGGGTGTTGTCCCGGGGGCGGCCGGCGGCCGACTTCTTCGAGCAGGTCGAGTACAACGGGCGGCGGCTGGCCAAGTTGAATCTCGCACCGGATCAGATCGTCGAAACGCTGTGCGAGTATGATGCGCTGCTTGTGCCGGTGTTTGGACCCCTTCCCGCGTTGGAACGCGAAAATCTCGAGTGGGCCCGGGAACAGTTGCAGTTCTGTGTGGTTCTCACGCTGAACAACGCGTTCTATCACGTGCGGGAAGTGGAAACCGATGCCTACCAGGACCTCTTCCGGGCTGAACTCGAGTCCCGGAACCTGGACGAATTACTGCCGAGGATGCTGGAGGCGCTTTCGAAGTTTTGCCGGTCGGATGCCGGTGCCCTGTTCCTCAAGGAGCCTGAGTCCGGGGAATGGAGGCTACGGGCCGCGACCGAGGCGACGGTACGAATCGAGCCGCGCTCGCTCTCGGTCACGCCGGGAAAGGCGCTTGTCGGCAAGCTGTCGCACCTGGTGTGTGAATCAGGCAAGACAGGGTCGTTAGCTCTTGATCCCTCCTGGGCAACTCGCTACACATCGTGCTGGTCGGTCCCCCTCGTATTCGCAGGCCAGATGTCCGGGGTGATGCAATTCGGTTACGCGCGCCATTACGAATGGCTTCCGAGAGAAGAGGACGTGCTGGCGGCTACGGCGGAACGCTGTCAGTTGGCGGCGGAGAAGGCGTTGCTCGTCGAAAACCTGGCCAGCCGCGAATCGCAGGTCAGAGCGCTCGCAGCCATGATGGTCCACACCGAGGAGAGGGAGCGGCGCCGCATCAGTTCCGAGCTGCACGACGAGACTGGTCAGTCGCTGCTCTGCATACGCCTGCAACTTGAAATGCTGGAACGGCTCGTGCCGGAAGAGCTTGGGGAGGTAAGAACGGGTCTGGTGGAAACCCGGGCGCTCACCGAACGGACGGTCACGGAAATCCGCCGGTTCATCTCGGATCTCAGCCCGGCTGTTCTGGAACAGCTTGGGCTGGAGGCGGCCATCCGGCAGGTCGCTCTTCGCCTCAGACGTTTCAGTAACATGCAGGTCCGCTTGAAGTTGGCAGATCTGGCCGGCCTTCCCCCGCGAACCGCGGCTGTGGTCTACCGGCTCGTACAAGAGTGCTCAAACAACGCCGCCCGCCACTCCTCAGCGCGACATGTAAACATTTCAGTCGTTTACGCCGATGAAAGAGTAAGACTACGCGTCGAAGATGACGGTGTCGGCTTCCGGATTTCGGAAGCGTCGAGAAAACGAGAGTCCTTCGGTTTGGGGGCGATGCGAGAGCGGGTCGTGTTGTTTGGGGGCGAGTTTCGGGTGCGAAGTGAACCTGGAAAAGGGACGACAGTGTCGATCGAGCTGCCTGTGAAACCGGCGGAGGAAGTCAGGGACCCGAGAGTCAATTGACGATCTCGGGGGAAAACGAGTGTAACGGTATGTCCAAAATTCGGATCCTGTTGGCGGACGACCACACGCTGTTCCGCCAGGGAGTGAAAACGCTGCTGGCGGCTGAGCCCGACTTTGAAGTCGTTGGCGAGGCCTGCAACGGCACTGAGGCGGTCGATGCTGCCGGCCAACTGAGGCCCGACGTTGTCCTGATGGATATCAGTATGCCGGGACCGAGTAGCTTCGAGACAACCCGCCATATCAAGCGGAATCGTATCGAAACAAAGGTCTTGTTCCTCACCATGTACGACGATGAGGACTACCTTGTCGAGGGAATGGAAGTCGGCGGTAGCGGGTACGTGCTGAAGGACAGTCCGGCTCCGCAACTCGTTGGGGCGATTCGTGATGTTGCGCGTGGGGGTAGTTTCCTGAGCCCCAGGATGCTCGCTCAGTTGGTCGACGACTTCCGGACGCGAATCAAGACTACTGACCGCTTGCCGCGTTTTGCCACACTGACGCCTCGGGAGAAGGAAGTTCTCAAGATGCTGGCCGAAGGCAACTCTGTTAAGGAAGTCGCCTGCCAGTTGAATTTGAGCGTCAAGACTGTCGAAGCGCATAAGTTCAACTTGATGCGAAAACTCGACATTCACAATAAAGCACAGCTCGTTCAATACGCCGTACAGAAGAAAATCATCAAGATTCCGAACATTGCTTAATTGCTGAACCGAAGAATTGACAGCAAAGACTCTTCCAGTTCGATGTAGAATCTGGTGGTGAGCCTCCAACTGACGCGCCGTAACGCGATTGCGGCGATGACCGGTGCAGCGGTACCCTCCTTTGCGTCCGATAAACCGATTCGACTCGGTGGACCGATTTTCCTCAAGAGCGATGATCCCCGTGAACTGGCGCGGGAACATCGCCGGCTCGGTTACAGTGCGGCATACTGCCCGAGCGTGAAACTCAACGAAAAAGAGAAGATTCGGGAGATCGAAAAGGCTTACGCGGCCGAGAATGTCGTGATCGCCGAAGTCGGTGCCTGGGTCAATATGCTTGATCCTGACCCCGAAAAACGCCGCGCGAATGTCCGCTTCGTGACCGAGCGGTTGGCCTTAGCCGAAGCGTTAGGCGCTCGATGTTGCGTCGATATCGCCGGTTCCTTGAACCCGAAGATCTGGTACGGACCACATCCTGGGAATTTTTCCGAGCAGTTTATCGAGGCGACGGTTGAGAATTGCCGCCGTATCCTCGATGAAGTCAAGCCGAAGCGGACGAAATTCGCCCTGGAAATGATGGGATGGGCACCCCCGGACGGGCCTGATTCATACTTGCGGCTGATCCGTGCTATTGACCGGAAAGAGTTTGCCGTTCACATGGATATCTGCAATGGAATCAACAGCCCCCGGCGCTTTTACCGGAATGCGGAGTTCATCGAGGAGTGCTTCCGGAAGCTCGGACCACTCGTGGTTTCCTGCCACGCTAAGGACCTCGAATGGGTGGTCGAGATGAACGTGCACTTCCGTGAAGTGGTGCCGGGCAGGGGGGAGATTGATTACCGTGCATACCTTCGCGAACTCGCGAGGTTGCCGGGAGATGTCCCCTTGATGATCGAGCATCTGAAGACCCCGGAGGAGTACGAGGCGGGGAAGCGCTACATTCAACAGGTTGGCGCCGAATTGAAGCTGAGGTTCGCATAAATAACCTGAATTCAACAAGTTGGAGAAGGGAGAAAGCAGAATGACACGGCGTACATTTATTGGGACAGCGGCGGCTGCCGCCACGGCGGCTGCGGCTCCGGCCCGCCTGCCGATTCGAAAGGCAGTTTGGTTTGGGATGTTGCCGAAGGAACTTAGCATCGCGGACAAGTTCAAGATGGCCCGCGACGCGGGATTCGAGGAAATCGAAGTCCCCACGACTCCGGAGCAATCAATAGCTGAAGAGATCAAGAAGGCGGCCGAGGCATCGAAGGTGGGAATCCACTCGGTGATGTGCATGAGCCATTGGAAGTATCCGTTCTCGTCAGCCGATCCCGCAGTGATCGCAGAGAACATAAAGGGCATGGAAATCAGCCTCAGGAACGCACATTTGTGGGGTGCGACTGCGGTTTTGCTGGTGCCCGGGGTTGTGAATCCCGAGATCCGCTACCAGGATGCCTGGACCCGCTCTCAGGTGCACATCCGGAAGCTTATCCCGCTCGCGGAGAAGCTGAAGGTTGTCATCGGAATTGAGAACGTTTGGAACAAGTTTCTGTTGAGCCCGCTCGAAATGGCGCGCTACGTTGACGAATTCAAGAGCCCGTGGGTGCGTGCCTATCTCGATGTCGGCAACATGGTGCTTTACGGGTTCCCGCAGGACTGGATTCGGACCCTAGGAAAGCGCATTGTGAAGCTGCATTTCAAGGATTTCCGCTTCCGCAAGCTGCAGGCCGAATTTGTGAATCTGAGAGACGGCGACATCGACTGGAAGGAAGTCCACAAGGCGCTTGCCGAGGTGGGTTACAAGGGCAGCGCAACAGTCGAACTCGCGGGCGGCGGGCTTGAGTACCTCAAGGATGTGGCCCACCGGGTCGATTTGATTCTGGAAGGCGCATAGCGTCATCTACAACTACATGACACGGTTTCTCATCGGCGTTCTGACAGGGGTGATCCTCGCGGGTCTGGCACTGGTAATCCTTGCTTTCGCCGCTATACGGCTGGCCGGTCGGCCACCGGCTATAGCGGACGGCTCGACTCTCGTGCTGAGGCTCGATACCGAAATCCCTGAACAGGCGCCGATGAGCATTCCGTTGCCTTTTTTTGAGGAGAAAGAGCCGCTCACCGTCGGCGATGTATGGCGGATTCTCCGCCGGGTTGAGACGGATTCGAGAATTAAAGCGGTTGTTCTGTTTCCTGGCGGAACCGGGGCCGGGTGGGGCAAACTCCAGGAAATCCGCAGCGGATTGGCCCGCGTACGTGCGAAACGGAAGCCGCTGGTTGCGTTCCTCCGTACGGCGCGGACGCGCGACTACTATTTAGCGACTGCTGCCGACCGTATCTACATGACGCCGGAGGATCTCCTTGACGTTAAGGGACTCCGCGCCGAGGTCATGTATTTCCGCAATACACTGGACAAGCTTGGGGTCCAGGTCGAAATCGAACACGCCGGGCGCTACAAGGATTTCGGCGACGCGTTCACGCGCAGCTCGATGAGTCCAGAAACGAGGGAGGTTCTGGACTCGATCCTCGACGACTTGTACGGACAAATCGTCTCCACGGTGGCTGAAGGCCGCCGGAAGACCGTCGAGGAGGCCCGTGCAGTAATCGACGAAGGTCCTTTCCTCTCGAAGGAAGCGTTGAACAGGGGGCTCGTGGACGCGCTGGTCTATGAAGACCAGATGTTTGACGAGGTCGAGAAACGTCTTGGGCAAAAAGAGTTGCAGAAGGTGGGAGCCCGGGATTATCTCCGTGCGATCAACGCTGAATCGCGTTCCGGGGAGCGAATCGCCCTGGTCGTTGCGGAAGGCTCGATTACTGGCGGCAGCGGCGACGATTGGTCAGGTGATAGCGGTATTCACGCGGAACAGTTTGCTCGCCTGCTGCGCGAAGTTTCGAAAGACCGCAGCGTTCGCGGCGTGGTGGTTCGCGTCGATTCACCCGGCGGCAGCGCTTTCGCTTCCGATGAGATCTGGCGCGAGATGAACTCGCTCAGCCGGCTCAAACCGGTCGTTATCTCGATGTCCGATTCGGCTGCCTCAGGTGGGTATTACATCGCGATGACCGGCGACCCGGTGGTGGCATACCCGGGGACGATGACCGGCTCGATCGGGGTCGTCTTCGGCAAGCTGAACCTGCGGGGTCTGTACGACAAGATTGGGATTCGGAAAGAGATCCTCACTCGGGGGCAATTCGCGGACATTGATTCCGACTACCGGCCGCTCAGCGACGCTGCGCGGAAGAAACTGCGCGACGGTCTGGATGAGAACTACCGGGCTTTTGTGCAGAAAGTTGCTGACGCCCGGAAGCGGAAGTTCGAAGAGATTGAGCCATTGGCGCAGGGGCGAGTCTGGCTCGGGTCGCAGGCGAAGAAGAATGGCTTGGTCGACGATCTGGGCGGAATTGACCGGGCCATCGAGCTCGTACGCCGCAAGGCGCATCTCTCTGATACGGAGCCTGTGAACCTCGTCGTCTATCCTCCCAAACAGAGCATCGTCGAACGGCTGTTCGGCAAAACGAAGATGAGCGCCTGGGATGGCCGGATCGGGGAACTTTTGAAGGACGTGCGCGCGAGCGCCTTGATCGAAGGCGGCGTGATGCGGTTGTGCCCGTACACGATCGACGTCCGCTGAGCCGCGCCGGCGTCCTCCAGCCTAGAACGCTTCGCTCGAAGTAATTCCTGCTGATTGAAGCACGGTCGCCATCTTCTGTAGCGCCGATTTGTGGATCTGGGACACCCGGCTTTCGTTGATCCCCATCATTTCGCCGATCTCGCGCATTGTCAGTTCCTTGGTGTAGTACAACAAAACGACCTTTTGATACCTCTCCGGCAGCGTTTTCATCGCGAGTTGCAGATGCACCTTCAGTTGTTCCTTGGCGCACATGGTATCCGGCTGCGTCTCTTCTTCGGCGGGAAAGTCCGGGGCTGGAATGTCTTCGTTCTCCGGCCCGCGGCTGGACGCGGAGACCAGACCGACATTCCGCATCTCGACCATCATCTGTTGCCAGCGCTCCATGCCGACGCCCATCTTTTCGGCGAGCTCGGCTTGCGTCGGGTTGCGCTGGAGAACCGCCGCCAGATCGCGTGTCGCGGCTTCAATCTGCTTGTGACGCCGCCGCATGTCGCGCGATGCCCAATCAAGCTGGCGAAGGCTATCGAGAATCGCTCCTTTAATCCGGTGCTTGGCGTAACTGGAGAAGTTGACCTGTTTCGTCGGATTGTATTTCTTGGCGGCGTCGAACAGCCCAAGTATCCCGGCGTGCACGAGATCATCGAGGTCTACGTGTACAGGCAGATTCTCGTGAACTCTCACGGCAATCGCTTTGACCAGAGGAAGGTGGTCAAGGATGATGCGATCGCGCATCGAGTTCGGATCTGCCTCGCCGCGTCCTGCGGACACACGTAGAGCGCTCATATCATTAGCCCTTCTTTTTCCTATTCGGCGGATTTGGCTCCCGTGATGCCCGGGATCCTGACGTCGGGCTAAACAACCCGGCTAATCAGAGAAAAAGCAAGCGGGTGGCCATAGTTTCCGCGAGTCGCTCTAAGGTGAATTACTTATGTGCTTGCAATATGTTACGGGTGGCGGACAGACTCAATCGGCAGGCGCAGGAAACTCAATCGGCCCGATTTGGAACGTATGAGGACTACGTGTGTTTCAGACTGGAACGGGGGTGTTCAAATTGGAACGCGAGCTACTTGTTCCGTGCGTGGTGAAGCCAGGTCTTGAACGCAAAAAGGGCCAGGCAGAGGAAAACAACGATGCGAGTCTTCCCGTCGAGGGTGACAGCGGCCAGCGCGGCCAGGGCGGCAAAGGCGACGAACGCCATGTACAAGCTTGCTTTCATGTTCGTCACCGATTGTCTCACGACCTGCGTATTTGGTCCTCGCAGCAAGCGGTTCTAATTCGCGCGCAAGTTGTACAGAAACACCAACTGCAGACGAACGGACTCACCGCGGAAGTTGCTCGGCAACGGAGGGAACGGGTTTGAGGCGCTGATGCCGGCGACAGCGGCGCGATCCAGCGCTTCGGCTCCGGATGGAACTGCGATCACCAGCTTAGGCACGCTGCCATCACGACTCACGGCGAACTGAATGACCACACGCCCGCGCCGGCCATACTTAGCGCTTTCCGGCATCACGGCAAACCAGTTTCGCCGCACCGCTGCGAGGACCGTGACGAGGTACGGGCGAAAGTCGACGCCCTTCGGATCGCTGAGCAGTTCAAGCGAACTCCCGCTCTTGCCGGGTGACGGCGCGACATTCAGCCCCTCGCCCAAGCCACCCTCGCCGCCCCCCGCGTCGCCCACCACGATTCCCCCGAACGTGCGGCCCTGCGCCAAAGCGCGCCCGGCCTCCTCGATAGCGTGTCCGGGCCGTGCCAGCCGCGCGACCTCATTGTTTCGCGGGGCACGCGCTTCCGGAAATGCGCCAGGTTTCTCGAAGGCCAGTTTCGGTTTTTCGTCCGTCTGAATCTGCGGAGCAACGCCCGGAGGGCCGGTAGGCTGCTGCACAGTAGTCTGGCCGAGCCTGCTCCCGCCCGTGTCGACTTTCGGTGGTTCGGGCAGGGCTGCCATGCTGGGTTCGGGAGCAGACGGTGGTACCACGACAGGAGCTGACCGGCCCATCTCGCCCGGCAGGCTGGGTGGGATCTGAAACCTTGGCTGCGGAAGAAGTCCCTCGAGATCGACAGTCTTGCTCGGCTTGCCCCTATTCGGCTCCAACTGCGTGAGTTCAGCGGGCGCGACCAGCTTTACGGGATTCCTGAGCTCAGCGAGCGCCTCCGGACTTGGCCTGTCGAACAAAGCTCCCGGGGGCAGAGAATAGAGCCCGGTGACAACCATAAAGTGGAGGACGAGCGACCCGCCAAATGCCCACAAGACGCGCCGGAGGTCGCGTTCACCCTTCCAGCCGGCGAAGAGCTCAATCTCGTTGTCAGAATGCTGAAGCGGCCTGACCAAAGCCTACATCTAACCTTTCTGCGCGCTAGCCATGGCCTGGGCGACTACCTTCGAGTGCTCTTCAATCTTAGCAAGAATGCTCAGAGCGACCTCCAGAGCCCGCACAGCGTCTTCACCGCCGACGCGCGGGGGACGCCGCGTTTCCACGCTATCGAAGAACGAATCCAGCTCCAGTTGCAGGGGCTCGTTCTTCTCGACCGCCAACGCCTCCGAAACGATCCGCCGGTCCGGTGCTACCGACAGCGAGAACGCCTCCTTGCGGCTATAGTCGACCGAAAGGTATTCATTGGGTTGGAACAAACGCAGCTTTCGGACGCGCTCCGTGGAGACCCGGCTGGCTGTCAGGTTGGCGACGCAGCCGGTGGGGAAGGAAAGCCGTACATTCGCGATGTCCACCTTCGGCGTGAGGATCGAGATCCCGGCGGCGCGAATCTCGTCCGGCATCGTTCCGACGAAGGACAGGACCACGTCGATATCGTGGATCATCAGGTCCAGCACCACATCAATATCCAGGCTGCGCGGCGTGAACTGGCTCAGCCGGTGCACTTCGAAGAAGAGCGGCATCCGGACCTTCCCGGAAAGCGCCAGCACCGCCGGATTGAACCGTTCCAGGTGGCCCACCTGCAGAATCCTTCCATTGCGGGATGCTGCTTCGATCAGGCGGCGCGCGGAGGCGGCATCCTTGGCGATGGGTTTCTCCACCAGCACGTCGATCCCTGCCTCCAGCAGCGGAAGGGCGGCAGCCACGTGCATGCTTGTTGGCGTTGCGATCACCGCCGCATCGACGCGCCCGATGATTTGCGCGACATCCGTATATGCCGCGCAGCCGTATGGCGCTGCTGCCTCACCGGCCCGGGTGGAATCGGTGTCCACGATAGCCACCAATTCCGCGCGGCTCGCCTGCTGGATTACACGTATGTGGTTACGGCCGAACTGGCCGGCGCCTACGACGGCAACGCGAATCTTACTCACTGGACCTCCGGACTTCTGTGCATTCAACCCGACAGTAACACGGCTGCAACAAGAAGGGCGAGACGGAATGGACCGTGCGGTTACTCTTCCGGCGGGCACCCGATGATGGCGATTCCGGCGGTATCGGCGGCAGCCAGCATTTCTTCACGGTCGAGCAGCAGGGTCCGTCCGGCATCGACGGCCAGAGCCGTGGCCCCGGTTTCCTGCATGACTGCGATCGTGGAGGGACCCGCAACTGGCACGTCAAACAGCAAATGTCTTCGGCGGCGGGAGACCTTTACCAGACACAGCGGCCGTCCATTCACCAGACTCGCAGCCCTGCGCAACATGGCATCGGTGCCTTCCATCGCCTCCACAGCCACGCACGCCCGCTCCGCGATGGCGACACTCTGTCCGATATCGAATCCCGCCAGCGCGCCCGCCACCCGCCTGCCGTACGCGATGTCGGCTGTTTCGGCTTCCGAGGGTTTGCGGCGTGTAAGCGGCCCCTCACCGGCGAGCAACGGCTTCAGCAGGAACGTCGAGTCGACCAGCCGTATCCCCTCGTCTTCGAGTATCTTCGCGACCCCGCCAATGAGGGCGTCGGTATTCTTTGCCCGCAAGGAAGCAAGCAGCTTGAACAGACGCCAGTCGGGCCGTATAGAAGAGAAGATCTGAGCGTGTTTCACCTGTCCGGCCATGACGACCTCGGTGATGCCCTCGCTCTTCAGGATTTCGACCAGGCGGCTGAGTTGTCCGAGTGAGACCCAGTAGCAGCGCACCGCGAGCGCCTCGATCTCTTCGGAAGCCTCTTCGCGAATGCCCACGGCCACTACTTCGTGGCCCAGACGCCGCGCTTCTTCGAGCGCCAGAATCGGAAAGCGCCCATTGCCCGCAATGAGAGCGTATTTCATGCCCTTGGCTGCGCCTACTTGATCACTCCGCGCCCGGAGCTGCCGATAAACTCGATCACTTCCTGGACCTCGGGGCACTCGGGGACCTCGGATTGAATCCGCTCCACCGCCTGGGTCGTATTGAGCCCCGCACGCGTGAGCAGACGGAACGTCTTCTGCAGCGCATCAATCGTCTCGGCGGAGAACCCTCTGCGTTCGAGACCCGTCTTGTTCGCGCCGAATACCTTGGATTCACGGCTGCTGACGGTGGTGGAGAAGGGCATCACGTCCTGCGTGACCACGCTGTAGCCGCCAATCATCACATGACGCCCGATGCGGCAGAACTGATGGAGTCCGGTGAACGCTCCGATGACGGCCCAATCTCCGATGAGCACGTGCCCCCCGGCGGTCACCCCGTTTGCCAACACCGTGTGGCTACCAACGTGCACGTCATGGGCGATGTGGACGTAGGCCATCAGGAGGTTATCGTCGCCAATCTCGGTGAGAAGCCCGCCGCCCTCGGTGCCGCGATGGATGGTGACGAACTCACGGATACGGTTGCGGTTCCCGATCCGCGTCTCGGCGCGTTCCCCCTTGTACTTGAGGTCCTGAGAAGCCACGCCAACCGTGGAATACGGGAAGAATATGTTGTCTTCCCCAATTGTGGTTGGCCCTTCCATGTACACATGGGCCATCAGGCGGGTTCTTTCGCCGATCTCGACCTCTGCCCCAATGACGCAGAACGGGCCGATATCAGCGCTCTCCGCGACCCGGGCTTCCGGGTGAATAATCGCGGTGGGATGGACAGGCATACCTGTTTATCAGGAGTTTGCGGGCGGCTGCCGGTCGGCCAGCTTGCACATCACTTCGGCTTCCGCCACGACAACGCCGTCCACCGTGGCTGTCCCATACATCAAGGCGACGCTTGCCTTGCGTTTCCGAACCTTCATCTCCATGCGCAACTGGTCGCCGGGGACGACCGGACGCCGGAACTTCGCGCTGTCAACCGAAGCCAGGAGGACCGCCTTGTTGGCGCGGTCGGGGATTTCCTTTAATACCAGGACACCGGCCACCTGGGCCATTGCTTCGACGATCAGTACGCCCGGCATCACAGGGAAGTCGGGGAAATGGCCGTTGAAGAAGGGCTCGTTTGCGGTGACATTCTTAATACCCACGATGCGATCGGGCTCGAGTTCGACGATTCGGTCGACCAAAAGCATCGGGTACCGGTGCGGCAATATCTTGCGAATAGCTTCAATATCGAGGACGGACATGCGGTCTCGCTATTATAGCAGGGGATGGACGCTCACCTTTCATTGACACAGCAGTGGCAGCCGGAGATCGTAGCCCTGATCCGGCGCCTGGTCGAATGCGAATCGCCGAGTGACGACCCGGCGGCCGTGAACCGCTTTGTGGATCTCGTGGCGGATACCGTTTCGGGAATGGCGAAAATCAAGACCTTTTCCGGAGGCCGTTTCGGCAAGCACCTGCGGTGCGAGTTCGGCTTGCCTGGACGCCGTAAACAGGACCGTCTCCTCGTACTCGGCCACAGCGACACCGTTTACCCCGCCGGCACGCTTTCCTCGATGCCCTTCCGTGAAGCGGATGGGCGGCTATGGGGGCCCGGTGTTCTGGACATGAAAGGCGGGCTGGCGTTCTTCATTTTTGCCATGCGCGCCCTTCGGGAGCTGGATACCCCGGTGCGGCAGCGCGTGGTCCTGCTTCTGAACTCGGACGAGGAGGTCGGCAGCGAGTCATCACGCCCGATCACGGAGCGGGAAGCAGGCCGAAGCAGCGCCGTGCTGGTGATCGAACCGGCCACCGGCCTCGAGGGCAAGCTCAAGACCGCCCGGAAGGGAGTCGGGGACTACACGGTTACGGTTCGGGGAAAGGCTGCCCACGCAGGTCTGGACTTCACCTCCGGCGCGAACGCGGTCGTCGAACTGGCGCGGCAGATTGAGAAGATCACGGAGTTCACTCGCCTGAGCCGGGGCCTCACGGTCAGTCCCGGCGTGATCAACGGCGGTGTCCGGAGCAACGTCGTGCCCGATCTCGCGCGTCTCGAAGTGGATGTTCGCGTTCAGCGTCTCGGCGATGCCGCCGCTCTCGATCGCAAGTTCCACTCACTCCGGCCGGTCGACCGCCGGTGCACGATTGAGATTTCCGGCGGGCTGAGCCGGCCCCCGATGGAGCGGTCGGCGGGCGCGGTCAGCATGTTCCGTACGGCGCGCCGCATCTCCGCCGAGATGGGTTGGACTCTCGATGAATCGCTCAGCGGGGGTGGCTCGGACGGCAATTTCACCGCCGCTCTTGGTGTTCCGACGCTCGATGGACTCGGCGCAGTTGGCGAAGGCGCACATTCGCCGCGCGAGAGTATGCTTGTGAACCGAATTGCGGACCGGACGGCCCTTCTCGCCCGCCTGATCGCCGCGCTGTAGCGCGAGAGCCGGATGTGCAGTATCAACAGTTTCGGAGCCTTTGTGCGAGAATAATGACATTCAATGGTCCGCGATGGAATCTATTACGCGCTTGCTCTGACCGCCGCAGGCGGAGTTGTTTCCTATTTCACCCGGCCCCCTTGGGGAATACCGCTCTACATCCTTGCGGCCTTTTGCCTCTACTTCTTCCGTGACCCCGACCGGCAAGTCCCGGCAGGTGCTGTGGCCGTCTCTCCGGCGGATGGAAGAGTCGTGGCGATTCGCAAGGAAGGGGAAACGCACACGCGGATCAGTATTTTCCTCAACATCTTCGACGTACACGTGAACCGTTCACCGATTTCCGGCACCATCTCGGACGTGCAATACAAGCCCGGCAAGTTCCTGGTGGCGAGTAAAGAGGAAGCCTCGTTCGAAAACGAACAGAACACAATCACCGTGGACGGGGACGGAACGCGCGTCGTATTCAAGCAGATAGCCGGACTGATCGCGCGGCGCGTCGTCTGCCACAAGAAGGCGGGAGACGTCGTCCACGCGGGTGATCGCATTGGTCTGATAAAGTTTGGGTCGCGCGTCGATGTACTGCTTGGTCCCGAGTGGGCGCTTCAAGTCCGCGAGGGAGACCGCGTAAAGGCAGGATCGAGCGTGCTTGCATGGCGATGTGAATTCG
>JBDKSR010000006.1:0-12896 GCA_039680545.1 Bryobacteraceae bacterium | reverse complement strand
GCGGCAGGCTGCTGGTTCGCCGGGCAGGCGCCTTGGGAACAGCGGCGCAGGACAACGTATACCAAGGCACGCTGGCGCTTGCGAGCGGACTGCACCTCGCGAGGACACATCAGCCATCGAGCTTCAGCCTGTCGTTCACCAACAGGACAAACCTGTCGCTGCCCGCGGCCGCAGCGCGATTGGACGGGCTCTTACGCGCGTACGGCTTCGACTCCCGTGCCGGGGAATGGCTCGATCAGCTCGCGGCGAGGAACGCCGGCGGGGAAGTCGAGGCCTCGCTTGCGATCTCGCTTCCTGGAAACTTCGCGCCGTTGTGGCTGGAGGCTCCGGGCGAGAATTCGGAGGACTACTTCCGGACGTATGCCAGGGTGTCGCGCGCCATCCAGAGGGCCATGCGGCGGTGGCTGCCCTTCCTCTACTTCCGGAACCTGGACCATTTCGAAGCAACAGGGGCGGCGTTTGCTCTGCTGGTCTACCAGTCGAGCCGGATTTTCGAGGGACGGCCGAAACACGAGTTTGCGTATGACGTCATCGGCTCGGAGTGGAAACGAACGATTTTCCGCCGCATATCTACTTCACTGCGGGACGAACTCTCACGGGTGCAGCGGGTTTTGACGGCAGCGGGACGAACCGGGACCGCCAAACCGTATGCGCCGAGACGTTCAGCGGACATTACGGCTTCGGTGGCCAAGAGCCCGCGCCTGCTGGCCAGCCTTCTGGCGGCGGACGCGTGTCTGGTAAATGCGTTCATCACGTTCGGATGCCGGGCGGGCGAACTCAGGGCGGCGATGGCTGACTCCCCAAGACAGGCTATGCGCCATCTGGAGGAGGCCACCGGGGCCCTCATCAAGACAGTACACGCCAAGCTGCGCTGGCTGTATGGCGAAGATTGCCAGCAACTTGGGGCGATGCTGTTCATCGAAGCGACCAGCGCGCTCCGCGCCGAGGCTACAGGAACTTCCGCGATTCAATCGATTCTGCGTGTCTCGGCGGACACGCCCCATCCGGCGGGAGAAGTGTTCGTGAGCGGTTCCCGCACCCCAGGAAACGTCCCGGAAACATGCGAATAATGCCGCCGGGTGCGCACTAGTTTCGAGGAGAACCACATTGAGACCTCGATACTACGCCGCCGTGATGGCCGCGATTTTAATTGCGGGAAGCGTCTTCCTTGCGGAATCCGCGACGAAGCCCACAGCAAACAAAGCCGCCCTGCCGGATGCCGCCGTCGAGAACTCGATCCGCCAACGGCTGGCGCGTTCCAAGTGCGCCTCCGACAATTTTGCCGTTCACGTGCGCGGTGGCGTGGCAACGCTCGAAGGAAAGACCGACGTCGTGCAGCGAAAGGGAGCCGCTACACGGATGGCGAAGTCGGCGGGCGCCAAGAGGGTCATCAACAATATACAGGTAAGCGCCGCCGGGCGCGCGAAGGCGTCAGCGGGACTATCCAAGGGCCGGCGGCGAGTACAGGTGAAACGCGGAGAGCCGCGCAGCGAGCGTTAGCGTCCAGGTTTGGCTAATCGCCGTAAGGCATCGGCGGGACTTTACCAAGAAGCCTGGAATATGCCGTCAAGGCCCCACGGTGGTGAGCCGTGTGATCCACGAGCGCTGGAATGATCTCGCATCTCGGCTGCCCACCCATGATTGGGCCGGGCGGCAGCGGCTGCTCCCATTCGGACTCGCTGTGCGACTCGATGGCGGTCTTCGCCTCCGCGAAAGCGCGATCAAGCCACGCACGAGCCTCCCGCAACGACTTCAACGCACGCAAGTTCTTTTCAAGCTGCTCAAAATTCATATCGAAGCCGCCGGGGGCAAAAGCGCCCGAGAAGAACCAGTCAATCGTCTGGGCAGTGTGCGCGACCTGTTGCGCCGCGGTGAACATGCCTTCTTTCGGAGTGAAGTTGGAGTCGGATTCCTCAAGAACCCGCGTGGAGCGGTCGAAGAAGTCCTTCATTGCCGCCAATCCGCCCAATAGCTTTTCTTTGCTCATGAGAGTTCCTATGGCCCCCACATTACCGGAAACGAAGTCGAACCACAAGGCGGGGTAGCCTTTTATTTTGTTGAGGCTAGGCCTGCCGTTTGGTATACTAACTGTAGATGTACACCCCTCCGCGCGCGCGGACACGTTTACCAAGGAACAGGGAAGTGCCTGAGCGCCGGAACGTACCTGCCGAGATCGTTTTTCCCCGACATTTGACGGAGGTAGCCAGCTTCGATTGCCAATGAAAGTTAGTGTTGAGATAAGCCGGGGCATCGAATCATTATTCGGTACCCGTGACGAAAACATTCGTTTACTCGAGAGTGGGCTCAACGTCAGGACGCAGCTTCTGGAGGACTGCCTGGAAATCGAAGGCGAGGAAGCAGCCGTCGTCCGCGCCGGGCGCATTCTGGAGGATTACGTTGCGCTCGTCAAAGAGGGCGTCTCGTTCGCGAATGGCGATCTGAACAGTTATCTGCGCGTGGTCACGGAGGATGCGGAAGTCAACTTCCGCGACCTGGTGCTGGCCGGGCGCCAGCGCAGCTTCGGCAAGAAGGTGGTTGCGCCGAAGTCGGTCAACCAGCGGCGTTACGTTGAGGCCATCGAGCGCCACGACCTTGTGTTTGGTATCGGCCCCGCCGGTACCGGCAAAACGTATCTTGCCGTGGCCATGGCCGTCTCAGCCCTGATGGCCAAACAAGTGGGCCGGATCATCCTGACGCGCCCCGCCGTCGAAGCGGGCGAGCGGCTCGGCTTCCTGCCGGGCACGCTCCAAGAGAAAGTAGATCCGTATCTCCGGCCGCTCTACGACGCGCTGTACGACATGCTCGAGGTCGATAAGGTGGAACGGTTCCTGGAGCGTTCCGTCATTGAGATCGCGCCTCTGGCGTTCATGCGCGGACGAACGTTGAACGACAGTTTCATCATCATGGACGAGGCGCAGAACTGCACACCCGAGCAGATGAAGATGATCCTCACGCGCCAGGGCTTCAACTCCAAGATGGTCGTTACCGGCGATGTGACCCAAATCGACCTGCCGATCGGCAAGCGCAGTGGCCTGCTGGAAGCCACGGACGTGTTGCGCTCAGTCGAAGGAATCCGTTTTGTGCACTTCGACGAACACGACGTTGTTCGTCATAGCCTGGTCCAGCGCATCGTGAAAGCGTATGAGCGCTACCAGGAGACCAACGGCTCCGGCGGCCAACTCAAACTCAAGCTGGGCGATTCCGCCCCCGAACGGCCCGCGGGTGAGGAACCCCGCCCGAACGGAAATTGATTCGTTTCGATGCCTGACTCCGACGACCCCCTCATATTCCTGCGTGCGCCACGCGGCCTTGACCGGCGGCGCCTAAGAGACTTCCATAAGCGTTTGTGCGAGACGGCCGCAGGCGGCAATCGCTTCTGCTGCCTGCTGACCGACGACCGCGAGTTGCGCCGGCTCAACCTACAGTTTCTCGGCCACGACTATCCGACGGACGTACTGTCGTTCCCGGAGCCGGGGCCGGACGGCTTTTTGGGAGAGATGGCGATCTCAGTGGAACGAGCAGCAGCACAGGCTCAGCAATTCGGCCATTCAACCGATGAGGAGATTGAGATCCTGATGCTGCACGGGGCGCTCCATCTTATCGGAATGGACCACGAGACGGATAAGGGACAAATGGCGCGGGCCGAAAAGCGCTGGCGAATGACGCTGGGCCTTGCGAGCGGTCTTGTGGAGCGGGTGCGGCGATGATGACTCTTCTTTTGATCATCGCGGTCTGGCTTAGCGGGTCGCTCGTGGTGGTGACCTACACGCAGACGCTGTATCTGGAGTCGTTGCGGCTTCGCAGCAGGGATCTGCCTGCCTTCACGTTCTTCAAGGACACTCTCGAACCTCGCATCGGGCTGAAAGCAGAGCGCGGAGTTCTGGCCTTCTCGATCATCAAGCACACGACGATGGTCCTGCTCGGCTGCGTGTTCCTAGTTGTGTCCATCCTGAGGGCGAATGCCCTGTGGGAAGCGCTCCTCGGTGCGGCGGTCGCATCCTGGCTGGTGATGTTCGTGGGCGCGTACGCGCTGCCGCAAGTGCTCTACCGGCGAGCTGAGGGCCACTGGCTGCTGCCGCTCGCGCCGATGCTGCGAGTATTTGCCGCGTCGGTGCGCCCGCTGGCAGCGATGCTCGAGTTCTTCCAGTCGGTCGTGGAAATCGGCGAACCGGGCGCGGACGACGAAGAAGGTTCGAATCACGTCGAGCACCTCGACGCATTGATTTCGGCGGGCACCGAGGAAGGTTTATTCGAGGAAGAGGACCGCAAACTGATTCAAGCCGCGGTCGCTTTCGGCGACAAGACGGTCCGGGAAGTGATGACGCCACGGCCAAGCATCGTTGCGATCGAGGCGGACCAAACACTCGACGATTTACGAGAGCTGGTCATCAATGAGCAGTACTCCCGCATCCCGGTGTACGAGGACTCGATCGATCGCATCATCGGCTTCATTCACGTCCGCGATATGTTCGAGCTGGACGACGAAGAGCGGTCCAAACGCAAGGTGCGCGAGTTGATGAGGCCCATACGGTTTGTTCCGGAGACAAAGCCGGTCAGCGACCTGATGCGCGAGATGCAGGAAGATCGCGCCCACATGGCGGTCGTGGTCGACGAGTACGGAAACACAGCCGGACTCGCGACGATGGAAGACCTCGTGGAGGAAATCCTCGGCGACATCCGCGACGAACACGAACCGGACATGGACGTGAAGCGGGAATCCGACGGCGCCTGCGTTGTTTCCGGCAGTTTCGATCTGGGCCGCTTGCAGGATCTGTTCGACTTCCGGCCCCCGGAAGGAACGGAATCGACGACGATCGGGGGGCTTGCCGCGGAATGGCTGGGGCGGGTCCCGGCCGCCGGCGAAACGGTGGAGCGTGATGGGCTCCGCATCGAAGTGCTGGCAGGAAACGAGCGCCGCGTGGAGCAAGTACGCGTCCGGCGGTTGGAGAATACAGACGATGAGTGAGAAGACACCGCCGGAATTCGTTTCCGGTTTTGTTTCGATTTTGGGCCGCCCGAACGGCGGTAAGTCAACGCTGCTGAACGCCATGGTTGGCATGAAGGTGGCGATTGTCGCGGACAAGCCGCAGACGACGAGGACGGCGGTGCAGGGAGTAGTCAGCCTGCCCGGGGCGCAAATCGTTTTCGTTGACACGCCCGGCATACACGACCCGGATACAGCCTTCAACCGGCGCATGCTGGAGACGGTGCGTGCGGCGCTCGCCGATCGCGACCTGCTGATTTTCGTAGTGGATGCGACACGGCCGTTCGCGGAGGCGGATCGCGAGGCCGTCGATCTCATCAAAGATGCGAAAACCCCGACGCTGCTCGTGCTGAACAAGATTGACCGCATGAAGGACAAGGGGCCGCTGCTCGTTCTGATCGAACAGTACAAAAGCCTCGCGGCGTTTGAGGAGTTCATCCCGATTTCCGCGCTGACCGGCGAAGGGATCGACGAATTGCGCAACGCCATCGTAAAACGTCTGCCGGCAGGGCCTCCGTATTACCCAACCGACCAAGTGACGGATCAACCGGAGCGATTCCTGGCTTCCGAACTCATCCGCGAGAGGATTCTCCGGGAGACGCGGCAGGAAGTACCACACGCCGTAGCCGTTCTGGTCGATTACTGGGAAGATAAGCCGAACGTGACGCGGATCGCCACCACTGTATACGTTGAGCGGGAGGGGCAGAAGGGCATCATTATCGGGGCGAAGGGCTCCATGCTGAAGAAGATCGGCACGATGGCGCGCGAGGAAATCGAGACGATGCTGGGCCGTAAGGTCTTTCTGGAAATTCACGTCAAGGTGCAGCCGAGATGGCGGGAAGATCCTCGTTTTCTGAATGCGCTAGACTGGCGTTTTATGACAGGCACAGAGGTGAAATGACATGAGGGTTCTCACGGCTGTTCTTATCGTCACGCTGATCACATTCTCCTGCCCGTCGTTGTTCGCGCAAGGTACTCCGACCGACGATAGGATCTATGACGAAGTCAGGCGAAAGCTTGCAGGGGACTCCCTCGTGAAGGGTGGCGGGTTCGAGGTAGAAGTCAAAGAAGGGGTAGTCACGATTCGCGGCAAGGTGCGGGAGGAAAAGCAGAAGAAGAAGGCGACACGCCTCGCGCACAAGGTCAAAGGCGTTAAGAACGTCATCAACGAACTAAGAGTCGAACCGTATTGATCGAGAGGGCGAGCTCCTCACTCGCCCCCCGGCCAGCTAGACTTTTTCCGGCACAACAAACGGAGCCCTGTAATTCCGCGTGAGCATCGCGTTCGCTTGCGCATCGGCCACGAATTTCTCCGCCAAGGGGTCGAAGTTCAACTGACGTCCCAAGCGGTACGAGATGTTGCCGAGATGAGCTAATCCCGAGGCGAAGTGCGCTGTCTCGACGGGAGCGTTCTGGTCCGACGTCTTCCGGCTGCGCACGGCCTTGATGAAGTTCGCGTAGTGGTTTCCGCCGGCTTTGCGCGCCGGTCCAGGTTCCCGCTTCTCGCCGAGGAAGATCGCGTAATCGTCGTAGCCCTTAACGACCATGTAGCCTTTCGAGCCGTAGAACAGATTGCCCACGCCCGCGCCATCTTCGAGGTTGGTGCACCACGGCCGCACCTCGAACTCGATCATCTTCTTCTCTTTCGTGAAGGTGTAGGTCGAGGAGAGCAGCTCCGGGGTTTCCTTGTCGTCGTCGAACAGGAATTTCCCGCCGGTTGCGGAGACCTTGTCCGGAAGACTGTCCACGCCAAGGCCCCACATGCAAAGGTCGGTTTCGTGGACTCCTTGGTTGCCGACGTCGCCGTTGCCGAAGTCCCAATGCCAGTGCCAGTTGTAATGCACGTAGCGGCGCGAAAAGGGACGCAACTGGGCCGGACCGAGCCACAGGTTGTAGTCGAGATAATCCGGCGTGGGCTCGTCCGGCATCTTGCCGACCGACGGACGCCAGCGATACACCAAGCCGCGGGCCATGTACACGTTGCCGATCACGCCGTTCCGGAGGTGCTGGATGGCCTCCTGAATGGCCTCCGAACTGCGGAGTTGGACGCCGTGTTGCACGATGCGCTTGTACTTGTGCGCGGCCTCGATCAACTTACGGCCTTCCCGGATGTTGTGGGTGCCGGGCTTCTCCACATACACGTCCTTGCCGGCCTGACAGGCCCAGATGGCTGCGAGAGCGTGCCAGTGGTTCGGCGTCGCGATGCTCACGGCGTCGATATCTTTCCTTTCGAAGACCCTCCGCAGATCGGTCTCCACCGGGACCTTGCGGCCGTACTTTTTCTCGAAGTCAGCAACGCGCGCAGCCAGGTGGTTCCTATCGGGGTCACAAAACATCGCGACCTCGGCATCCGGCAGTGCTTGAAAACCTGCTATGTGGTCCTTGCCACGCCCGTTTACACCGATCACCGCAACACGAATCTTGTCATTGGCGGACGCTTTGCCCGCCGCCAGGTGAGCGATTGCTCCTCCTGCGCTCAATACAAAGGCCCTACGGCTGTTCATGAAATTCGCTCCTAGCAGGTGATTCTAGCAAGAACGGCCGGGACTGCATGTGCTGTTGGGCGGCGTCGAGAGTGAAGAAGGAGGGGGATCGGAGCGGGTGCCCGGATTTATCCCGAACACCCGCATCCTCGAAACGATGATGGCCGTCAACGGCTGTAAACGCCAGCCGGGCGGCCCTTGGACTATGGGCGCTTCGCGACTTCGACCAACTGGAAGTCGTCCATCAGGCCGTAAGCATCGAGATCGTAACCCGAAGCGGGCGGCATGTGCTCCGGCGCCCTGTGGAAACTGCCCGGGTCCGACAACCCACGTCTGATTTTTCCGTGGTGAGGACCGAGAAGATTCTTGAGCGAGCCGATCACCGAGACTTCGATGAAGTTGTCGCCGTTCTGGACGAACCTGGTGACGTCCAGTTCGTAGGGTTGCCATCCGATGACACCGGCCGGCTGGCCGTTCACTTTGACTTCAGCGACCGTACCGTGCCAGTTGCCCAGCCGGACTTTCCAACTGCGCGCGTCCTTCTTGAGCGAGTACCTTCTGCCATAGGTGACGGAGCCCGAATAGAAAGGCAGCCCCTGTTGCTTCCAGGCTCCCATCGCCATCTGCTGCGGCGCGGTGATTTTCCAGCCCTTGGATTGTCCGGTCACCGAAAACTGGCCGAGGACGTAAACCTGGGCGAGTTCACTATGGATGGACATTGGACGCGCGGTGACCGTGATCGTGTTCTGTCCTGCCTTCACGTGTTGGCCGATGTCGTAGACGCCGAACGCGCGGTCGAGCCACCATTCTCCGGGGCGCGCCTCCACCGGCGTCCCGTTGATCGCGACGTGCCACAACTGCGGCCGCTCGACGACAGCACGGAAAGCCGAGGCATCGACGCCTGACTCCACATCAAAGTGGAACGCGGCTTCGAATCCCGAGTCCGCCGGGAAGTTGTTCTTGTCCAGTATTGAAGTCTTGTATTGGACGGAGGTGTTCCAGGGGTCGCCCTTGAAACCGTAGTGGCGGAAAACCTCTTCAGCGGCGTTGAAATAGAACATGTCCGTGGTGGTCTTGCCGCCGAGCGTCAGGTCGCAATAGTCGATCGAGAGCACGTTGGGATCGACACGCTTCACGGAAGGAGTTCCCGAAGCCGCCAGCGTCTTTTCGGCAGGTGCAGCCTTCGGCGCCACCGGTACGGGACCATCCGGCAGCGCTGCTACCAGCAGGCTACCGGCGGGCGGAAGGTTGACGGAGAAGACCAGTGAGTTGCCCTCACGGCGTCCCGGATGCGGGGCGATCGTTCCGTCGAAAAGGTTGAGGGCGACAAGCGATTTCCCGGAAACCTTCACGGTTGCGCCGGCCTGATTTTCGAGGCTCTGATTCACGAAGAACAGCAGCTCGCCACCGGTGAGCTGGCGGCGTTGATGCAGCATTTCTCCCGTGACGCCCGTGATGCCGGACGTCAACAACGCGCTTTGTGCCTCGGGACTCTCCAGCGAATCCGCCCTGTGCCACACGGGGGCGAATTGGGATGCGAGGTCTTTCACCTGCGCGCTTACCGAGCCATTGACACGCGCGGGCGGCTCGACAAAGGACAGTACCTTGCCACCGGCTTGCAGGTATGCGCCCAGCAATTTCACGGTCGCTGAATCGAGGTTCTCCGTGCCCGGAGCAAGGACGACCAGATCATAGGCACGCTGGCCCACGACGAAGCGCGGGCCCTGCACCTTGCCGCGATCCCGGATGATGTTCTCGCTGCCGAGGTCGTATTCGCCCTGGAGCTTCTCAAGGCGAGTGATAAATGCTTGGAATTGGGTGCCGATCTCGTCCCGGTGCGGATTGGGGGTTGAGGTGGCGGAGTACATCCACGCCGACGTCGTCGGCTCGATTACGAGGACCCGATTCACTTGCTGGCCGGCACTGATGGCGAACGACAGCCGTGTGTAGTAATCGGCCAGCACCTTGTAGTCGTTCCACCAGGGCTCGTGGTAGGTGAAGGACTGCGGATAGTCGTGCTTGCGCGCGCCAACCAGCGTCTGGAAGGCGAGGTGCTGGTTCATCAGGTTGACCCCGAGAACGTACTCCCAGTCGCCCAGCCGCTTCATATCCTCGAATCGCAGCTCCCACCCCGCGCCGCCATACGTTTCGCTGAGGGTGCGGCGCTGGCCCATCTGATTTGCGACACTCGCCAGTTCCTTCACCGCTCTTACGTTGCCGAACTGGGCGTCGTAAGTCTCGCGGAACTGGTTGAACAGCATGTCAATGCCGGGCACGTGGAACCATGCGTACATGGCCATGTTGTCGGGTCCCTGACCGGGGTTCGGCCATCCATGCTCCCAGTAGTGTCCTGTCCAGAGGAAACCTTTTGATTCGGCGTATTGCATCCAGGGCTTGGCCCAGCGGTCGATAAACAGGTCGAGCAGTGTCGAGTAGTAGTTATGCCGGATGCGCTGCCAGTCGCCAATCGGCTCATACAGCGATGCCAGACGCGGACGGAGATCGTAACCCCAACGGCGGGAGAACTGATCGAAAAGGTCGGGCGTCCAGCGAATCGCGAACTTGCCTCCGGGAGGGGCGATGTTCGGCTCATCGGTGAAGATGCCGGGCGTGGTCTTGCCCAGGTCAGCGCCGAGCGTGCGCTCGTAGCCCTTCATGGTCACGTCAATGAACTTTTCCGTCACGCCCGGGCGAATGAGATCCACATAATTGAAGCCACCGAACCAGGGGCCCTTCGGGTAGAAGCCGAGTTCGAAAGCGTAATAGTCGCCCTTCTGCCCTTGTTCACGCGACACATTAGCCGTGACGTCCTCGAACGTCTCGCCGGTCTTCTTGAGAATGATCTTGAACTTGCTTGCATCGGCAGGAAACTCGGTGAGCCTCTGCAGGATGAGAGACTGTCCTTCGTTCCACGATTCCGGCATCTGGGCCGGAACATGTCCGCCCGCGAAGCCGCTCGGATAGGAGTTCTCGTCATAGAGCCACGCCACCATGCCGAGCTGTTTCGCTTTCTCCACGGTGTACCGGCAGAGTTCGAACCAGCGATCAGAGAGGTACGGGGTGATCATGCCCGGACGGGGGTGTATGAAGAAAGCGCGGATGCCCTGGGACTGGTAGCTAGCGAGATGCCTGTCGATCTCGGCTTCAGTCATCTCGCCGTTCCAGACGAAGAACGGCGCCGTGCTGAATTCAGCCGGCGGCTTGGAAAATAGCTCGCGCAATTGCGCGTAGGAATCGACGCCACTCGCGGCAGGATTCGGCGTGGAAGCGCCAGCGCCGCAGACGGCCGAAAATAGCATTGCGATAGACAAAACGATGGGGACCTTTGCTCTCATAGTGGACTATTGTTTCACGAAAATGGGAAGCGGGCGGGACCAATATGCTGCCGGTTGGGACTGGGGCCGTGGGACTGTCGGAAGAAAGTGAGTGGCTGGCGGGAGCCGTTCCTCCCTCGTTTTGGGCGCACACTACGGGCAGTAAGAATTTTCAGGGAAAAGTGTGAAAAGAAGAATGGTCGGGGCGAGTGGATTCGAACCACCGACCTCCTGGTCCCGAACCAGGCGCTCTAGCCAGGCTGAGCCACGCCCCGACTCCTTATTCAGTGTAAACCGCTGCACCTCGGGCCGCAACTTTTCCATGGTCGGCGCACGGCGGCTGGCAGGAGAATCGGGACTACGACCGGGCGGAACGGACGTCGTATTACGTTGATAATTGACAAAAAAGGGAGGGGATTGCTCCCCTCCCAAAAGGTTGTGAGACTGCGGTTGGAAATTAGTAAACCAGTTGCTCGCCGTCGTTCGTCCATGCTCCGAGTGAGAAGGACTGCGCCTCGCGGCTGCTCTTGCTGGGGATCACCAGCGCCAAATAGCCCTCGGCCAGATTCGCCGAGCCGATATCACTGACAAACGCGAATCCGTGAGCGTACTGGAAGTTGCAGATGGCGATGATGTAGCCGTGGAATCCGGGTGTCGCGCACTGAGCACAAGTCTTCGACGTGCCGACCACGGAACCGCCGCTGGACACGATGAACGCCAACTGCTCGCCCGTCTCCACTTCCGGCGTAGTCACTTCCGGCGGAGCCGCGCCGCCCGTCGCCGGGACGTTGCCATAGTAGTTCAGATAGCAGACGCCGCCCTGGTTCACGGTCGAGAATGGATCCTTCGACGTGTTGCTGATGGCGATGCCCGTGTCAAACCCGGCCGCGTTTGTTACGTACGGGAACAATAGCGTCGTGGTGCACGGCGCAATCCACAGTACGCCAGGAAGTTCTGAGGACGTGTCCAGGAAACGCGGAGCCGGATCGTCAGAGGAAGCGGCCGTGGCTGTACTGATCGGAGCATAGCTGCCCCGCACCCTCATGCCCGAGCCCGTTGTCACCGCCGGTGTACCGGTGAACTGGAACGTCATGGGGACGGTCACGACTTCGTTTGTGCCGATGCTATCCGCTCCAGCAGCCGTGACTTCATACACGAGCTTCAGCGCGCCGGTGGAGGTTGACGTGTTTAACGTGCCAATGCCAGTGGTAACGTCACCGCCAAGTCCATTCGGGTCCGTATCGAAGACGGCCTGAAGGGTCATGTGCGCCGTCGTCAGTTGAATCGGAACGACAATCGTGACGCCGTTCGGAACATCGGTGAAGCGAGCCATCAGGCGGGTGCCCTGGGTCGCATATCCAAGTGCCGGCGCCGCAGCCGGAATCAGACCGGACTCCGTGTTGTACGATACTCCCGGAATCTGCTGCATGACATCGCCACGAGCTTTGAACGCGGAAGCAAAACCTTCCCTGAATGTCAGGTTTACCGAGGCTTTTCCCGGGTCTTCACATTGCTTCAAGGAAACGGTCGACGTACTGAAGGACAGGCTCCTCTGCACCCAAGCCACAGTCTGCGTGGGATTGTTGACGCCGACCGACGTGCTGCCCGAAATCGAGATCGACAACTGGATCGGTTGCGGAATCAGCGTCGTGCTTACACCGAGCTGCGCCGCGTTCGCGCGAATGTTCGTGATTCGAATGGTCTTCGTGACCGTTGTTCCGGCCTCGCCGGCGGCTGCGATCGGGATACTGTACCAATCAACCACGTTCGTCGCGTACGCCGTCCCCTGAAATGCGTTGGGGTTCGCTGTATTGTCGATGCTGTTGGCGCCCCTAAAAATCTGAGAAGCCGGAAGCGGATCGTTGATCAGCAACAGCGCTTCGCTCGGCTGCGGGAGAGTGTCGATGCTGCCGAACAGCTTGCTAGTTACAGTCGTATTCGCGAAAATCCGGATGTTGGAGGTGATGCCGCCAGCCGGCACGACACCTGAGCAATTCAACAACAGGTCGCCAACCAACTCGGCGATACCTTCCGCACGGACCAGCGGCGTAACGCCGGCGTTCGCCGTGCACTGGAATGTCTGCGCGTTGACGGAAGTCGCGCCCACGAGAAGGG
>JBDKSR010000005.1:0-2037 GCA_039680545.1 Bryobacteraceae bacterium | reverse complement strand
CGATCTCCTTCACGTCGTCGCGGAACTTTGGGGCTACGAATTGTTGGCGCGGATCGCGGCCCGGTTTGCGCAATTCATCGCGAATATCGGAGAGCGTGTAGATACCCACCGTTTCCGTCTGGAACTGCTCCATGTGGACCTTCTCGACGAGTTCGGGCTTCTCGATCAACTCCGGCACGCTCACGCCCAGCGAAACGGCGATCTGCTCGACGACGGCGTAGGATTCGGGATGTACGGCCGTGATGTCTAAAGGATTGTCGCCCCCGCGAATTCGAAGGAATCCTGCTGCCTGCTGGAACGTCTTGGGGCCGAAACCCGGGACAGCCTGCAGTTCAAAGCGGGAACGGAACTTGCCGTTTTCGTTGCGGTACTCGACGATCTTCAAGGCAGTGCGTTCGTTGATGCCCGCGACGTAACGCAATAGCGCCCAAGACGCGGTGTTGAGGTCCACACCCACGCGATTCACGCAGGATTCGACCGTGCCTTCCAGCCCTTCCTTCAAGAGGCGCTGATCGACGTCGTGCTGGTACTGGCCAACGCCGATCGATTTGGGATCGATCTTCACCAGTTCGGCCAGCGGGTCCTGCAAGCGGCGCGCGATGGAGATGGCGCCACGCACGGTCAGATCGAGATCGGGGAATTCCTGCCGTGCGATGTCGGAGGCTGAATAAACCGAGGCCCCCGATTCGCTCACCACCACACTGAAAACCGTATCCAGCTTAGCCTGCTGCAGGAAATCCTGCACAAAAGCTGCTGACTCACGGGACCCGGTTCCGTTACCAATGGCGATGGCGCGTACGTTGTACTTCGCGATCAAAGTGGAGAGCGTCCGGACGGCGCCGGCGAGATCGTTGCGCGGCTCAAGAGGGTAGATGACGGCGTGGTCCAGGAACTTGCCGGTATCATCCACGACGGCGACCTTGCAGCCGGTGCGGATGCCGGGATCGATCGCCAGCACGCTGAGCATGCCGGCAGGCGGCGCCAGCAACAGATTCTCCAAGTTCTCGCGGAAGACGCGAATGGCTTCTGCGTCCGCACGCTCCTTCAGGGACAGACGAACCTCAGTCTGGATGGAAGGATTCAATAGACGGTCATAGGCATCCTCGGATGCGGCTACCAAATGTTCGACCCAATCGCCGGGTTCGCGCACTACATGGCTGCGCAGATAAGTGACCGGCGCCTCACGAGCGAGTTCGATCTCAAATCCCAGGAAACCTTCTTTGGAGCCGCGGCGAATGGCCAGCATGCGATGCGAGGGAATCTCCGCGACCGGCTCGCTGTATTCGGCGTAAATCTTGTACTTGCCTTCGGGATCCTCCGTGCCGGGGATAGCGCGACTCACGACGCGGCCGTTGTCCATCATCATTTGGCGAATGTGCTTGCGGATTTCGGCGTCCTCGTTGATGCGTTCGGCCAGGATATGACGCGCGCCTTCGAGCGCCTCCGCCGCTGTGGCAACGCCTTTCTCGTCGCTGATGAACGTTGCGGCAAGATCCATCAGGGGCAACTCGCCGGGTGTCTGGTTCCAGAGATAATCCGCCAGCGGTTCGAGACCCTTTTCACGCGCGATGGAAGCCTTGGTGCGGCGCTTCGGCTTGTACGGCAGGTACAAGTCTTCCAGTTCGTTTTTCTCAAGCACCGCTTCGATGCGCGCGCGCAACTCGGGCGTCAACTTCCCCTGCTCGCCGATCGACTGGAGCACCGTCGCGCGGCGATCTTCAAGCTCGCGGAAATAGGTGAGCTTTTCTTCGATCGAGCGGATCTGGACCTCGTCCAGATTCCCGGTAACCTCCTTGCGGTAGCGCGCGATGAAGGGCACGGTGGCTCCTTCGTCGAACAGCTCGATGGTTGGGACAATCTTGTTCAGCGGCACGCTGATCTGCTCGGACATGCGGAGCAGACAAGCGGTCGAAAGTTGGGGTTTGCTTGATTCCATGAGTGACTATTAGCCCATGATAACGGGTGAGACGATCGGGAAGTCTGTTGACAACGCAGGTTGCTAATCGGGACAGGCGAGAGGACGCTCCTGTTGCCACA
>JBDKSR010000004.1:0-3288 GCA_039680545.1 Bryobacteraceae bacterium | reverse complement strand
TAAGGCGAACTGACGATCGGCGTCCTCCGGCGTTTCCCCTATCAGGCAGGCCCAGCATCTGAAATCACGCGCCTGCGTGGCATACTGGGTCAGTGAGTCAGACGAGCCGTGTAGCGGTGTTTGGTCTTGGATACGTGGGATGCGTGTCTGCGGCGTGCCTTGCCCGCCTGGGGCATTTCGTGATTGGAGTGGACCGCGACGAGTTCAAGGTGCGCAGTGTACGTGAAGGGCGCGCGCCCTTCCACGAGCCGGGGCTCGAAGAACTGGTCCGCGAAGGCACCGCGACCGAGCACCTGACCGCAACCACGACCGCCGCCGAAGCTCTTGCCTTCGCCGATATCGCTCTGGTGTGCGTCGGAACCCCGTCGGAGCGGAATGGGAACCTCGGCACGGAACAGTTGGAACGCGTCGCCGCCGAGATTGCCGCGTGCCTGCCCGGCCGCAATCACGCGCTGATCGTCGCCATCCGCAGCACCGTTTTCCCCGGCACCTGTGAGGAACTCGTGATGCCTCACTTCGCGGAATACCCCGGCGTGACCGTCCTCTCGCATCCGGAGTTTTTGCGCGAGGGCTCCGCGGTTCGCGACTTCATGGCGCCTTCGCTGCTCGTCATCGGCGGTTCGGACCAAGCCGCGATGGAGCGGGTTGCACGGCTTTACGCGGTGCTGAAGGTCGATCCATGCCTTGTCAGTCTGCGCACGGCCGAGATGATCAAGTACGCCTGCAATGCGTTCCACGCCCTGAAAATCAGCTTCGCAAACGAGATCGGTACTCTGAGTTCCCAGATCGGCGTCTCGGGCGACGAAGTCATGGATACCCTATGCCGGGACGCGGCGCTCAACATCTCACGCGCCTATCTCAAACCGGGTTTCGCCTTCGGCGGCTCCTGCCTGCCCAAGGATCTTCGCGCGCTCACGTACAGGGCAGGACGGCTCGACCTCGATCTCCCGCTGCTCCAATCGATTCTTCCGAGCAACATGCGGCATCTCGATCGGGCCATTCAGTCGGTGCTCGATCTCACGCACAAGCGAATCGGGTTCTTTGGGCTCTCTTTCAAGGAAAACACCGACGATCTGCGCGAAAGCCCGGTGGTGGCGCTTCTCGAACAGATGATCGGCAAGGGCCGCGACGTACGCGTCTTCGATCCGCACATTGAGCTCGACCGGATTTACGGAAGCAACCAGCGGTTCATTCTTAGCGCGATCCCACATATCGCGCGCCTGCTGGATTCGAGTCTCGAAGACACACTCGGCTGGGCCGATTGCCTCGTGCTGACGCAGAAACCCCAACTGTCTTACGCGGGCATGATCCGTAAGAGCGGGCTGCCGCTCATTCACCTGGCGGGCAATGAAGGGATCGAGGCGAATTAGTCAGCGGACGGCTTCGCGGCAGACGGGCGGGCCGTCTTTGGCGTAATCAACCGTGATTTCGCGGCCGTTCGCGCGATAGACGCACTTGCCGGGCGACTCCACAGTAAGCGATGTCTCCGCGGGGCCCGAAAAGTCGAGTACGGTCCAAACGAGCGCAGGCAAATCGCGCTCAAACTGAACGCTGAGGACCGGCGAGGGAAACATCGTGCCGAGCACAGGCGCCCGCCAGCCATACTCCGATCCCGCTGACAGTTCCATCCGCGCGCCGCGCTGCAGTGTCATCATGCTTCGCGCGCCGATGCGAAGACAGCCGGGGGCCACGGGACGCGTGGTCTCGCCAAAATGCCAGAGCTGCTCGATCACGTGACGGCCGGGTGGGCCTTCGACCTCGTCCGCCACGAACAAAACCTGCCCATCGACGAGCAGAAGCCGCCTCCGGTGGCGCACACCTGCATACCGGCATTCCGCGTCGAGCCAGGCTCCCTGGCCGTCCGGACGCCAGCCAAGAACCGTTGCCTCTGGCCGGCTGGTCCAGGAGAACGGACCGCCGGGGGTTGCTTGTTCCAGCCCATCTATACGGACCGTGTTGTGAGCGGCTGTGCTTCGAAACCGGTTTCTTAATACGGGATCCGAGACGTACGTGTATGTCCCCGGATCGATCAGAATCTCTTCTTCACCAAGCCGTGCGACGAGGCTCAGCGTGTCGGCGTGAGTGTGCCCGCCGCTGCCGTGGCCGAACGGACCCGCGTCGGCAACGATCTGAAGGTTTCCTTCCTCAATGACCGCAACCCCCGCGCCGGAGAACAGACAACTTTCGCGCGCGGCTTTCGTCGCCGGTGGCGCCGCATCAAGACAGTCGGGCCCCAACCACCAAGCCGCCTGCTGGAAGAGATTGGCCCGGTCCGCAATCCACTCAGGCCGGTCGAAGAGTGCGCCACAGGTTGCAAGGGTCGCCAGCCCGAAGCGCCTGCGGTCGCCGTAAGGATGAAAGAACCGGCCGCCGTCGTCATCGCCCAAGACCGGTAGCGTGCCTGAAGGCCCGAGCAGCGCCGCGAGATACTCCACCATCCGTTGAAGCTTTTCGGCCTCGCTATCCGGTGACTCGCGCAGGATGTGTTGGAACAGAAACATATCCAGCGCATACAAGTGGTAGTAAGTCGAGTTTTCGAAGTGGCTTCCGTCTTCGCGCACCTGCGAGGCCATCTGGCCGGAGACGATCCGCGCTCCCTCCGTTGCCCAGCGTCCCGCGCGCGGGAACGACGGAAACAGAACACCCAGCGCGTGCAGGGCGACCGCTTCCCCCAACAGGTGCGTGTTCGGCGAAAAGAAGGTCGAAAGATTCGTTTCGAGATAGCAGCCGTGCCGGTAGAGCGCAGTCAGGAAGCGCGAACGGAAACCGGCTTCGAACTCGGAACCTGCCAAGTGGAAGACCCAGAGCCAGGAAAGCGCCCGGAAAGCTACCTCCAGCGCGCTGGCCCAGTTCATCCCGCGCATGTAAGGGTTCTGGTCGAGCCAGCTATCCACCTGGAGGCAAAGCTCCCGCAGGAATTCGCGGCGTCTGGTGAGCAGCCAAGCCTGCGCGAGCACAACCAGGTGCTGATGGCGGTTCAGTTCCCAAACGGCTTTGTGGTCACCCACCGCCTGAAAGTTGAGAGAGGGGACGAAGCGGAAGTCGCGGGCACCCCTCTGCACGGCGTGGAGATAGTCGCGCCGCCACTCGATCGTCTGGCCGGTTTCGCCGGTATCACCGAACACTGGGAAGCGGTGCGCGAGGAGCGACTCGGCAAGATTGACCACCTCGGCAGCGTAGGACGTACCCTTCAGGGCCTCGGCCACGCCATCCGGGTCGGGAAGACCAGCCAGCGGGGAGGGTTCGGCGGCAGTGGTGCGCGGCGGAAACGCCCACAGACACACGTTA
>JBDKSR010000003.1:0-8437 GCA_039680545.1 Bryobacteraceae bacterium | reverse complement strand
TTGCGGTAGCTGCGGATGCGGAACGAGTCCTCCGCGGCGATCTCCATGAGATCGGCCGTCTCCGCAAGAAGACGCGCAATCTCCTTGTTTTCCATACGATAGGTGCCCCCCGGTGGAATTGTAGCGCGTCCGGGCGGTTACTCGGATACCGGCGTCTCGCCGCCCGCTGTCCCGCCCGGCGTGGTCACCGGGTTCAGATGCGGCTCCACGTGAACCAGCACATTCGCCACCCACGAGAGCTCCCTCGTGATCCGGTCCCGTACATGGGTGGCTATGTCGTGCGACTCACGTACAGTCAGTTCGGGGTCAACCTCAAGGTGCAGATCGACGTGGTGCTGAAACCCGGTCTGCCGCGCGAAACACTTCTCGACGCCGAGCACTCCCGGAACAGAAAGAGCCACGCTCCGAATCTGTTTCATGTGATCCGGACTCGGCATCGTGTCCATCAACTGCAACGTCGTGGAGCGGGAAACGCTCAATCCAGTGAAGATGACGATGAGACCGACAGCGAAGCCGCCGATGTGATCCGCCGCAAGGAAGCGCGAGGGATCGTACAGCGTGAGGGCGACGGCCCCCAGGGCGGTCGAGCCGGACAGAATATCCACGAAGTCGTTCCAGCCGTCGGCTGCAAGCGACGCGCTGTTAATCTTCCGCCCAAAGTGAAGCTTCAGGCTCGACATCACGGACTTGGCCCCAATGGAGGCGATGAGCGGCCATATGGCGTATGTTGCCGGAGGGGTGTGCACTTCACCAATCCGTTCCAGGGAGTGGATCGCGATTCCGCTGCCGCTCGCGACAAGCACCAAGCCCACGATCAACCCCACGAGGGTTTCAAAACGGCCGTGGCCATATGGGTGGTTCTCGTCAGGCGGTCTTGCAGCGACCAGGAGCCCGAACAGAACGATCGACGAGGTGGCCATATCGCCCGCCGACTCCAGTCCATCCGCAAACACGGAGGTCGAGTTGACCAGCCAGCCCACAATAATCTTGCTCGCTGCGAGCAAGCCGCTGACGGCGATACTGGCGATCGCCACTCGTTGGCCGATCTTCTGGGCTGTGGCCATGCAGGCAATATATCAATCTGCCGTTGGGTTCCGCATGCCGTCATTTGCCGGCGCTATCCTGCGAAGTCCCTCCCGCTGAGTTCACGAGCCCGTGTAGTCGGCACTTGGGCGACGAACAGCGTCCCGCGAGAACATCCTCCTCACAGAATGTTGCCATTAGGATGTCCCGGTCACGATAGCGTTCCCGATCGTAGATGACGTAGATGTCGCCATTCGGCGCCTCCACGCCATCCGGATACGACACATTGACACGCTCATCGAGAAGCAGCTTCCCCTTCCATGTCGCTCCGTCGTCGCTGGAGATCTGTGCCGTCAAGTGGGACCTGACAAGCCCGTTCGGAGCGTCGTGCCTGACCAAGAGAAGGTTTCCGCTTCGCAGCCGCCGTATGAAGAAGCGAGCGTTGGCGTGGTGAATTCCGGTATCCGCGCCTTCAGTCCAGGTTTTACCGCGATCCCCCGAGCGGCTGACGCCAATCCCGTAACGGGTTCTCACGTATACCGCCCAATCGCCGTTGTTCTCCTCGATCATCATGTGTTCATCGAACGCGGCGTTTGGCACCTTGGGGCCGCGGATCAGGCGGAATGTTTTTCCTTTGTTCGAGGTTGAAAGCAGATGCGCCCCATTCCGATCGCCCAGGTCATGGCTCAGTTCCTGAACCTGGGCGGGGGTGAGACCGAGCCCGAACTTTTCTCCTACCTTCGCCACGTTCGCTCTGACGCTCCACCACATGGCGGCAGGAAACAGCCATTCGCCGGAGCGCAGGACAGTCGGCTTGTTCATCATCACTCCGTCTCCGATGCGCCGCGGCTTGGACCACTTCGGATTCGCCGCCCCAGGATTCGTGGTTCGAATCGCCCACACCCCGCTTCGGCCGTCGAACTGAACCGCGCCCTGTGCCCATGCCAGCCACATCGCGCCGGAAGGATCAATCCACAGGCAAGGATCAAACGCGCGGACTACTCCCGGCGGGTCGATCACTAAGACAGGGGCCGACCAGGTCTTTCCGTCATCATTGCTGGTGACAAGCAGAACATAGTTCTCGGGGCCCTCGTCCTTTCCTCCGGCGTACCAGGTGGCCCAGAGCCTGCCATTCGCGGCCCGTTCGATTCCTGGAATGCCCTGGAACGGCCTTTTGGACGGGCTATAGGTCGAGTCCGGCTTAAAGTTCACCCGCACAGCGGTCAGGGCTACGTCCGGCCCTGATATGGCATTTCCATAGCTGGCGAGGAGCAGTATAGTACTCCACAGGACGTGCCGAGCAGGTCGCATAGTGCGAATTCTAGCAGCCGGCGCGGGCGCTGTTACGAGCTGAATGATTTTGATGTTACAATCTGGAAACACCCGGGAACTCTATTTTGGGGGTGCCTTTTGATGGACAAGTTAGCGCAAAACATCCAAGAATCGTTTCTAAATAACGCGCGCAAAGAGAAGACTTTTCTCACGATCTACCTGATGAGCGGGGTAAAGCTTTCCGGCCGCATCAAGAGTTTCGACAAGTACTCCGTCGTTCTCGAAACGAACAACCAGGAACAGCTGATCTTCAAACACGCCATCTCGACCGTCGTCGTTTCCAAGCCTTCCCACGCCTTCTCGGCGACCTCGCAAGCCCAACCGGGTGCTCAGAGTGGTCCATCCCATCCTGCTCCTGGGGTGCCAACCGGCGATTTCGTGGAGGAGTAAATTCCCCATAGGGTAAAAGAGTCCGGCGAGCACGTTATTCTGGTCGGGCTGGAAGTGCGCGGCCGAACTGGTTCGACTATGGCGCGCTCCGAGGAGAGTCCCGAGTATACGGCTGAGGAGTCTCTGGCCGAGCTTGGCGCCCTCGCCGGTAGCGCCGGGGCAACAGTCGAAGACCGGATGATACAGTCGCGTCCGGCGCCGGATGCCGCGACTCTGATTGGACGGGGAAAGGTCCAGGAACTGGCCCAATTGGCCGGCGCCTCCGATGCCGACGCGGTCATTTTCGATCAGGAACTGAGCCCTACCCAACAGCGGAATCTGGAGCGAGCGCTCTCGACGAAGGTCGTCGACCGCACCCAATTGATTCTGGACATCTTCGCCCGGCGCGCCCGGACACGGGAGGGCCAACTTCAGGTCGAGCTTGCCCAGTTGAACTACCTGCTCCCACGCCTCACGGGCCATGGCATCGAGATGTCACGCCTCGGCGGCGGCATCGGTACCCGCGGGCCTGGTGAAACACAGCTTGAGACTGACCGGCGGCGGATCGCGCGCCGCTTGCGGAAGATCCGGGAAGAACTCGAAGGAGTCCGGGGCCACCGCTCCGTACAGAGGAAACAGCGGCAGGCCATCCCGCTGGCGACCGCCGCGCTGGTCGGCTACACGAACGCCGGCAAGTCCTCCCTCTTCAACCGCCTGACGGGCGCTGGCGTCCTTGCGGACAACCGGCTGTTCGCCACGCTCGATCCGACCATCCGGGTGGTGACACTCCCCTCGCGCCGGCGGATTCTGTTGAGCGATACCGTGGGCTTCATACGCAGCCTGCCGACAACCCTGATCGATGCGTTCCGGGCCACGCTCGAAGAGGTAACGGAGGCGTCACTGCTCATTCACGTCGTGGATTCCTCCTCGCCCCACGCTGCCGCGCAGACGGCGCACGTGCGCAAGGTGCTGACCGAGATCGGGATCGAAAACACACCGCAGGTTCTCGTATTGAACAAAGCCGATCGCGTGCCGGGAGACAGCGTTCCTGCCGAAACCGTCCATCAGCGGATGGCCGATGACCTCGGGGCCATCGTGCAGACTCGAGCTGTCAGTACATCCGCGCTTACCGGTGAGGGATTGGACCGGCTGCTTGCGGAAATCGATGAATTGCTTCCCCTCGATCCCGTTGAGCGGCTGCATTTTCGCATTCCGGCCGCGGAGGGAGGCGCTTTGCACATTCTGCACGAGTTCAGTCAAGTGCGTACTAAGAAGTACACTGGCGAGTATTGCGAGATCGAGGCCGACGCACCTGCGTCGGTGAAGTCGCGCTTGGCGAAATACGTTGTGGGAGACTGAGCCAGTTTGTGGAAAAACCTGTGGAAGTTCTTCGGGAAACTCCAGGCTGTATTTTGGGCTTTACGAGTTGTGCAGCCGCAAGTGCTGGATTATCAGTAGCTACCGCGTCCGAGTGGCCCGGTAGCACACCCGGGAACGTTTGTCTGTTTTTCCACAGGTTGGCCGAAACCGGCGAGCCGTTTTATAGTTGGTGAGGACGGATGAACTTTCCCAACCTTCTGACAATACTACGCATCTTCTTCGTACCGTTCCTGGTGGCCGTCCTGGTGCAGGAGAAACTGAGCGTCGATATCGTCGGACTGCACCTACCAAGCGATGCTCTGGCTCTTGCCATTTTTCTCGCGGCGGCCGCAACCGATCTTTTGGATGGCTACCTCGCCCGAAAGTGGAGCCAGGTCACAACGGTAGGGACCCTTCTCGACCCCATCGCCGACAAGCTTCTGATCTCGGCGGCGATGATAGCCCTCGTACAAGTGCGGCAAATTCCGGCGTGGATGGTCATCCTCATCGTGGGCCGGGAATTCGCAATCTCAGGGCTTCGCAGCATCGCCGCTGCCGAAGGTTACACGATCAAGGCCAGCGACTTGGGAAAGACCAAGATGGTGTCCCAGGTCGTCGCCATCTGTCTGGTCGTCCTGAGCGTACGCTGGCGCGCGCTCGCACCGCTCGCGACGGTGTGGCTCTGGGGCGTCCTGTTCTTCACACTGGCTTCCGCGGTGCAGTACTTCCGCAAGTTCTGGCGCAAGGTGGACGACCAGACCAAGCTGCGCGGACGCGGTGAGCTTTTGCAGTTTGACCGGCGCAACCGGCGCGACCGGAGAAGAAAGGCCAGAGCGGCAGCGCTTGCCGCGGCGCGTACGTCCGCCGCCACGCGTGAGGCAAGGCCGGACGCCTGACGGGCCATCATGCTCGGATCAGCGGATCATAACCCCGGCTCGGAAGTCGCAATAGTTGTCGTAAATTGGAATCGCTGTGCCCTGCTCCGCGAATGCCTGGAGTCCCTCGATCGCCAGGAAGGTGTAGACTTCGAGATTGTCATTGTAGACAACGGTTCTGCCGACGGTTCGCAGGAGATGGTGAAACGGGAGTTTGGCACGGGCCGCCGTTTCCGCCTGACTTTGATCGAAAACGAGCAGAACCGTGGGTTTTGCGAGGCGAATAATCAGGGGATCCAAGCCTCAAACTCACGGCTTGTCGCGTTGCTCAACAATGACGCCGTGGCTGAGCCGGGCTGGCTGGCAGCTTTGCGGCGTTGCTTTGATCAGGAGCCGGACATCGGTATGGCCGCCTCTAAGATCCTCGTCTATGAGGATCCGGCGCGCATCGACAAGGCGGGACATTTGATTTACCCCGACGGACAGAACCGCGGCAGGGGAAGCGGAGAGCTGGACGCCGGGCAGTATGACCAGACGGAAGAGACTCTTTGGCCGGACGGTTGCGCAGCCATGTACCGCCGGAAGATGTTGAACGAAATCGGTGGTTTTGATGAGGACTTTTTTGCTTACGCCGACGACGCGGAATTGGGCCTGCGCGCCAGAATTGCCGGGTGGCGTTGTCTATACGCACCGGACGCCGTGGTGCGTCATCACCGGGGCGCGACGCTTGGGGTTCAATCCAGTCGCAGGTTGGAACTTATCGAACGCAACCGCATCCTTTTGGCGGCGAAACTGTTTCCGTGGAGCCTGCTATGTCTGAACGGGCCATATTACACGGCGAGGGTCGTGGCCGGAATGGTAGCCGCCGTTCGGGGAAAAGGCGAAATCGGAAGGTTTCAGGGAATCCGGGAGAAGTGCCGCGCGGCAATGGCAGTTCTGCGGGGGGACCTGCAGGCGCTTCGAATGCTGCCGCGGATTCTTCGGAAGCGAAGGGAAATCAACAAGTTCCGGAGGCTTTCTCCAGGCCAGGTGCGCTGTCTGATCCTCCGGAACCGAGTCTCGCTGCGGACGCTGAGCGAGGGATCGGTCTGAAGATGCCGCCGCCGGAACCGCCTGTCGATGAGTGCCCCGCCTGCGGGAGCACGGAGTCGGTCCGCCTATACAGGGCGACGGACCGCCAGTATCGAACGACCGATAAAGAGTTCAACATCGTTGAATGCAATTCGTGCCGCTTGATACGCCTTCAGTCTCCCCCGCCACCCGCTGAACTCGCCACCTTCTACCCCGATACGTATTGGTTCGCTCCTGAAGAATGGACCGCCGATCGCCTTGAAGAGATATACCGGCGTTTTGTGCTGAGAGACCACCTGCGATTCGTTCGTAAAGCGATCGAACATTCGAGTGAAGAGGGACCGGTGCTCGATGTCGGCTGTGGTTGCGGCCTGTTCCTGCGGCTCATGGCCGAGTCCGGCTTCCCGGTTGTGGGCTTGGATTTTTCGCTCGATGCCGCCGCGGTGGCGTGGAAAACAAACGGAGTTCCGACAGTCTGCGCTCAACTCTCGAATGCGCCCTTTCCGCCGGAGAGTTGCGCTGCCGTCACGATGTTCCATGTGCTCGAGCACCTGTACGACCCGGCTTCCTATCTGGAAGCCGCGCACCGAATCCTGAAACCGGACGGCCGGCTGGTAATCCAGATCCCGAACGCCGGCTGCTGGCAGTTTTTGTTCCTTGGCCAAAACTGGAACGGGATCGACGTACCGCGCCACCTGTTCGACTTTCGAACCTCTGATCTGGAGATTCTGCTCGACCACTGCGGCTTCGAGATCGTCCGTTACAAGTACTTCTCCTTGAGGGACAATCCGGCCGGCATGGCGACCAGCCTCGCACCGGAACTCGATCCGATGATCCGCAGGATACGCCGTGTCCAGGAGACCCCTAACATTAAGCTATTTAAGGACCTGGCGTACTTTGGGCTGGTCTTGTGTTGTCTGCCGTTCACATTGATCGAGGCCGCCTGCCGGGCGGGCTCCACAGTCATGGTTGAGGCACGCAAGAAAGCATGACCCCCACTGAGTTTCTGCGCCGGCTGCCGGGACCTCTGTGGCACTATATCCTGCACTTCGAGGGGAAAATCGAGAACAGTGTCTCAACGTTTGCGGCGTCTCTCGCTCCGGGCGCACGCGTGCTCGACGCGGGTGCGGGAGAGGGCCGCTATGCCCGTTTCTTCAACCGGCAACGCTACTGCGGTGTAGACCTGTGTGTAGGCGACCGCACTTGGGATTACGGCAGGCTTAACGCGGTCGCCGACATCGCGAACATGCCGTTTCGAAGCGGCTGCTTTGATGCGTGCTTGAACATCGTCACACTCGAACATGTGAGCGAGCCCACGGCGGCACTCCGGGAGATGGGGCGTGCCCTCAGGCCGGGCGGACGGCTGTTACTGGCAATTCCGCACGAGTGGGAGGTTCACCAGTCGCCGTACGACTTTTATCGGTTCACACGGCACGGAATCGAGTATCTATTAGAAAAAGCAGGATTTACTGAGATCAAAATCGAGCCTGCGGGAGGTTATTTCCGCCTCCTCGCGAGGCGCCTATTGAGCGGGATCTTGTTTTTCCCCCCGTTCCTTGTCCCCGTGGCCGCCCTGTTTCTCGTCCCGCCTGCTCTCGTGCTGCCGGTCCTCGATTTTCTCGATCGGGAGCGCAATTTTACCCTGGGATATCTATGTACCGCCGTGAAGCGCTAGCAGTCCTGCTCAACACACTAGCCGGGAGCTCGGGATTCAGCGGCGAATCGGCGCTCCAGTACACCGCGCGAACCGTGGCATTCGGCCCGCGCGCGCCCGGTTCCGAGGCGCATCAGCGGCTGGAAGACTACATTCTCTCGGAACTCAAGTTACGGCGCTGCGAGGTGAGCGTGGACTCGTTTACCGCGCGGACGCCGCTTGGTCCGGTCGGGATGAAGAACCTCATCGCCCGGTTCCGGGGCGCCTCCGGGCGCGCCGTCGCGGTAACAGGCCATTACGACACCAAGCACATGCCGGGGATCCGATTCGCCGGGGCGAACGATGGTGGATCCTCCACGGGCTTTCTGCTGGAAATGGCTCGGGTTTTAAGTGACCAACTCAGACGGGATGACGTTTATCTCGTGTGGTTCGACGGCGAAGAAGCCTTCGGGGACTGGTCCCCCGACGACAGCTTGTATGGTAGCCGCCATTTGGCACGGAAGTGGGCCTCGGATGGCACCGCACGGCGGCTGAAGGCGCTGATCAACGTGGACATGATCGGGGACCGCAACCTGGGAGTGGAAGCGGATCGCAACTCCTCTGCCCGACTGCGCGGATACGTCTGGCGGGTGGCCGAAGATATTGGCTACGGGCGCTATTTTCTGAATGAACCCGGATACATCGACGACGACCACTCTCCATTCAACGAGATCGGCGTGAATGCCCTCGACCTGATCGATTTCGACTACGGCCC
>JBDKSR010000002.1:0-24502 GCA_039680545.1 Bryobacteraceae bacterium | reverse complement strand
AGTTATCGAGGACGCGGCTCATGCTCTTCCTGCAACCTCGGGCGGTCAATTGATCGGCACTCTCCATTCCGACGCAACGGTCTTCAGCTTTTATGCGACGAAGACAATGGCGACCGGTGAGGGCGGCATGATTGTCACACGGAAGTGTGAGTTGGCGGCGAGATCCCGGATGATGCGCCTTCATGGAATTGACCGCGACGCTTTTGATCGATACACGTCAAAGACTCCAGCTTGGGTCTACCGTGTTGTTGCGCCCGGCTTCAAATACAACATGACCGATGTCGCTGCCGCAATCGGCATCCACCAACTGCGAAAACTGGATCACTTCCTTCAGCGACGTAAAGAACTGGTGAGCCGATACGATGAGGGCCTCCGCGACCTCTGCCTGCGGCTTCCTGCACATGCTCCAGACGGTGAAGCACATGCCTGGCATTTGTATGTGGTCCGTCTTGAGGACGACGCTCCCATTTCGCGCGACGACTTCATCAATGAGATGTCGAAAGCCGGTATCGGCACGAGCGTACATTTTATACCGCTGCATCTGCATCCGTATTGGCGTGACAGATATAAGCTCAGACCCACTGATTTTCCGGTTGCCACACGCGCCTATGAACACGTCGTTAGTCTTCCGCTCTATACGCGAATGACCGATGCCGATCAGGATCGCGTGATCCGAACGGTCCGGCGAATACTCCGCCGGCAGTGCCGGAATCAAGTCGTTGTTAATGGATCACCAGTTATCCAAGGCTAGCGACTCGCCGATGAAACGCTGCATAGATGTTGCAGTAAGCCTGACGGTGCTCCTGCTGCTGTGCCCCGTAATGGGAGCCATCGCTTTTGCCGTCTGGCTGGAGTCGGGAGCACCCGTCTTTTTCCGTCAACGCCGAGTTGGGCTGAGATTTCAACCGTTTGAGATTCTGAAGTTTCGTACAATGCGGGTGCGATCCGGCGGTCCCTCTGTGACTGTGGCCGGCGACGATCGCGTCACGCGGGTTGGCGGATTTCTACGCATTACGAAACTCGATGAGCTGCCTCAGTTCTGGAATGTGCTTCGTGGTGAAATGAGCCTCGTCGGGCCCCGCCCCGAAGTTCCACTGTACGTCGAACTGTTCAGGGAACGTTACAGTAGCATCCTGACTGTTCGGCCGGGCATAACGGATCTGGCGTCGATTGAATTTCGCAATGAAGAGCAGGTGCTGGCGCAGAGCTCGGACCCACTACGCGAATATCAGGAACGGGTTCTTCCCATGAAGTTGGCACTAGCTGAAGAGTATGTCAGGACTCATTGTCTTCTCCTTGATGCTTCCATCCTGCTCAGGACTGTAGCCGCTATTGTGAGCAGTCGATGAGTGAGGCTCTCTCGCGGCTAAGCTGCCTCGCATGCGACGGTATCGATCGTGGCTCTTTCGACGCTCACCGATTCAATCAACTTTTCTAGTGTTCCTCTGGAGGCCCCTGCACCGGTGGAAGAGCCTTCCTCAGAACTCAAGGAAGAGACTCTAGCCAACATTTGAGGTAATCGCTGCCATGTCTCAATCCAACATGCGGCGTGCAGCCCGCCATCTTGCAAATCACACGCGAGTGGCGACGCGCACGATTCAGTTCACAATATTTGTCACTGCAGGACTTCTTGCCTTCCAACTGCGTTTTGACTTCAGCATGCCTCCCCAATTCCGGAGGCATTTGTTCGTCGGCCTCTGCGTGTGGGTGGCCGCAAAGATCCTCGTCTTTCATCTCTTCAGTCTGGATCGCGGATGGTGGCGATATGTCTGCGCTCGTGATGTCGTTCGCCTTGCGGTAGCGAACATGGCCGGATCCGTCACAGGCTGGCTTGCTCTCCTGTGGCTTGCTCCGCAGGGGTTTCCCCGTTCGCTATATTTTCTTGACTTTCTGCTTTGCTTTGGAATGACGGCGGGTGCCCGTTTGGCAGTGCGGCTGGTGTTTGAATTCTCCAAGTTGCCGAATGCGCCCAGAACAAAGCGTGCCCTCATCTATGGCGCAGGTGATGCCGGCGTCACTTTGCTCCGCGAAATTCGCCAGAATCAGTCGTTGTCGTACTATGATGTCGCAGGTTTCATCGACGACGATCCGGCGAAGGCTGGCCGCCTCATCCATGGCTTGAAGGTCTTCGGCAAAGGGGCCGCATTGCTCTCTGTTGTCAGCTCGCAGAGCATTGACACGGTCCTGATCGCGCTTCCTTCCGCGACCGGCTCGCAGATGACGGCTATACTCAACCGTTGTCACGATGCCCGTGTCGCCTATAAGACCATTCCTAGCATCGCCGAGGTCATCGAGGGGAATGGCCTGGCTACTCAAATCCGCGACGTCGCCGTTGAGGACCTGCTTGGGCGTAACCCCGTACACCTCGAAGAGCAGCAGATCCGCGGCGCGCTCGATGGTAAGGTTGTCCTCGTGACTGGCGCGGCTGGGTCCATTGGCTCCGAACTCTGTCGGCAGATCGCCCGGTTTCATCCTGCCGCCATCGTCGGATTCGAGATCGCCGAATCTCCGTTGTTCGAAATCGACCGCGAAATGCGTCAGGCCTTTCCGGAGACCCCCTTCTACCCGGAAATCGGCAGCATACAAAATCTCGTTCGCCTGGACGAGGTTCTGCATAAGTATTCACCATCGGTTGTGTACCACGCCGCTGCTTACAAGCATGTCCCGATGATGGAGGCGCATGTCTTTGAGGCCATAGAGAACAACGTCTTCGGGACCTACAACGTGGCTGTCGCGGCAGCCGAACACGGAGTGGAGGACTTTGTCATGATCTCCTCCGACAAAGCTGTGCGGCCCACCAACGTCATGGGCGCCACTAAGCGTGTGGCCGAGTTGTTGTTGCTGGCGCTGCAGAACGGGCGAACCAAGTATGTGGCCGTACGCTTTGGCAATGTACTGGGTTCGAACGGCAGCGTCATCCCCATTTTCAAGAAGCAGATTGCGGCGGGTGGACCGGTGACCGTGACGCATCCTGACATGCGCCGCTTCTTCATGACCATACCGGAAGCATGCCAGCTAGTGCTGCAGGCTGCGGTCGTTGGCGAAGGTGGTCAGATCTGTGTTCTCGATATGGGCGAACCAGTAAAGATTGCTGATCTGGCTCGGAACTTGATCCTGTTATCGGGACTGCGGCCGGAGGAGGACATCAGGATTCAGTTTTCAGGTATGCGCCCCGGCGAAAAACTCTTTGAGGAGTTGAATTCGATCCTTGAGGACACCGTTTCGACCACCCATGAAAAGGTCCGCATCTTTGTTGGCAATAGCAGACCCGAGGGCGACATGCTGAGGTGGCTCGACTGCCTGCGCGACATCTGCGAAGCCCGCGATGCAGGCCGGCTTGTCGTGGCACTCAAGGAGATTGTGCTCGACTACAGCCCAAGCGCCGATCTGCTGAAACGCGTCATCGAAACACCAAGGCGCGCGGCAACTACTGCAGGTGCCCGCTAACCATCCTGTCCTGGCGCCCATGAACAAAAGCACGCCTCGCGAGCGAAACAGGCATACGCCGATTCTGACTCTATGGGTCCTTTCGATCTGCGTCGTTGCTGTCTATTCTTTCCTGCCTGCGGACTCTTACTTGACCATTGTGCTCAGTCGCCTGAATATTGGCGACAAAGTGTTACACTTCTGCGCTTATGTCATGCTTTCGGTGTTACCCGTCGCCGGATTTTCGGACCGGCGAAGGGGGATCGCTGCCGGTCTCTTGATGTTCGCACTCGGGATACTCATCGAGGGCGGTCAGTACTTCTCCGTCGGGCGCGCTGTGGAATTCTCAGATGTAATCGCGAACGGCGCCGGCGTCAGTTGCGGCACCTTGCTCGGCCTTCCGATACGCATGCTGATCGCCGTTCTGTGACGCTGTAACATCAGCCACCACGATGGCGGCGATCTGCGAGTAATGCTGCAGCGACCTTCGTCGTAACCCAAGCGTCGCCCGTCATCATCATCACACGTCTGTTCCACCCTGCCTACCAGCCGCATAAGCCCCGTTCCATCGCCCTCTTGCGAATTGTCACGGCCCTCTTGATCAAGCAGTCTCCCCTTGCTCTCCATCCTGTAGTCCCCGTCTGTGACCCAGTAGTTCCCCGCGTGTTTGGCCGCTGCCCTGCGACGGCTCAGCCACCCCAGAGACGCCATCCGGGGCAAGTGATAGCCTGAGCATGAGCGAAACGGTGAGATGGCGGTTGAAGTAATCTGCCACTCCGCTTTCAAAGCGGACGAGCGTCCGATTCGTTTCCGGCTGCACGGCCTGGATTACTCCGTCGAGGAGGTTCTTGACCAACGGTACGGGCCACAGGGCGTCTTTTTTTCAAAGTGCGGGCCGACGATGGCAATGTGTACATTTTTCGCCGCTGTTCAGCGGAACTGGGACGGGGTCCCCACAAAACTCCCCACAGTCGGGCAAACCGCCACAATTCATTGATCTGTAAGTGATTGAAAACAGGTGGTGAGCGCGGAAGGAATCGAACCTTCAACCTACTGATTAAGAGTCAGTTGCTCTGCCAATTGAGCTACGCGCCCGTTTCGCACGAGGGCCGCTCCGGGCGGAGCGGGTCGCTAAACTATCTTTATACCACACCCGGCGCGCGGACTTCGACTGCGCGGACAAAACACCATGAAAAATGCCGCGGAGAGTGATCGTTTTCCCCGCGGCATCGCTTGATTGCTGAGACCCTTGCCGTATTTGAAATGCAACCGCGCCGTGTACTGCACTTCGCGGTCGCAGTTGCCGCCATAGTACGGCGTGTTGTGGACCGTCGTGCCGCTGCCGACGCGCGTTTCGGGATCGCTCGGGAAAAGGTGGTTGGGCACGTTGCAAAACTCGAGACTGAGCTTCAACTTCACCCTCTCTATGCTCCAGTCGTCACGATCGAAGCTTTAGCGAATATTAAGCGATGTCAATCTCCCGCCAGCGGAGATCATGTTGAGGTTTCTTAATCAGGCGAACAGAAATTCTGTTACGGAGCTGTCAATATCGAAGCCCTTCACACGACCACAGTCAGAAGCCCACTAATTCCGATACAATAAATGTCTTTCCGGAGGTATCATTTGCGCCTTCTTCTCTCGGGTTCGGCCGGCTTCATTCCCTCGCATCTGTGTGACCGTCTACTGGCGGAGGGACACACGGTTGTCGGGCTGGACAATTTTCTGACGGGTCGGCGTGAGAACATCGCCCACCTGGACGGCCATCCGTGTTTCGAGTTTCTGGAACACGACGTGACTCAACCGATACCCGTCGAAGGCCCGTTCGATGCGGTACTGCATCTTGCCTCGCCGGCCAGCCCGAAGGACTACCTGGAGCATCCCGTGGAAACGCTGGAGGTTGGTTCTATTGGAACCAGGAACATGCTGGACGTGGCGCGGCGATACCGTGCACGATTTCTCCTGACGTCGACGTCGGAGACTTACGGGGACCCGTTGGAGCACCCGCAGACCGAGTCCTACTGGGGCAATGTGAACCCGGTGGGACCGCGCTCCTGTTACGACGAGAGCAAGCGTTTCGCCGAGGCGATGACGATGGCCTATCACCGTGCGCACGGTGTGCGGACCAGCATAGCCAGGATCTTCAATACCTATGGGCCGCGGATGAAGCTCGACGACGGCCGTGTCGTGCCGGCGTTCCTCGACCAGGCACTACGCGGCGAGCCGGTCACGGTTTTCGGTGACGGCACCCAGACGCGCAGCTTCTGCTACGTGAGTGACATGGTTGAGGGGCTCTACCGCCTGCTGCTTTCCGAGGAGCGTTACCCGGTGAATCTGGGCAATCCGGCGGAAATCACGATACGGGAGTTCGGCGAGTATATCTGCAAACTGACTGGCGTCCCGTTCCAGCCCGACTTTCAGCCGCTCCCCATGGACGACCCGAAAAAGCGCCGTCCGGACATTTCAAAAGCACGAAGAGTCCTTGGCTGGGAGCCCCGCGTGCCCCTTGAAGAAGGACTGCGGCAAACGATCGAGTATTTCCGCCCTCGAGTTAAGCCCGCTTGAGGCCGCTAGCCGATTAAGCGGCCCGTCTCAATCTTCGCGCCGCCTCCTGGAAATGGCACGTCGAACTCTGATCGAACAAGAGCGAACTTCGGCCGTCGTTGAGATTTCCACTTACAACTGACGAACCCAAACGTTGGCCGCGGCAGAGAGAAGCAGCGGGACGGTCCCCATGCCTGTTTCCAACTCCATGGTGCCGTCATCGCGATGGTTGCCCACCGTGATAGGGGCGCCGGGGTGGATGCCCAACCCGTCGAGTTGCTCCATGAATTGGCGGTTGCGTTCGAAGATGCTGGCGACTTCCACACGTTGCATGGGCGGGACTTCGTCGAGCGGCGTGAGGCCGCGTTGGCGTCGTTCGCGATGGCTGTCTCCGGTCAGCCGGTTGCCGTGGGGACAGACCCCTTCCTTGCCGAATGTCTTGATAAGAGCGCGCTCGAAATCCTCCGATACAACGTGTTCGAGCTGCTCCGCTTCTTCGTGGACCCGGTACCAGGGCATCCCGAACACTTCCGTGAGCATGCGCTCGACCAGGTGGTGACGGAGCAGAATGTGATCGGCGACAGCACGCCCTTCGGGGGTCAGCATCAGGTGGCCGTCGTCACCCACCTGGATCAGGGCGTCTCGCTTGAGCCGCTTGACTGCCATCGTCACGGCTGGAGCCGACACGTCAAGCCACCGGGCGAGAGTGGCTGCGATCACTGTCTCGCCTTCTGCCTCCGCCTCGGCGATCGCCTTGAGGTAGTCCCCTTTGGACACCGTTAGCTTCACGTCAACCCGATTGTAACTCGCGGACACCCCCTGATATGCTTTGCAGTTTATGACCAAGATTCTACTTCTGAGGCGGACGGCATCGATATTGCTGGCACTGACGGGGCTCGTATGGGCCGGCGAGCGTACCGCTCTTGACCGGTACGTCGAGACTCCCGACCCGGCTTACGGTTACAAGCTCTTGAGTACGGTCCGCAGCCAGGGCCACAGCCAATACGTCCTCGATATGACGTCGCAGTCCTGGCGTAGTGCGTCAGAGGTGGATCGTGTGAACTGGCAGCATTGGCTCACGATTGTTGTGCCGAAACGCGTACGCACCTCCACCGGTCTGCTGTTCATTGGCGCTGGCTGGAACGGGAAGCCCGCGCCCACCAGCGCGCAACGCATGCTCGTGGCGGTGGCGGAGGCCACGGGAGCGGTGACCGCCGAGGTGAGAATGGTTCCCAATGAGCCGCTTGTCTTCGCTGGGGATAAGCTGCCGCGGCGAAGCGAGGACCAAATCATCGCTTACACGTGGGACAAGTATCTCAGGGGCGCGGATGAGCGCTGGCCGCTCCAGTTGCCGATGACCAAGAGCGCGACTCGTGCCATGGATGCGGTCACGGCGTTTTGCAAGTCGCCGGATGGAGGAGGCGTCGCGGTCGACAAGTTTGTCGTGACGGGAGCGTCCAAGCGTGGATGGACAACCTGGACGGCCGCCGCGGTCGACTCCAGGGTTGTCGCCATCATGCCGACGGTGATCGACCTGCTCAACATCGAGCCATCGTTTGTCCACCACTGGCGCGTTTACGGGAAGATGGCCCCCGCGGTGAAGGATTACGACGGCATCGGAATCATGGACTGGATGGGCAAACCGGAATGCAAGGCTCTCCTGAAGATCGTCGATCCTTACGAATACCGCGACCGGTACACGATGCCGAAGTACCTCGTCAACTCCGCCGGCGATCAGTTCTTCGTGCTTGATTCTTCGCAGTTCTACTTCGATTCGCTGCCGGGCGAGAAATACCTCCGCTACGTCCCGAATACCGATCATTCGTTGCGCGGGTCCGATGTCCCGCAGAGCCTGCTGGCGTTCTTCTCGGCGGTGGTCAACGGCAAGCCGCGGCCGAAGTTCTCCTGGACCTTTGAGAAGGATGGATCGATCCGCGTGACGTCCGCTGATGAACCTCGTGAGGTGAAGCTCTGGCAGGCTACCAATCCAAATGCGCGGGACTTCCGGCTGGACACGATCGGCCGCGCCTGGAAAGCCACAAAGCTGAAACGGCAGGGCGGTTCGTGGATCGCTTCGGTGAAGGCGCCCACGAAAGGATGGACGGCCTATTTTGTCGAGCTGACGTTCCCGAGCGGAGGGAAGATCCCGTTCAAGTTTACGACTGCTGTTCGCGTGGTTCCGGACACGCTCCCGTATCCGCCTCCCGCGAGCAAGACGCCAGCCGTCGTCAGCCAGTGACGCCGGAATCCGGGTCTGAGTTGAGCGTTTCGATCAGCAAATCCAAGAACGCCTGGGCCGCGGGATTGAACTTCTTTCGCCGCCTGTGAAGGATACCGAGTGGCCGGACCAGGCCCGGGGACTCAAGGGGAACGGGAACCAGCCGTCCGAGCGCGATGTCGGGCCTCAGAACACGCGCTGGGAGTATGCTGACGCCGCTGCCGAGCGCGACCGCTTCTTTGATCGACTGTATGTTGTCGAAATGAAGGATCTTCGTCACAGAGACCGCGTGCTCGTCAAGATAACGGCGAATCTCCCGGCTGATCGGAAGGTCATCGTCGAAACCAATGTAATCCTGGCCGTCGAGATCGATTAACCGGATTGTGTCCCGCTTGGCCAGCGGGTGAGTGGGCGCCACCGCCAGCACCATCCGCTCCCTGCGCCAGGGAATAACCTGAATCTGCCGGCTGGGTGACGGGTAGCTCACGACTCCCAAATCCACCTGGTCGGAGAGTACCGCGTCGTACACCTTTTCGGGCCGCAAATACTCAACCCGGAGCCTTGCGCCCGGAAGACGTTTTGAGAATTCCTCTTCCAACTGTGACATCTCCGAAATGCCCACGGAGTAGATCGACGCGACCGATACAACACCTTCCACCCGTGTCTTCAGGCGGTCAATCGCCGCGTCCAGCTTCTCCTTCAGATGTAGTACATCCTTGCAGAAGGCCAGATACAGCCTGCCTGCTTCGGTAATCTCAACGGGGCGTTTGGTTCGATCGAGCAGCATGATCCCGAGTTGTTGCTCGATGTCCTGTAGGTGCTGGCTGGCCGCCGACTGGCTGATTTTATTCGCCTGTGCGCCGCGGCTAAGACTGCGCTGATGGGCGATGTCGCGGAAGAGCTGCAGGTTCTCAAGTGTCACAACAGCATTATATGATAAGCAATGCTTATATTGCAAGGAGACAAGTTCTTATTGACTTATAGTTCCATGTGCAGTACTGTGGACTTTTAGCCCCCCAAGAGGCATCCATGAAAAACGACGAGTGTATTCCTGGTCTACCTGCACCTCAGGGTTTGTACGATCCTCGCCTCGAAAGCGACGCTTGCGGAATCGGCTTTGTCGCCAACATCAAGGGCGAGAAATCGCACGGTATCATCCTGAACGGCATCGAGATCCTGGTCAATCTAGCTCACCGCGGAGCCTGCGGCAGCGATCCCGACACCGGTGACGGAGCCGGACTGCTGATTCAGATTCCACACGAGTTCTATGCGCGTGAGTCCGAAAAACTTGGTTTTACGCTGCCGCCTCCGGGGGAATACGGCGCCGGGCTGGTCTTCCTCCCGGTGGACCGGCAGGACCGCTTGCACTGCGAGGGGGTTCTGGAGCGTATTGTCCGCGAAGAGGGATTGCGCGTTCTCGGCTGGCGTGACACGCCGGTAAACCCGCAGGCGATCGGCCGGATCGCGAGGGGTTCGCAGCCCTATATCCAGCAGATATTTGTCGGCGGGGCTCCTGGTATGACACAGGCGGTCCTGGAACGGAAGCTGTACGTCGTTCGCAAACGTGCCGAGGCGGAGATCGCTGACACGGACATCAAGGGAAAGGGCTTCTTCTACGTTCCATCGTTGTCCTCGCGCACGATTGTCTACAAGGGCTTGCTGGTCGCCACGCAGATCGCGAAATTTTACCGCGAGCTATCTGATCCGGATGTCGTCAGTGCGCTTTGCCTGGTGCACCAGCGCTTCTCGACGAACACTTTCCCGACCTGGCAGCTTGCTCACCCCTTCCGCTACATCTGCCACAACGGGGAGATCAATACACTGCGGGGCAACGTCAACTGGATGCACGCCCGGCAGAAGGCGCTCGCCTCCGAGTTGTTCGGGGAAGACCTCGCCAAGCTGTTCCCGATTACCACGCCGGGCGGAAGCGACTCGGCGATGTTCGACAACGCGGTCGAATTGCTGCATCTGGCGGGCCGGAGCCTTCCGCACGCGATGGCGATGCTGATCCCCGAAGCGTGGGATCACGATCCCTCGATGAACGAAGGGCAGCGCGCCTTCTACGAATATCACGCCTCGTTGATGGAGCCATGGGATGGTCCCGCCGCGATCGCTTTCACTGACGGGCGCGTGATTGGCGCGACTCTCGACCGCAACGGGCTGCGTCCGGCACGATACCTGGTGACGAAGAACGGCCTGCTGGTCATGGCGTCCGAGACCGGCGTGCTCCCCATCCCGCCTGAAGAGATTTGCTACAAGGGCCGGCTTCAACCGGGCAAGATGCTGCTCGCTGATCTCGAGCAGGGCCGCATCGTCCCCGATGAGGAGATCAAAGAGCAACTCGCCGCACGGCAGCCTTACGCGCAATGGATCAAGGAAAACCAGGTCACGCTCGACAAGCTTCCCGCGCCGCCGCGCTGGCATCCGAGTGAACTTGAAACCATCGTCTCCCGCCAGCGGGCTTTCGGGTACACCAGCGAGGACCTGAAATTCATGCTGGGACCGATGGCGGCCAGTGGCCAGGACCCCGTGGGTTCCATGGGCACCGACACGCCGCTCGCCTGCCTCTCCGACAAGCCGCAACCGCTGTTCAACTATTTCCGGCAGCTCTTCGCGCAGGTGACGAACCCGGCCGTCGACCCCATACGGGAACAGGTCGTGATGTCGCTCACCAGTTACATCGGGAACGAGCGCAACATCCTTGAGGAGACGCCGCAGCACTGCCACACGCTAAAGCTGCCGCATCCCATCCTGACCAACTATGACCTGGAGAAGCTGCGCAGAGTGTCGTGGGGCGACTTCCTGGCGACAACGCTTTCGATGCTCTACCGCGTCGATGGCGGCGAAGAAGAGTTGGAGCGCGCTGTCGAGGGGCTTTGCCGCCGTGCGTCGCTCGCAGTTAAAAACGGGTACTCTCTGCTGATCCTCTCGGATCGCGAATTTGACGAGGAGTACGCCCCCATCCCGAGCCTGCTGGCTCTCTCGGCCGTGCATCATCACCTGATCCGGGAGGGGACGCGCACGCAGGTCGCTCTCATTGTGGAATCCGGCGAGCCGCGAGAGGTGATGCATTTCTCGCTGCTAATCGGCTACGGCGCGAGCGCGGTGAATCCGTACCTTGCGATCGAGACACTCGAGGAGATGTGCCGCCGCGGCATCCTCGGTGACCTCCCGTTCGAGACGGCGTTGAAGAACTACAAGAAGGCAGTGAACAAAGGACTGCTGAAGATCTTCTCGAAGATGGGCATTTCCACGCTGCAAAGTTACCGCGGCGCCCAGGTCTTCGAGGCGATCGGTCTCAACCAAAGTCTTGTTGACAAGTATTTCACGGGTACGGCGTCGCGCATTGAAGGCGTCGGGCTCGACGTCCTGGCGCGGGAAGCAAAGATGAAGCACGGCTATGCGTTCCAGCCTCTGACGGATTTCGATACCGAATTGGCGTCGGGCGGCAACTTCCAGTACCGCGAGCGCGGCGAATATCACCTTCTGAACCCCGCCACAATCAGCAAGCTGCAACACGCTGTCCGGTCCGGCACATACGAGACCTTCAAGGAGTACTCGGACCTGATCAATCGCCAGAACCGCCAGCTTTGCACGTTGCGCGGGCTCATGGATTTCAAATTCGCGGACGAGCCTATCCCGATCGATGAGGTGGAGCCGGCCTCGGAGATCGTCAAACGCTTCGCCACGGGAGCCATGTCGTACGGCTCCATCAGTAAGGAAGCGCACGAGACGCTTGCCATCGCCATGAACCGCATCGGCGCCCGCTCGAACACGGGCGAGGGCGGGGAAGACGAGGCACGTTTTGAACCTGATGCGAATGGTGACTCCCGGCGCAGTTCCGTCAAGCAGGTCGCTTCGGGACGATTCGGGGTGACGACCAATTATCTGGTAAACGCGGACGAACTCCAGATCAAGGTCGCACAGGGCGCCAAGCCCGGTGAGGGTGGGCAGCTTCCGGGTCACAAAGTGGACGAGATCATCGCGCGCGTGCGCCACTCGATTCCCGGCGTACAACTGATTTCGCCGCCTCCGCATCACGACATCTATTCGATCGAAGACCTTGCGCAGTTGATCTACGACCTGAAGAACGTCAACCCGCGCGCTCGTATCTCAGTGAAGCTTGTTGCCGAGGTCGGCGTGGGGGTTGTGGCGGCGGGTGTCGCTAAAGCACACGCGGACGTCGTCCTGATCAGCGGCGATTCCGGCGGTACCGGAGCTTCGCCACTGACTTCGATCAAGCACGCAGGCATCCCTTGGGAACTCGGACTGGCTGAGACGCAGCAGGTCCTCGTGATGAACGATCTGCGTAGCAGAATCCGCGTGCAGACCGACGGCAAGCTCTCAACCGGGCGCGATGTTGCGATAGCAGCGCTGCTTGGCGCGGAAGAGTTCGGTTTCGCCACCGCGCCGCTGGTTTCGATGGGCTGCATCATGATGCGGAAATGCCATCTCAATACGTGCCCCGTCGGGATTGCGACGCAAAATCCGGAGCTGCGGAAGAAGTTCAATGGCTCGCCCGAGAACGTAATTCGCTACTTTTTCTTCGTCGCGGAGGAGTTGCGCGAACTGATGGCCCGTCTGGGCTTCCGCACGGTCGACGAAATGGTGGGCCGTGTCGACAAGCTGAAGATGAGAGACGCGATCGAGCACTGGAAGGCCTCCGGACTCGACTTTTCGAAGATCCTGCACAACCCTGACATCCCCCAGCGCGTGGGACGCCGCCAACGCGTTCCGCAGGATCACGGGCTCGGCAGAGCGATCGATTACAGGCTGATCGACATGGCTCGTGAGGCGATCGAGACAGGGAAGCCGATGGAGTTCAGTCTCCCGATACACAACGTCCACCGCACTGTCGGCGCGATGTTGAGCGGCGAGATTGCCCGGTATCACGGGTCGAAAGGGCTCCCGGACGACACAATTCGCATACGGTTCACGGGATCCGCTGGTCAGAGCTTCGGCGCGTTCCTTGCCAAGGGTGTGACTCTCGATCTCGAGGGCGACGTCAACGACTACGTCGGCAAGGGTCTCTCGGGCGGCAAGTTGGTCGTCTATCCGCCTCGGGTCGAAGGGTACCGGCCGGAAGAAAACATTCTGGTCGGCAACGTTGCGCTTTATGGTGCGACGAGCGGCGAGGCCTACTTCAACGGCCGTGCGGGAGAACGCTTCTGCGTTCGCAATTCCGGCGCCACCGCCGTAGTCGAGGGTGTCGGGGAACACGGCTGCGAGTACATGACCAATGGCCTCGTGTTGGTCCTCGGGAGCACCGGCAAGAATTTCGCGGCCGGCATGACGGGCGGGTTCGCCTTCGTGCTCGACGAAGCGGGTGATTTCGCTTCGGCCATGTGCAACAAGGATTCGGTGGATCTCGAACGGTTTCGGGAGGCGGCTGACATTGACCTGTTGCGGCAGTTGATCGCGCGCCATCTCCATGCGACGTCCAGCCCGCGTGCGAAATGGGTGCTGGACAACTGGGAGGATCTGTTGCCGAAGTTTGTTAAGGTCTTTCCGCGCGAATACAAGCGAGTGCTCGGGATCTCCCGAAAGGCTGGCGAGGAGCAGGTTCCGGTGCCGCCTCCCCCGCTCGCGGGCGAAACTGCGCGGATTTCAGTGAGCGGCGACTAGGCAGGTACACACCATGGGTAAGATCACCGGTTTTCTTGAATATGCGCGGGAGGTCCCCGGTAAGCGGCCTCCGGCTGAGCGCGTAAACGACTGGTTCGAGGTTTACACCGACTTCCCGGAAGACAAAGTCCGGACGCAAGGCGCGCGGTGCATGGACTGTGGGGTGCCGTTCTGCCACGGCGGGTGCCCGCTGAACAACATGATTCCGGACTGGAACGACCTGGTCTATCACGACCGCTGGAAAGACGCCGTCCGTGTGCTCCACGCGACGAATAACTTCCCTGAGTTTACCGGCTGCATCTGTCCTGCGCCCTGTGAAGCGGCCTGTGTGCTCGGGATCAACGAACCTCCGGTCACGATCAAAGTCATCGAGAAGAACATCATCGACTATGCGTTCCGCGAGGGGTGGATTCACCCCGAGCCTCCGGAGAGCAGGTCGGGGAAGAGGGTTGCCATCGTCGGTTCCGGTCCCTCGGGCCTGGCTGCGGCGCAGCAACTGAACCGCGCCGGGCATTGGGTGACCGTGTTCGAGAAGGCGGACCGGGTAGGCGGACTGCTCCGCTACGGCATTCCGGACTTCAAACTGGAAAAGCGCTACGTCGAGCGCCGCGTGGAACAGTTGCGCGCCGAAGGAATCCGTTTCGAAACCCGTTGCCACGTGGGTTGCGGCTTGCCGGTCGAGGATTTGCAGAAGGATTTCGACGCAGTTCTGTTCGCCATCGGCTCCGAGCAGCCTCGCGACCTTCAGGTGCCGGGGAGGGAACTGAAGGGCATCCACTTCGCGATGGATTTCCTTCCGCAACAGAACAAGCGAGTGGCGGGCGAGGGCGATGTCGCGGTGGATGCGACCCGCTTCCCCGAGCCGATTCTCGCTGCGGGAAAGCACGTGGTGATCATCGGTGGCGGCGACACCGGCGCGGACTGCCTGGGAACTTCCCATCGCCAGAAGGCGCTCTCGGTACACCAGTTCGAAATCATGCCGCGCCCGCCTGAGCAGCGCTCGCCCAAGACGCCTTGGCCTCTATGGCCGCTCCAGTTGCGCACGGAGACCGCCCATGAAGAAGGCGGGATACGCGAGTGGAGCGTGGCCACCAGCAGTTTCTCGGGGGATGCGAACGGCAACGTGAACAAGTTGCATGCCGTGCGTGTCGGCCCGCCGCCGAAGTTCGAACCGGTTCCGGGTTCGGAGTTTAGCGTCGATGCCGACCTGGTTCTGATCGCAATGGGATTCCTCGGACCGGTGAAAACCGGAGCTGTGGAAGCGCTGGGCCTCGAACTGAGCCCTCGCGGCACGATCAAGACGGATGAGCATTACATGACGTCGGTCCCGGGCGTTTTTGCCGCCGGAGACGCGCGCCGCGGACAGTCGCTGGTAGTGTGGGCGATCTCGGAAGGCCGCCGTGCCGCGCAGGCTGTCGACGAATTCCTCAAAGGAATGTAAATGTCCTTTCACTGTAAACGGATGGCGATGACTGATCAGTGCAGTATGATGAAAAAATGACCATGCCATCCTCTACCCAGCCGGAGAAAACCGTCACAGAAACGGTGATGGAGTTGGAGAAGGCGTACTTACTCCAGAATTATGGACGCCTCCCCATCGCTTTGCATCGTGGAAAAGGCTGCTATGTCTATGATTGCGAAGGGAAACGCTACCTTGATCTGATTTCAGGGATCGGCGTGAACGCTTTGGGGTACGCCCATCCGCGCATCATGCGTGTTATCCGTGAGCAAGCACCGCTCATGATTCATTCCTCCAACCTCTACTACCACGAGTATCAGGGCCGTTTGGCGAAGAGGCTATGCGAGGTCAGCGGCTTGCAGCGGGCGTTTTTCGGCAACTCGGGCACCGAAGCAATGGAAGGTGCGCTGAAGATGATCCGGTCCCACGGGACCAGGATAGCGCCCGAGAAATACGAGATTATCTCGCTCGATAACTCGTTCCATGGCCGCACGTTAGGCGCCATCTCGGTGACCGGCCAGACCAAGTACCGCGAGCCTTTTGAACCACTCCTCGCGGGCGTGAAGTTCATCCCGCCGGGTGATACAGCGGCGCTCGAAGCTGCCGTGGACGATCGCACCGCCGGAATCATCATGGAGTGGATTCAGGGCGAGGGCGGCGTCTATCCGGTTTCCTCCGATTACGCCAGGCGCGCCAGAGAACTGGCCGACAAGTACAACGCTCTGATCGTTTTCGATGAGATTCAGTGTGGTGTCGGGCGGCCGGGTAAGTACTTTGCCTACCAACTTGCCGATCCGGTTGTCCTCCCGGATGTAGCAGTCGCCGCGAAGCCCCTCGCGTGTGGACTCCCCTTGAGTACCATCCTGGCGAACGAGAAGGCAGCGTCCGCCATTGGTCCGGGCATGCATGGAACCACTTTTGGCGGCGGACCGCTCTGTTGCCGCGTCGCTCTCGAGTTCCTGGACGTGCTTGAAGACCTGCTGCCGCACATTCACCACGTCGGCGGCTACTTCCGCATGGAACTGGCCGAACTGGCTCGTCACTACTCGTTCATCAAAGAGGTGAGAGGTTTTGGTCTGATGCTCGGCATGGAACTGGATATGCCCGGCAAGCAGTTTGTGAATGAAGCGCTCGCGGAAGGCATGCTGATCAACTGCACGCACGATAAGGTGTTACGCTTCCTGCCGCCGTATATCATCACGGAATCGGAAGTGGACCGCGCCATTCGGACTCTCGGGAAGCTGTTCAAGAGGGTCAAGCCGCCGGAGGTTAGCGAGAACGCCGGCGCCTAGCCGCTACAAAAGATCTTCCCGCTTACGTTTTTCCAGGATCTTAACGATTTCGCCGACCTGCTGGGCGCGGGAGCGGTCGGCTACCAGCAACGCATCCTCGGTATCCACGACTACCAGGTTCTCGATTCCGAGCAGCGCGACCAGTCGGTTTTGCGTCTGCACGTAATTGCCGCGACTGGTATGGAACAGCACGTCTCCGCTGGCCACGTTCCCGTCGGCATCGCGCGGCAGTAGTTCGTAGACAGCGTTCCAACTCCCCACGTCGTTCCAGCCGATGTCACCGGCGGCAATTCCCATCACGCCGGAGGCCTTCTCCATCACCGCGTAATCCACCGAGACGTTCTCGCACAACGGGTATGCCTCGGCGAGCACTCGATTGAACTTGCGGCTTGAAAAGGCGGGCAATCCCGCGAGCAGGGTGGCTGTCCGGGGAAGGTGTCTCCTCAGCGCTTCCAGGTACACGCCGGCGCGCCAGAAGAACATCCCGGCATTCCAATAGAAGCGGCCGGAGGCGACGAACTCCTTGGCTGTCTCAAGATCGGGCTTTTCGCGGAACCGTTGAACCGCCAGCGGCTCTCGTGAACCGGGCTGCGTTCCTTCGGGGAACTCGATGTAGCCGTATCCGGTTTCCGGCCAGCGGGGCTGCATTCCGAGAACTACCAAGCTTCCCCGGTCCGCCTCCCGAAAGGCGGGGGAGAGAAGACGCAGGTAGGCAGACGGCTTGGTGATGACGTGATCCGCCGGAAATACGCCCATGACGGCATCGGGATCGATGGACTGCAGGATATGCGCCGCGAGCCCGATGCAAGGCGCCGTATTCCGCTGTGCGGGTTCGGCGATAATCTGGCGTTTCGGCACCTGCGGCAACTGCCGGACGATCTCCGCGCGAAGAAAGTCGTTTGTCAGTACCCAGATTCGCTCAGGCGGGATCAGCGGACTCAGCCGTGCGACTGTCTCCTGAATGAGCGACTGAGAGCTGATGAATCGAAGAACTTGCTTGGCGCTGCGGCGGCGGCTGCGGGGCCAGAAACGGGTACCCCTTCCACCGGCCATGATGAGCCCGTAGTAGTTCGTCTTCGGCATCGGTCGGCTCCGTTTACCGTTCGAACGAGTGACCGCGAATTAACTTGAACGTCCTGCGCCAGCGCGTCTTCGTGAAGAAGTTCTGGAGCAGGTCGATGGCGTGATCGATGCTAATGGTGGAACTGGCCAGTTGCTCGGTCGGCGCATCGTACGACCAGTAGATGATCAGCGGCTTCCCGATGATATTTTCCCTGGGCACGAATCCCCAATAACGGCTGTCAAACGAGGAATCCCGATTGTCGCCCATCGCAAAAAACAGGTTGGGCGGCACCACGACCTCGCCGTTGACCACGTGCTTGTCCAGCATGTCCTGGGCGGCGTCGGAGACTCGCGTGTTCGGCTCGCTCGGGACGTTGTCCCGATACGAATCGATGTAGTCCGTCTTGAAGTAGGTGTACGGCTCTTCCAGTTTCACGCCGTTTCGGTACACCTGCTTGTTCCGGATCTGGATCCTGTCGCCTGGAACGCCGACCACCCGCTTCACGTACGTCTGCGAGACGTCCATCGGATATCGAAAGACGATGACGTCGCCGTGCTTGACCGTTTCGTAAGGCAGCAAATGCTTGCTGATTGGCCCGGCGGGCGCGTAGGCCAGCTTGTCGACCAGCAGATGATCCCCAATCAACAAGGTGTCTTCCATCGAACCGGTTGGGATTACGAATGCCTGGACCAGCGTCGTGGTCAAAAACAGCAGGAGGATGATCGTGACAGTCCACTCGGCGATGGTGCCGCGCGGCGGCTCACCCTTAACGTGTCCACTCTTGGCTGACGTATCTTCCGCCACGGTTGTTTTCTCTTGATTCACGGCTTCCCTTAACAGCTATCTATTGTACCGGAACGTAACCGCCGGCACCCGGAGATTCGACCCGCGGACCAACGAGCCGGTCCTGTCAACTCAGGGAACGAAATCCGTCGCGCGAATGTTCAACTCTTGGACCCACGGAACAATTCCATCAATTCGGAAAACGAAATGTACAGATTAACAAATCCCAATCCGCTCACCGCGCCGCGGAAATACGGATTGATCCAAACCGAATACCAACCCGCTGCGGTGCCGGAGAGGAAGTTTTGGTCCCAGGAATAATGCCACGGCAGGATCACCAGAAAGGCGCCGACTTCGGCACAGAACAGAGCCAGCAGCAACTTGGTGAAGATACGATACCAGCGTTGCGCACGGGCTTTTACTGTGGCCGGGGCTGGCTCGGGGTGTCGATCCACCACTGTCTCCTGATCGTCTAAATGCACCGTTCTACGCTTTCTTTAGGCGGCAACGGCAGGCTCAGTTGTTCCCCGAACCGGAATCGCCGAACCGGCTCATACGTAAAGCGATGCAACGGCGTCGGGCCGAACCGCTCAAGCGCGCGTACGTGCTCGGCTGTCGGATACCCCTTACTGGCCCGCAGCCCGTATTGAGGATAGACCGAGTCCCATTCGCACATGCAGGCATCACGGTCGACCTTGGCCAGAATCGAGGCAGCCGCGATCGACTGGCACCGGCAGTCCCCCTTGATCAAGCCTTCCTGCGGGATCGGCAGGTCAATAGACAGCGCGTCCACCAGCAGGAAATCGGGAGTTTGCGAAAGCCGCTCTATGGCGCGTTTCATTGCGAGCCGCGATGCCTGGTAGATATTAATGCGGTCAATCTCCTCCGCATCGACGGAGGCCACTGCCCACCCGAGTGCGAACTTACGGATCTCCTCGGCAAGCTTTTCACGGCGCGCGGGACTCAGTTGTTTGCTGTCCCTGAGCCCGCGAATCGGATGCTCTGGGGGCAAAATCACCGCCCCGGCGTACACTGGACCGAATAGTGAGCCGCGTCCCGCCTCATCGAGGCCGGCCACCAGGGTATAGCCCTGCGCTCGCAGCTTGCGCTCGAATCGGCTGTCGCACCGGGTGCGGACTGTCGCCCCCTTCCGCAATTTACTCGCGCTCGCGAAGTCTCGCCGCTTTGCCCTTCAACTCCCGCAGGTAGTACAGCTTAGACCGGCGCACGCGTCCAGTCCGTACCATCTCGATGTGATCGATCACTTGCGCGTTCAAGGGGAAAATTCTCTCGACCCCCTGGCCAAAGCTGACCTTGCGCACGGTGACGCTCTCACCCATGCCGGAATTCTTGCGGGCGATCACGGTTCCTTCGAAAGCCTGGATCCGCTCTTTATCGCCCTCCCGGATCTTGACATGCACGCGAATCGTATCGCCGGGGCGGAACTCAGGAATGTCCGTCCTCTTTTTATTGACTATGAATTTCTTCAACAGCGTGTCGTTCATGACTGTGCTACCTTCATTCTCTCTAACAGATCCGGCCGCAACCGGGCCGTCTTTTCGAGGGCCGCCTTGCTGCGCCAGCGCCGGATCTCTTCATGATTGCCGCTCAACAGCACCTCGGGCGGCTTCCAGCCGCGGAATTCCGCCGGCCTTGTGTAATGAGGGCAATCCAAAACTCCCAACTGCCCGTTCTCGCCCGTAAATGACTCATGCACGGCCGAGTCCTCATTCCCCAAGACTCCGGGGAGCAGACGCGCTACCGTGTCGACAACTACCGCAGCCGCAAGCTCGCCGCCGCTCAGCACGTAATCGCCGATCGAAATCTCTTCGTCGGCCAAGTGCTCCGCGACTCGCTCATCTACGCCTTCGTAGCGGCCGCAAATCAGGAGCAACTCTTCCGCGCTACTCAACCGCTTCGCCGTTGGCTGATCCAACAACTTTCCCTGCGCCGAAAGCAGAACCACCTTCCGGCCTTCGGAGCGCTCCGGCAAGATCGATTCGACCGCCAGAAATACCGGCTCCGGTTTCAATACCATGCCCTCGCCGCCACCGAAGGGCCGGTCATCCACTGTCTTGTGGCGGTCATAGGTCCAATCCCGCAGGTTGTGAACCTGGATAGAAAGGATTCCTGTCTCAATAGCCCTTGCTACTACCCCGTGCTCAAATGGACCCCGGAAAAACTCGGGGAAGATCGTAAGCACGTGAAACTTCATTTGCGGTTAAGATCCTTTAATCCCTCGGGCAGCTTGACGGTGATCCGTCTCTCCTCGACGTTGATATCCACACAAATGGAGCGCGCAAACGGGATTAAGAATTCCTCACCGTCCGGCGCCCGAACCGCCAACAGCCCACTGCCGCCAAAATCCTGCCAATCCTCTACGCGCCCGAGCGCTTGGCCGCTTTCGCTGTCGGCCAGTTCGCAGCCGATGAGATCGGATTGGTAATACTCACCAACCGGCAACTCGTCGCGCTCGCTGCTTGGGATACGAACTTCCGCTCCGCGCAACCGCTCCGCGTCCGATATCGTGTCGACTCCGCGGAACTTGAAAATAACCCGGCCGCGATGTTCCCACACATCTTCCACGTCGAATGGCCCGCTGCCGGCCGGCGAACCATCCCCACCGAACAGAAACACTCTTTTTGTGCGGGCGAATCGCTCCGGCCGGTTACTCAATGGGACCGCAGCCACTTCTCCGCGGTTACCGCGAGCGCCCACGATCACAGCGATCGCCACCCACTGGTCATCCGAACTTAAGTTAGGGTCTGGAAACAGGTACTACTCCAAAATCTCGAGCGTAAATCGCCGGTTTAGCTTCATACCGGCCGCGCCCAGAATGGTTCTGATCGAGCGTGCCGTTCGCCCCTGCTTTCCAATGACTTTCCCCAGATCGCTAGGAGCAACCTTAAGCTCAAGAACCGTAACCTGTTCGCCCTGTATTTCGCGCACGGTCACTTGGTCCGGGATGTCGACCAGCGCTTTAGCTATTTCTTCAACTAACTCTTTCATCCCCGCCATCCCTGCGCCTCCTACTCAGCCAAAATGATACCACTCCCGCAGGATCGGCTGCGCTGTTCACGAGATGGGGTTAGCTGACAGTCTCCGCCGCCGGAGCAGGCTGCGCTTTCAACAGCCTCGCCACGGTATCAGAGGGTTTCGCACCGGCTTTCAGCCAGTACGCGATGCGTTCTTGGTTGAGTTGGACCGTGGCCGGCTTGGTCTGAGGCTGATAGAAGCCAACGACTTCCACCGACCGCCCGTTACGTGCCTTCTCTTTTTCAATAACCACTACACGGTAAGAAGGTTTCTTCTTGGCGCCAAATCGCGCCATACGAATCATCAGCATGGTTTTCTAAACTCCGCAAATCCCGCGGCGGCCGGGTTCTCAACCCCCGAAGGCAGGCAACTTGAGCTTCCCAAGCCGCTTGCCCATAAATCCGCCTGAAAAAGTCTTCATCATCTTGCGCGCTTGCGCATATTGTTTCAATAACTGGTTGATTTCCTGGACCGTTGTCCCGCTACCCTTGGCAATCCGCCTGCGGCGGGAGCCATTGATAATCATGTGGTTCGCCCGTTCCTTCGGGGTCATCGAGTCGATGATGGCGACCACCCGGGTGATTTCTTTCTCGTCAACTTTGACGTTCTTCAGGTCCTTCAGCGGCCCGACTCCCGGCATCATGGACAAAATGGAGTCGAGCGGCCCCAACTTCTTGAGCTGCTTGATCTGATTACGGAAGTCATCGAGCGTGAATTCGTTGTCGATGAGCTTTCGCTGCATCTCCTCGGCATTCTTCTGATCGATGTTCTCTTCCACCTTTTCGATGAAGGAAAGTACATCTCCCATGCCGAGAATCCGGGATACGATCCGATCCGGATGAAACGGCTCCAGCGCGTCGAACTTCTCGCCGATGCCGACAAACTTCAGCGGCTGACCAGTGACGTGCCGGATAGACAGAGCGCCGCCTCCACGAGCGTCGCCGTCCATCTTGGTCAGGATGATTCCTGTAATGCCCAGCCGATTGTGAAATTCGGCGGCGGACTTTACCGCGTCCTGGCCTGTCATGGCGTCCGCCACGAACAGGATTTCCGTTGGGTCGAGGGTTTCCTTCAGTTCCTGCAACTCGGCCATCAATTGCTCGTCGATGTGCAGGCGGCCGGCCGTATCGACCAGAACCACGTCACGCCCGGTCTGGATGGCCTCTTTACGAGCCGATCGCGCCAACTGCAGCGGAGTCGATTCACCCTCGGCGCCCGCGTAAAGCGGAATCTTGAGGTCTTTGGCGATGACCGCCAACTGCTCGCGCGCCGCGGGCCGGTATACGTCCACCGAGACCATGAGCGGGAAATGCCCGTCCTTCGAGAGCCAGCGTGAAAGTTTTCCCGTGGTTGTCGTCTTGCCCGAGCCCTGCAATCCCACGATCAGGATGACCGTCGGGGGTTCATTCGAGAACCGCAGCCGGGCTTGGTGGCTGCCTAGCAGCTTCACCATCTCTTCCCGGACGATTTTGACGACCTGCTGGGTGGGGGATAGTGCCGTCAGCACCTCCTCACCCATGGCCTTTTGCTTGACGGCTTCCAGGAACTGCTTGACTACCTTGAAATGCACGTCGGCCTCTAGAAGCGCGACGCGGATCTCCCGCAGCGCCGCTTCCATATTCTCGGGCGTCAATTTGCCTTCGCCGCGCAGGTTTTTGAAGACCCGCTGCAGCTTATCCGATAAATTCTCGAACATGATCGAGGTCCGAACGCACGATCCCGGTTGAGCGCAGGCACACTGCCACTCTTTCGGGGTTCTATTAATTATAAAGGGCTTTGCACTCCGTTGTCAGCTTTTAGGCTGGAGCGGAGGCGCGCGTCACAGCGTCGCGAGGAATTCTTTCCAGGGTGTTGCGAGCAAAGTCTCCGTAATCGAGTGCCCCTGGGCGCGAATAATCATCGCTGCCTTCTCTACATCCTTGGCATCCTCGGCTTCCACGATATCCACCACGTCAAACCGCCCCAACGTTGCGTAGCTGGCCTTCCAGGTGACTCCAGGGCAGTCTACTTTGATCCTTGCGGCGACCACTGCCGCGAGATCTTTGAATTCCTTGGGTTCCTGGAACGCCTCAGGAGAGAACCGGCTCAGGATGACATAAGTCGCCATCGCAGCACCTCCCATGGCTACATTTTCGCGCAGAACTTCCTGAACCGTAATGTTTTTTCGCGGCGTTTCCGGGAGGCCGGACCGCGTTTCCCCTGCGTCAACACCCTACTGGAATTGCCTCAGAAGGCTCTCCAAGCGTTCCCGTAGCTCCTCGACGGTCGCGCGAAGCGTTTCCACTTCATTTTCCAGCTTTTCGACGCGCTGCTCCATCCCGGACCGGCCCGGCATAGCCGAAACCGGAATCTCGGGCTGTGCCGCTACCTCAACGTCCCCCGAAAGCAGATGGGCATAGCGGACTTCCCTCATTCCCGGCTGCCTTGGGAGTTGCACCACGAGCGGCTCCGGCTGCCATTCGATCAGGTGCCGTAAGCTGGATTCGACCCCTTCGAGATCGTCGAATTCGTGCAACCGCTGCGTGCGCGACTTGAGTTCCCCCGGGGTCTGCGGGCCGCGCAACATCAATTCACACAGCACCGCCAACTCCCGGTTTCCCATATTCAGCGTCTCGGCAACCCTGTGGCCGTGCTTCGGAACTCGATGTTCAGCCCCCGTTGTGACCAGAGCCAGTTTGCGCTGCCGCAGGCTTTCGAGAGCCTGGGCGACCGTCTCCTCGTCGTAGGAAACCACCGGACTGCGATTCGATTTCTGGTTGCAGGCGTTGACCAGCGCATTCAGGGACATCGGGTAATACTCGGGCGTCGAAAGATCCTTTTCGATGAGCGCTCCCAACACTCGAACTTCGACTTCACTCAAGGGGTTCGAGGTCATACAGGGTCCCGTTCAAGGCGCGATTCGCCAGGCGCTGTGTTCTTCTTCGCGCATTCTTCCACGACCTCCCGGATGAGCGCCCTCAGTTCCTCCCGGTCATAGCCCGCTTGTGCTCCTGGCAATGAAGGCACGCCCGCCAAGCGCAACGTCCGCTGGGGGAAGGGAATGACGATGCCGAGTTCGT
>JBDKSR010000001.1:0-20532 GCA_039680545.1 Bryobacteraceae bacterium | reverse complement strand
AGGCTGTACCAATCAAAGGCTTTCGGTTATGCTTGGGGCAGGAGGGAGGTCATGCGGCCTCTCGATGGCAGTCCCGAGCACGTTGAGCGAGGGCAGTGCCAGCCCTCCAACGTGTCCGTTCCCCATTTCCCTCTTACCGGCGCTGAGCCGAAATGCCATGGAGTATCGCCATGCCTTCGGATAGATACGAAATACGCGTTCCGCTACTGAAACTACTGGTAGGCCTCCTGCTCACGATTGTTCCCATTTGCGTGGCCGGCTTGTGGAGCATCTCGCACAGCGAGCGGGCACTGGTCAACACAATCGGTAACTATTTCAGGATCATGGCGGGAGGTACCGCAGCTGAGATCTCTTCTTACATTCACGAACGTGTCATGGAGGCGGGCATGCTTGCGAATGAGCCAGGGATCGTCGACGTCGCCACTACCGCGAACCGACAAACACAGGGACTCAGCGAGACAGCAATAGCCGACCGAATGCAGCGCATCGAAAAAGAATGGAACACCCCGGCCGCCGAGGCGACGGTGCGGGCAATGCTGGCATCGAACACTTCCCAAGCCTTGCGACGTTTTCGCGAGATTGATCCGAGGTTCCTGCGCATCACAGTGACAGACGCCCACGGCGCCGTCGTCGCAGCGACCCACAAGACGCTTGACTACATACAGTCCGACGAAGAATTCTGGCAGGCGATCTATGCCCAGGGCCGCGGCGCTTTGAACCTGACGGACATCCTGTACGACGAGGTCACGAAGTCAAACTACATCGGCATCGGCGTGCCGATTCTCGAAGAGGGGACGCAGAAATTCATTGGCGCCGTGGATGCGCTCGTGGACATTTCCAGCCTCTTCCCCTTCGTGAACCGGGCACAACTCGGCAGGACAGGGCGCGTCATGCTTGTAAAAGACGACGGCACGGTAATAGCATCTCCGGGTATCGCGTTCTCCATGAATCTCAAGTCTGACGTGTACGCGGCGGTGAAGGACGAGTTAAGCACAATCCAAGGGCGTCAAACGGGTTATCTGGTAACGGGAGTGAGCGGCGGAGCGCGAAAGTTGATCGGTTTCGCCGACACGGGACTGAAGACTGACTATCGAAACCTGGGATGGATCGTATTGGTGAGCCAGGATTCACAGGAGGCTTTCGCTCCCGCACGAACGGTCAGCCGTCTGCTGGCATTCATGGTGGTCCTTGGCCTGGTGGTCGTCGTGTTCACCGGAGTCTACTTCTCACTACACCGGCGGCGAGAGATCACCGATCTCCAGGCGCTCAAACCCGCGAAGGCGGAGAATCCAAACAATTAAGCGGCTGTTTCCTAACGTATTCGAAGAGCCCCTCATCGGGCGTTTGGGAGATAATGTCCGCGCTTAGTGCGCTCGCCGGACGTGGGCGGTAGAGGAAACATTCGCCTTCGTGGTGGATGCAGACCTCGTTCTCCGAGCCGAACCAAAGTCCACCGCGGCCGGGAGTTGCGCGCGTGATGCCCATGATGGCATCGATGAGGCAAGGGCGGCTGAGGGGGACGGCGACCTGCCAAGTCTTGGGCTCACCTAACCCGAGCACCTCGGCGCGGAAGTGCTCGACAATTCGAGCGGCAAGCAAAAGGTCCGCACATCGTTCACCGTGGAAACTCTCCGCCTGCCGGATCAGCGATTCACGCATGGCCGCCCGGGAAGAGGGCAGGCCAATGTGGACGTTGACCGCCGAAAAGATGATGTCACGGCTCGAGAAATACGGCTTCAGATCGATGATGGGCGTGCCATCGACAAAGTCGAGAGGATCGACGCGCAGCGTGAGGCCATCGATGGCGAGGATGCGAGTGGCAGTGAGTCCGATGGGATTGGGACGAACTGGGGAGCGGACGGCGAAGACTCCGTGAAGCCCCTGAGGCCCGGAGTCCGTGACGCCCCGGGGAGTGACCTGGAGCAATTGCCGGTCAGCCTGGTCCATCCATGCGAGCACCCAGATGTGCGAGTGTTTTTCCAGGCGGAGGAGCCCGTCTCTGAACTCGGGAAACAGGCGGATCTGCGCAGGCACGCCGAACGGCGGCATCTCCTTCCGGTCCTTGATTGAAGAGTGAACCTGCCCGATCGCATGCACATCCATGTCATCCTCCTGTCAGGCGGCCAGTGTGCCGGCACAGGCATCACACCGCGCCCCCAGCGTATTGTGCATTATAATTGCGACGTTATGAGATATCGCCATCGCGTTCTGGGGATGCTGTTCCTGCTGTCCATCGTTACTTACTTGGACAGGGTCTGCATCTCGGTCGCCGGCCCCAGGATGCAGGCGGATCTGGACATCTCGCCGGAGCACTGGGGATGGGTCGTCGGCGCGTTTACGCTGTCATACGCGCTATTCGAGATCCCTACAGGCGCGTACGGCGACAAGGTTGGCGCGCGCAGCGTACTAACACGGATTGTGGTGTGGTGGTCGGCATTCACGACACTGACAGGTACGGTCTCAAACTATTTCTTCCTGCTCGTGACGCGGTTCCTTTTCGGCGCCGGTGAAGCTGGCGCGTACCCCAACAGTTCGGGCGCCATATCGAGATGGTTCCCGACGACGGAGCGGGCCCGGGCGCAAGGCGTGGTCTGGATGGCGAGCCGAGTCGGAGGGGCGCTTTCACCTTTGCTTGTGGTGCCAATTCAACAACGCTGGGGATGGCGCGCTTCGTTCTGGTGTTTTGGAATCCTCGGCGTGATCTGGGCGGTGGTGTGGTTCGTCTGGTATCGTGACCATCCGTCAGAGAAGCCCGGGGTGACAGCTAAGGAAATGGAGGAAATCGGAGCCGAGCCAAAGGGCGCGCATCACGGCATGCCGTGGAGGCAGGTGCTTCGGAAGAGCGACCTCTGGACCATCATGTTGATGTATCACACCTATTGCTGGGGTTCGTACTTCTACCTGTCGTGGTTGCATACGTATCTGCAGAAAGGGCGAGGGTTCAGCGAGAGCGCCATGGCCATCTGGTCCACGCTGCCGTTCATTGTCGGGGCGTGCGGAAACCTGATTGGCGGATCGCTGAGCGATATGCTGGTGCGGCGTTTCGGGCTGCGGATCGGCCGCCGCTCGGTTGGCTCAATCGGACTCGCGCTTTCTGCCGTATTCATGCTGCTGACGGCGCTCACGGGGAGCAAAACCGCCGCGGCCATATTTCTCGCCTTGGGTTACGGAAGCATGGACTGCATGCTGCCAGTCTCGTGGGCCGTGTGCCTGGACGTAGGGAGGAAGTACGCGGGTGCGGTCACGGGAGCGATGAACATGGCCGGCCAGTTCGGATCGTTCCTCTCCGCAGTAGCGTTCGGCTATTTCGTGAAGATATCCGGAAGCTATAACGCGGCGTTGTTCCCGATGGCCGCGATGTTATTCATCAGCGCGCTTCTGTTCCTGAAGATCGACCCGACGCGCCAACTGGTTCCCGAGACGCCGCAGACGCCTTCTCCAGAACCTGGACGTGTTTGAGATTCTTGAACATACCGCGGACATTGGGTTCCGGGCACGGGGCCAGACGAGAGAAGAGTTGTTCGAGAACGCCGCTCTTGCCCTTGAATCGATTGCGGTCGAGACCGGGCAGATCGAATCCCGGGATGCGTATCCGATTGCCGCCTCCGGGGAGGACGATGAATCGCTCCTGGTAAACTGGTTGAGCGAGGTTCTGTATTACCTGGACGGGAGGCGCGTCGTGATGCGCCATTTCCAGATCGAGCAGAATGAGCGTTTCCAGGTTCGCGGCAAAGCTCTGGGGGAGGCGCGCGACGCAGAACGGCACGCCGCAAAACTGGTAGTCAAGGGCGTCACCTACCATCAACTGAAAATCACGCACGATGACAAAGGTTGGTGCGCCGAGGTCTACCTGGACGTCTGACGATGAGTGGCCGAATTCCGATAGAGGCCATCGACGCGGTTCGCTATCGCATCCCGCGAGATGAACGGCGGGGGATGCGGACTGAGGTCATCATCTACGCAAGCGAAGCGCTCCTCGACCAGATCAGCAGAGACCTTTCGATCGAACAGGCCATCAATGTGGCCACCCTGCCGGGAATCGTCGGCCCGAGTCTGGCGATGCCGGACATACACCAGGGGTACGGCTTCCCGATCGGCGGCGTCGCGGCCACTGATTACCACAGAGGCGTGGTTTCGCCCGGCGGCGTGGGTTTCGACATCAACTGCGGGGTGCGACTCGTACGAACATCGCTCACGGCGGCGGAGGTTCGGCCGAGGATGCGCGAATTCGTCAACCAGGTCTTCCGCGACGTCCCGTGTGGTACCGGCAGCGCGGGCCACATCAAGATCTCCCCAAAACAACTGAACGAGGTGCTCACCGAGGGGGCTGCCTGGATGGTGGAGAATGACTTCGGAGAGCCAAGCGACACGGAGTATTGCGAAGAGGGCGGCCGGCTGGAGGGTGCGGACCCCGATCGGGTGTCGGGTCGAGCGAAGGAGCGCGGCCTTCCGCAGTTGGGAACGCTCGGGAGCGGGAATCATTTTCTGGAAATCCAGTACGTCGAGTCGATTCACGACGAACGGGCCGCCCGAGCCATGGGGATAGAAGAGGGGCAGGTCGTGGTCTCGATTCATTGCGGCTCTCGCGGACTCGGGCATCAGGTGTGCACCGACTATCTGTCAGAAATGGGCGCGGCGATGAAGCGCTACAAGATCTCGGTTCCCGACCGGCAACTCGCCTGCGTGCCAACCGAGTCTCCGGAGGGACAGGCGTATCTCGCGGCGATGCGGGCAGCGGCCAATTTCGCATGGGCTAACAGGCAGGCGATTCTGCACTTCCTGCGCGGATCGGTCCGGCAGGTATTTGGGAAGAACACACGGATCGGCCTGATCTATGACGTGTGCCACAACATCGCGAAGCGCGAGCGGCACGTGTTCGGCGGCGAGAAGGTGGACGTCCTCGTGCACCGCAAGGGTGCCACTCGTGCTTTTCCTCCCGGGCACCGTGAGGTTCCGAGTTTGTATCGCCAGATCGGCCAACCCGTCCTGATTCCGGGCAGTATGGGCACGGCGTCGTGGGTCCTCGTGGGAACGGACCGCGCCATGGTGGAGACGTTCGGGAGCGTCTGCCACGGCGCGGGAAGACTGATGAGCCGCACCGCCGCGAGGCGAGGGAGAAACGCCGCGGAAGTTCTCAAGGATCTGGAGGACGCCGGCATCATCGCGCGCAGTGAGACCCGTGACGGCATCATTGAAGAGATTCCGGAAGCATACAAGGACGTGGACGAAGTGATTGAAGTCGTGCACATCGCCGGACTTGCCCGTAAGGTGGCCCGGCTTCGCCCACTCGGAGTCATCAAGGGCTGATACGGTCCCGTTTGATCGAGTCTCCTGCCCGATTCCACGCGGCCAGAGCGCCGAGCATCACAAAAACCCAGGCCGCCAGGCCCAAGCGTTGCATCGGATAGTCCACGAGGGCATGAACGAAAACGGCTGGAACACCGAGGCCCCATAGCGAGCGGAGTGCGGGCCGAATGCTCCAGACCGCCACCGAGAGAAGCATCAAGAGGAATGGGGCACCGCCCTCGGCCAGCCATTCCGCCCAATCGTTGTGAGCGTGATTCACACGCAGGCCGAGATCGAAGACAGCATAGGCGGGGTAAGCGGTAGGAAAGGTCCCCAGGCCGAATCCCGCCCACGGTCGCTCTTTTCCCATTTCCACTACAGAGAACAGCATCTCTCGGCGGTGGACGTATGGGTCCGGTTGTTCGAATTTCTTTCTGAGCGTTTCCCATCCGGCGGCTGCGGAAAGAAGCGCGGCAAAGACGCCAATCAAGGCAAAGGTACCGAACATTCGGCGCGCCGGCAGGAGTCCACGGGATACCGCCAGGATCATGACAGCGAGCATTTCGGCAGTGGCCAGAATTATGCCGGCGCGGGAGCCGGACGCAACTACAGACGCGTACAAGCCCCCCGAAGCCAGTGCATATAACACAGTCCTGTGCCGATTCTGCAGCGCGTTTACTAGAGCGATGGGCAGCAGGAGTTCTACGAAAGCCGCGAAATTATTGTGGTAGACGAAGGGCCCGATCACCTTGCCGGTATAGCCACTGGGAAAAATCCAAAAGACAGCGCCATTTGAAGAGTAGAGTTGCACGACGGAAATCACACTGATCGCGAAACCAAACAAAAGCAGGGATCGCAGAAACCATCGGTGCACCTCGGGAGACTCGAACGTTTGGGAAGCAAGAAGGACGAGGACGGAGGCTGCAGTCCAGTACAACAGTGCCTCCAATGTGTCGTGGTGGTAGACAGTGATTCCCAGAGAAAGCTGCAACAGACAAAAGAGGACAGCTCCGAGGAAGGCAGCGAGCGGCAGGCTGAAGTGAATTGGCTGAGAGCGCAACAAGAACAGGGCCGCCCAGACCGCACCCACCAGGTAGATTCCCGTCTGAAGAACGCTCAGCGCCCAGCGGTCCCGAACCCAAAGGGTGAGGACCGCAAAGAATAGAAGCGCGGCGAGGGAAATCGCCGTTCCTCGGGCGAGTCTCAGCGCCTTGACCGGCGACGAGGTTGTCCCGTTAGCGTCCCGGCAGCAGTCCCGTTGGGATTCGCGGGGCATTTGTGGGGGTCTAGTAAGCACCGTCCCTGGACAGGACCGCGTGAACCGTTCGAGCCAGAATGTGCAGGTCGAGCCACAACGACCAATTTCGGATGTAGTAGCTGTCGAGAGCCTCTTGAACGAACAGGTCGCCATTGCTTCGGGCTGAGACCTGCCATGGCCCTGTGATTCCTGGAGTAACCCGGCTGCGCAAAGCCCGAAATTTCGCGTTGAAATGATCGAGATGATAGGGCGGGAACGGGCGGGGGCCGACCAAACTCATTTCGCCGCGGATCACGTTCCACAGTTGAGGAAGTTCATCCAGACTTGTGCGGCGAAGGAAACGGCCGATGCCCGGCAGTATTCGTGGATCGTCCTTCAGTTTGAAGTAACGCTCCCACTCGCGGCGCGCCGCAGGGTTCCGAGCAAGCAACTGCGTAAGCCGGGCTTCCGCGTCTACGTGCATAGTGCGTAATTTGAGGACGTGAATCGGGCGATCACTTTCCCCCATCCGCTCCTGCGTGTAGAAAGCACGTCCCGGGCTCACGCACTTGATCAGGAGCGCCGCCAGGGCAATCACGGGAGCCGCAAGGATGCCGAGCAAAGAAGCAAACACCAGATCGAATGCGCGTTTGATCCAACGGTTCATCGGCATGAGCAGGTTCTGGCGAATCTCGAAACCAAGCACCCCGCCGATGTCGCGAGGGGACACCCAGAGACTCGCCATCCCGAACAGGTCGGGAATCATAATCAGGTGGGGGAATATCTCACCCATGCGGTCGAGGGCAGCTACCAACTCGCCCCTCTTCACTTCGGGCATTGCGACAAGTGCATGGCGGACTCCGAGTGATCGGGCCAGTTCAGGTGCGAGCGACAGCGAGCCAGCAAGCGGGACCTCACAATGCGGGTGCCCCTCCTCATCGCAGTCCGCGAGCAGTGCTACAGGTTTCAATCCGAGATACGGCTGGCCGATAAGCCGGGAGCAGACCGTGTGCCCGACCTCGCCACCGCCAAGGATGATCACAGGCACACCCCACCAAGGCCGCGCAGCAAAGGTATGGCGCAAGGCCACTCGCAACAGCGGGACCAAGAAAACGGATCCAAGCCATGACAGCAGAAAGACGCCACGTGAGTACACACCAATATCTTTAGACAGGAAAATCGAGGCGGATGCAGCCAGATAGACCAGTGTCGTAGCGGAAACAACGCGGCGCAGTTCCTCCACCGGGCTCAATCCGGCCGCGGGATAGAGTCCGATCGATGCATATACGAGGAGGAAGACCGTAAGCGCGGGCCAGAGGGTGAAATACGGCGATGGCGTCACTCCGGGATTGATGAAGCTCCAGCCCACAGCGCCGGCCCAGCCTGCCACCGCGAGTGCCACCAGATCCGACAAGATCAACAGAAGTCCCGTCGCAAGAGGCGATCCCTTGCGGACCAGTCCTTCCGCGCAGGTTCGCGTTCTCTTCGGCAACAGTTCGACCGCTGTGGCCATAGCTTCGCTCTCTGCTGAATCCTTAGTCCGCCGCGGCCGCAGGCGCAGTGATCCGGTTAGCCACCCTGAGCTCGGATTCGATCCATGAGTAGGTAACGGCCAGTCCCTCTTCTAGCGTTGTAGACGGTTCCCAGCCCAGTACTTTGCGCAGTCGCGTATTGTCACTATTGCGGCCGCGAACGCCCTGCGGCTTGGAGAGATTGTGAACCTTCCGGAGCCTCTTTCCGGCCGTTACCGTGACCAAATCAAACAGTTGGTTGATGGTCACCAGACGGTCGGTCCCCAGATTCAGAGGCTCCCTGTGGCCGGAGCGCATCAGACGGTGAATACCCTCGACGCAATCGTCAACGTACATGAACGAGCGCGTCTGGTTCCCGTCTCCCCAAATCTCGATTTCGTCCCCATCGTGCGCCAGGGCAACCTTGCGGCTAAGTGCCGCCGGAGCCTTTTCCTTGCCACCCTCGTACGTGCCAAGAGGACCGTAGACATTATGAAACCGGACAATGCGGGTTTCGAGCCCGTAATCTTCGCGAAAATACTGGCAGAGCTTTTCGGTGTAAAGTTTTTCCCAGCCGTACCCTTCCTCCGGATCCGCCGGATACGCATCCTCTTCTCTGAGCGGGGAAACGTCCGCTGCCCGTTGAAGGTACTGCGGATAGATGCAGGCCGAGGATGAATACAGGTAACGGCTCGCTCCCTGAGCTCGCGCCGCTTCCAGCATGTGCACGTTGATCATCGTGTTGTTGCGGGCAATGGCGGCGTGAGAGGCAGTGATGTAACCAATGCCACCCATGTCCGCAGCAAGACTGTATACCTCCCGGATGCCACGCGTGGCAAGCAGGCAATTCTCGAGCCTGCGTAAATCGAGCAACACGAATTCGTGCGCGGCAGTGGGCTCGTATTCGGGCCGTTTGATATCAACACCCCGGACACAGTATCCATTCCTTACCAGGTACTTCACCAAGTGATGGCCGATGAAACCACCTGCTCCCGTAACCAAAACATCTGGCGCCATGGTCTACCTCCAGGAGTTTTATCGTCCGGCGAGCCAAAAACCTTAGACCCTAGACAGGAAATCGCCGTAATCCGAGTAACTGGAGCGTGAATATGGCTAAGAATCTTGGATTGTGGTGCAGATAGCGCCGCCAGAGCCGCCGAGGCTCAGAAGCCAGCCGGAAGAGCCATTCGAGGCCTGCATTCCGCATCCAGCGTGGAGCCTGGCGTTTCTCTCCCGCAAGGAAATCGAACGCCGCTCCGACACCGAGCATTACGGCCGGCACCCGCCCGCGGTGATCCCGCATCCAACGTTCCTGCTTCGGCGTACTGATTCCTACAAATACGATGCGGGCTCCGGAGGCGGTGATTTCCTCGACGACGCGTTCGTCCTCCTCTTCCGTCAGCGGCCGGAACGGCGGAGACCAGGCGTAGACAACGGATAGCGCCGGATAGCGGCGCTTCACCGCCAGTGACAGTTTCTGTAACACCTCGGGGCTCCCGCCGTAAAGCCCAACGGGAAGGCCCATGCGCTCCGCGGCCGCGAGAACGGCCGGCATCAGGTCCGGCCCGTACACCCGCGTCGCGTTTCGCTCACCGAGCAGTCGCAATCCCCAAACCAGAGGCATTCCGTCGGAAGTCACAAGGTCGGCCGAGTTCATGATCGAGCGAAATTCTTCTGAGTCGTACGCTTCCATCACGTTGTTTACGGTGGCAACGCAGACGTAACGTGATTGTGCCCGCCCCGCCCACGCTGTCACTTGGCCGACCGCGCCGGGATAGCTCGTGGCATCCACTCGCATCCCGAGAATCTGGCGGCAGCCGCAACTCCGCCAGACAGCAGCCTCACCGATTCCGAATTGCCCGTTCATAGATTTCCAGAAGCCTCCTGTGATGGATTTCCGCGGTGTATCGTGTTTCAAATTCGTAGCGAGCTTCGCGTCGCATGTGGGCGAGTTCGGCGGGATGCGAGAAGGCCCACTCGACTTTCGAAGCCAGGTCCCCTGCGTCACCGGGACGAAAGTGCAGTCCGGTGCGCTCGTGCGCGATAAGCGAACTCATGCTTCCCAAGTTGCTCGTGATGACCGGAAGAGCTGTCGCAAAAGCCTCAATGATGGTCATCGGCAAGCCTTCATAGCAGGTCGACGGAAACACAAGCACCTTAGCCCGTTTCATAAGGGCGATCACATCGCAAGCAGGACGAGGGCCCAAGTATTCGATCGCAGACTGCTCGCGCGCGCCTGACGCTACAGTTTCCAAAAGCGGGCCACCGCCCACGATCTTCAGCGGAACCCTGGGACCGAGGCTCCGCCACGCTTCCAGCAGCACGGGGAGTCCCTTCTCCTCCGACAGTCGTCCGACGAACAGCGCAAAGTCTCCGTCTCCGGCACCGGCACCCGGATCGGGGTACAGAAAGTTCGGATGCACGACAAGCTTTTCGGGCGGAAGTCCACACTCGATGAACTTGTCCCGCGCAAAATCGGTTAGGGCGATGTATACGCCGGCCACCTGATCCCAGGTCCCGAGGAGGCGGTGAACGCTATTCAGGACGCACACCACAGCGCTCGCTGGAACCGAGCCGCGATAGCAGACTCGCCGAACGCCGGGCCACGGCACGGACTTATTCGCACACGTCTCGCAAACGTGTCCGTCCCGGAAGAACAGCCCGTTTATACAGAACAGCCGGTAGTTATGCAGCGTTTGAACCACGGGCACACCCGAGTCGCGCGCCGCATAGAGGGCGGCCGGGGAAAGAAGGGGAAACGTATTCATGAAATGCGCGACATCGGGGCGATCCCGCCGGATCGTCTCTTGCAGTTTCCGGTAGGCATTCGGGTTCCACAGGGTTGAGGCCGCGAGCGCGATCCGGTTCATTGAGGTGGCCGTATCGTTGTGCATCGTGAACCGGGATACCCGGTGCCCGCGGCTCTCCAGCAGCGCGGCGCTGGCCTCGAACACGGCGTCTTCCCCGCCCCGCTGACGATAGTAGTTATGGCTGGCGAGAATATGCATGCCTGCACACAGACTCGAACATGGTTTCGAACCGGCGCGTCGCGTTGGATGCCTCGTAATCCCGTGCCCGCGCTTCTCCGAGATCACGGAATCTCTCCATCAGTTCGCCGTCGGAGAGCAACCTGATCGTGGCTTCTGCCAGCCGCCCTGCATCGTTGCGCTCGACGAGCAGTCCGCAGGACGTCGGAGAGAGAATCTCGCGCGGCCCGCCTCCCTCGCTGTCAAACGCCACGGTGGGAACTCGCAACGCCATGGCCTCGAGCAGCGTCATACCGAGTCCCTCGAAGCGCGACGTTGACAAGAACACGCTCGCGCGGCGCAATACGGGGTATGGATTTGCCAGATACCCTGGAAACACCACATCACCGTTCAAGCCGAATTGGCGGCACAGCCCCTCAAGCCGGGGACGATCTTCGCCGTCCCCCATCAACACCAACTTGGCTCCCTTTACGATGCGGCGAACTGACGCGAAAGCTTCAATCAGAAGGTCGAACCCTTTGTCGGCGACCAGCCGGCCACAGGCGGCGAGAGTCTTGCCTCCGGGAAGATCCGCGACCAAGGAACGTGGCGGTTCTTCGGCTAGACCTCGTATACGTTCAAGATCGAGCGGATTAGGCAGCACGGAAAGCCTGTCCTGCAATGCCGGGTAATGGACGGCAAGATCTTGACGAACGCCGGCGGAGACACAGATCAAACGAACCGTTTTCGGATACAGGACACGTGCAGCCATGCCATGCCAGTGACCTGCCTGGGTCATCAGACGGCTCCATACGCCATGTATCCACGCAACTACGGGACGCCTCGCAAGTGCGCCGGCAACCGCCGCCATGTATATGGGCGTCCCTTCCTGCATGGCGAAGATCAGATCGCTTCGCACAGCCTCTCGCGCTAACCGGGCCAACATTCGCGTCGCGGCAATTCCGCGCGGCAGGCGTCCAAAGTCACCAAAACTGAGATCAAGCTCCTGGGGGAATTCGTCACGCAGGTCGCTATCGGCGCCGAGGTAACGGACCTTGATCGCGAAGCGGCTGCGGTCTATGTGGCGCAATAGTGCCACCTGCACCCGTTCCGCACCTCCGGCACGTTGGTCTCGTCCCACAAACAACACGCGAAGCCTTCGCGCCATCAGGACTTCTCCCCCGGGGCCCAAACCAGTTGCCGGGCGCCATTCGGGCCCTTGTAAGTGTCATAAACCCGTACCGCAGCGAGCCCGAATCCGATGACGACCCAGAACCAGACTCCGCCCATCGGCCCCTCGAGAAAGACGTCGAAACTGGCGTTGATCATGAATGCTATCCAGTACGCCGCAAGGGCCAGGAAGAGCGCTTCCCACTGACGATCACCTGTTCGCCGGGCGCGCGATCGCCGTTTGAACACCTGTACGAACCAGGTGCCTTGCAGGAGAATCCAAAGAGCAAGTCCGATAACACCGCTCCGCGCGAGTACCGTCATGTGCGCATTGTGCGGGTTGCGCAGAAGTCCGCTTTTACTCTTGAACCCATCCGAGATCGTAAGGTTGACGCCGTAACCCTTCCCACCCCAGAAGTAGTCGCCAAAGACTGTGTAGTCGACGATTCTGCCCCACCACATAAGTCGCCAGCGTTTGGTGCCCTCGGTGTTCCCTGGATTGTCATCAAGGTTTGTAAAGACGCTCGTGTAGTTGATCACGAGCTGACGCAGTGAAATCTCACGCCCCTGGTGCAGTCTCACCTCGGGGTCAAAGAAGAATGTGGCCCCCAGCAGCAATCCGATCGGTAGAAGGAAGCGCAAGACCAACGCTCGCGCGTTCACGGAGAACAGGAGCACAAACGAGATTGCTATCAGATAACTCAGTGCAGCTCCGCGATTACCGCTGGCGCATATCAGAATCGAAAGAAAACCCGAGACGAACCACAGAACACGGCGAGCCCGAAGCAGACCCACCAGGAAGAAAGCGCTCACTCCGGCCAAGTGGACGGCGATGTCACCAGTTTTATTGGATAGGACAGGAAAACCGACGCCAGGCAGGGCAGGCGCCGCGACGCCCATGATCTGTATGAGCAGTGCGACAGCCGAGAGATACGGATACAGTGTGGCAAAACAATAAAACCGCCGCACAAAGATTCGAAGAGCATGAATACCCGTCCCTGCCACAGTGAAGACCAAGACGGCGAAGGTCCCGTAACCCCACAACACGCCGTCACGAAGGGCATCAGCTCCACATTCGTGCAAGTTAGGGAGAGTTCGCGCCGCACCCCATACCATAAACAGCACCAAGGGTAGGCTCAGATATCGCACTGAAATGGCTCGCCACACTGCGGACGGCCGGCAGGCAGCGCATCCCAAGCCAAGAAGGAGTACAATTTCCGCGACGTACAGTGGCGGTATCGATACGTACGCAAAGCCCTTGCCGCAGAGCGCGTAGCCCATCAGAGCCACGCCCAGTACCCAGATCCAGAAGCGCGGCAGTTTGGGTACCGTAACAGAAGGATTAGGCAATGCGTACGTGGAGGCGGCCATGTCTAGTTCCCGACGTCCGAGCCCAGCCGGTACCCGACAGCGCACACATTAGCTGTATACACGGCTGTGCCTTCATGTCCGCAGATGGCGAACAGAGTCCGGTGCAGCAGGTGGCTGAGTCCCAGTCGAAGTCCACCCAGCGGATGGCCGGGACGGTGTGGAGCCACGCTGCAATTCGCTAGACCACTAGCTTCAAGTAGCTGAAGCAATGAAGTCGGCGTAAAACCGCGCCGGTGTGTCAGATCGACGTACCGGCTGTAATTGCCGAGCAGGTTCGCGGCGTTTGGCACACGGCAAAAGAAGAATCCCCCAGGAAGCAAAGCCGCACGAACCGCTTCCACCCACTCAAGGCACTGGTCATCGGAAGGAACGTGCTCGAGTACGTCGGTTGAGAAAATGGCTGAAAACTCGTCCGGGTGCCGACGCAGGAAATCCAGTCCATCCTCGCAATGCACTTCCACGCCGGGCAGAAGTCTCTGGGCGGCGTTGGCCTGTGGCACGGACGTATCCACCCCCACCGGGACAATCCCCGGCCGCCGCGACAACCACTGCAACAGACACCCAGCGCCGCAACCTAGATCGAGCACTCTCGATCCAGTGGGTAGCCGTGAGATGTAGGGGCCATAGGTCCGGTCCATCTGCCGCCAGTGGTTCCTGGATGGCTGACGGATAGCGGCGCCCTGGTTTAGGCGCGAGTAGTGGAGATCATACCCGTCAAGCAGTAGCTGGTTCAGACGTGACATACGCCTTTTCCTCCCGAACACGACAGAGAATCAGAAACGGCACGATACAACTCCCGAGGCTCACGACGCCCGCTGCAGCACAAGCTCCGTAAAGCCCCCAACGTGGAATGGCCAGCGCAGAGCACAGCGCAACTGCAACCGTGAGCAGCAAATACGGCAGCGGGAACAACGAAAACCTGCGCGTTGCCGTGATGCCATAGCCCAGCACGCTGCCTGCGTAACCGACAGCGGCGATAGCCATCAGGACAAGAAAGACACCGGATTCGGCAGCGTATTCTTCGCGATAGAGAAACGAAAGAATCTGCCTTCCGGCAATCGAAGCGAGGATGACGCCGGCAACGCCCAAAAGGCCGGAGAACATCCCGAGCCGGATAAGCAACTGGCGGAATTTCACGTGGTCACCTTTCGCGTGCAAACAAGCCAAGCGCGGAGAGGCCGACTGGCACAGGGCGTCCACGACCGTCGTGCCGGCCACTTGAATGTAAGCGATAGCAGCAAAGATACCCAGTTCGCGTTCCCCAAGAGAATGCTCTATGAAGTAGCGCGGCATGTTCCGATCCAAAGCGATGAGCATCATGACGAACCCGAGGGGCAGCGTCTGGCGCGTGAGCAGCCAGAGGCTGCCAGGATTCCAATTCGGTAACAACGACACAGTCTGCCCGGAAGCTTGCCGGAGGACACGGCGCGCAGTTGGCAGGTCGAAGCCCATCACGGCAACCGCCCAAAACACAGCCAGCGCAGCGGTCCCCCATACGACGCTGCCCGTCCCCCACACCGCACCGGTCAGTGCCGCCAGGGACCCGACTCCCCGGACGATCATCGAACGTGCCACCAGATCCATCCGTTCCTTTCGCTGGAACAACCCGTAGATCAAGTCACTCACCGAGTCGGCGGCCTTTGCCAGACCAACTATCAGAACGACCCAAGCGGTCTCTTGCCGTAGCCCTGAGGCCATTCCGATCCCGCCAATCACAACCAGACCGGCAACTGTGGCGATCAGCCGCAATCCGAGGTAGTCTCCGAAAGCGTACTCGTCCCGGACGTCAGTCGCCTGGGCAGCGCGAAGTTGCAGTCCCGTGAAGAGCATAACCGGAGAACTAACGGCGATGCCCAACGCGAACTGCCCCACCATTTCCGGAGACCCAAGCTTCGCGATGACTACGAGCATCGCCCACTGACAGGCCGCATAAACCACATTCCCGGCCAGCGCCCAGGAGAAACTGCGCCGTAAGGTCGGCGGGGCCACCTCCCGGCCAACTGCGGGTCTTGAAATAACGCTGTTCATTTCGGCGCGGCGAACACGTCGCCCACGGAGGAGCCCAGGTTTCCGTAGAAAATCCAACCGGTTCCCGACTGATACCACCAGAAATCGTTCGTCGACGTTCGCCCGGTCACGTAGTAGCGGTTTCCGGCCGCGGCAATGGAGGCACGGTTCAACGTGCCACTGGTGGAAATCCACGACTGCCATCCATCCGCCGTGCCTTCCAAAAAGGGCTTCACGTAAACAACGCCGGTCGGTCCTGTGACAACCGCATAGATCGTCCCCCCGGTCGCCGCCAGTTCCGGGTCACTGCCGAGTGTGCCTCCGCCCTTGATCCACGGTCCCCACAGGTCACCGGCGATACGGGCCATCCAAATGGCATTGTCTGTGCCCTTCACTGATAGATAGGCGGCACCGTCGGCTCCCACAACGAGGGCCGGTTTCCCGGCTGCCGCGCCTGCTCCCGAAATCCACCCCTGAAAGCCGCTGCCAGGGACGTAGCGGCCGCTATGTACTGCTCCCGACGACGCCGTTCCGGCTATGTACACAGTGCCATCGAGGGCCATATCAGCCGCCGGATCAGACACAAAACTGCCTCCGAGGTTGACCCAGCCCTGAAAACCGCCTGAGGGGGTGTAATGGTTAAGCACGTAATTTGAACTCGCGTTTCGCGTGACAAGAAAGGCTTCACCCCCCGTTGCGGCAACCAGCGCTGGTGTCCCGGCCGCAGGCCCGCCGGCTTTGAGCCACCCTCTCCAGGTCCGCGTCGAGAACTGAAAGACGTTCATCCAGACGTCGTTAATATTGTTCCTTCCGGCAACGTATGTATCCCCGGTGCTGTTCTGCGAAACCGCCGGATCACTCGTGATGACGCCACCCGCACTGTAGCGAGTCGTAGAGCCGAACACATTGACGACCGTCGCTCCACTGGCTGCCCGATAGGACGCGGTCGGCGTGACGCCCGCGATCTTGGCGACAAACACGCTGTACCCACCTGTGATTGCCGATTGGATAGGGTTCTTCAGAGGGAAGTCCGCCGAAAGCGTCTGCCCTCCCACGTAAAGCGCACCAGCGGCATCAACAGCCACCGAATTTGCGATGTCGTTGTCGTTTCCGCCAAGATACGTCGAATCCGTCAAGCCCGTCCCCTGTGGGCTGAACCTTGCGACGAATGCGTCGTAGCCTCCACCGAGAGTAGATTGCAGCGCATCCACTACCGGGAAGTCTGTTGACGAGGTGTAGCCCACGACGGCAACAGCGCCGCCTGATTCGAGCGCCAGACCCATCGGGTAATCAATCCCCACTCCTCCGAGATAGGTGCAGTAAGCGAGACTTGATCCTGAAGGGCTGATCTTGGCAACGAACCCATCCCAGGTGCCGCCGGCAAATAGCGACTGGTAAGCATTGGCGGTGGGGAAATTCGTTGAACTGGTGATCCCGGTGACGTAGGCGTTGCCTGCCGAGTCGGCACGAATACCGGTTCCGAATTCGTTCGCACCTAAAGTTCCTCCACTGCCCCCCAGATAGGTGGCGTAAGTGAGCGTCTTTCCGTCAGCGTTCAACTTGGCCACAAAAGCATCCTGGGCACCCCCGTTCGAGCTTTGGATTGCGTTAATAACCGGAAGATCCGCGGAGTCGGTCCCACCGGTCACGTAGACGTTACGAGACCCGTCGATCGCTATGGCCTTGCCGGTGTCGTTGCCCGAGCCACCCAGATAGGTGCTCCAGACAAATGCTGTGCCGTCTCCCTTCAACTTCGAGATGAAGACATCCTGCTGCCCTGCATTCGCCGTACGATACCCGCTGGTCACTGGAAAATTCGTGGAATACGTGTCACCGACGATGTACGCATAGCCGCTGCTGTCGATGACGATGCCGTTTCCGCTGTCATTGCTGATTCCGCCGAGAAACTCACTGAACACAAACGCGCTTCCTGTGGCGTTCAATCTGGCCACGAAGGCGTCCCTACCTCCTCCCAATGACTTTTGCCGGACGCCCGTTGTGACCGGAAAATTAGAGGACGCCGTCCAACCTGTCAAGTAGGCCGTGCCGCTCCCATCCACGGCGATTCCGAGTCCTCTGTCGTCGGAGCTTCCACCTATATAGGTGCTGTAGACGAGCGCTGTGCCGGTGGCATTCAGCTTCGTGACAAACACATCGACGCTACCGGCATTCGTAGTCTTCAGCGCATTCGCGAGCGGAAAGTCCGACGAATCAGTCTGCCCTGTTATGTAAACGCACCCCGCAGAATCGATCGCGATCGCCTTGGCGCTGTCGAGACCGCTACCGTCAAGATAGGTGCTGTAAGCGAGGATCGGGTCGATAGTCAGCGATAGCTCGTGGTCGTACTCACCGGCCGCAAAGCCTGCCGTGACAGCGTCGATCAGGCGAAACCCTATGGCAACGGACACCCGGCGCCCGTGTGAGATCTGATACGCTTCCGGACGTTTCTCACGCAGATCGCCTGCTGCGGTCGAGATGACGAGATCGCCGTTTGTATCCAGCCTGAGACCTTGGGCCCCCTCGTATCGCCATACGATCCGGGCCGGATCGGCGCCTGCCCTGAGGCGGAATTCCGATTTCAGGATGCCGCCGTGGCCCGAGTACGAGGCATCCACGCAGGGGAACACATCCCGGTAGATAACTCCGTTGAACGTAGGGACATCGGTCTTCCACTGACCAGGGTCGTTACCGAGAAGGAAGTGGGCTTTACCAGGTAGTGGATCAACCCCCTCAACCATCGCCGAAGGATTTGGGTCTATGAATGATACGTGGAGAGAGGTTCCCGGCAAGCCGAGGAGAACACCGCCAGGGGTGAAATAGACATTCGCACCTGCTGTCCTGGTCATGAAGCGAACCGCCTGGCTCAGTTGTCCGCGATTCGCCACAAACGACAGCGGGAGCCGGCCTGAAGCCGGTCGGGCGCCTTGTGCTGCTGTCTGAGGGCTGCCGACAATAACCAACGGGATGGCCACTGCCGATAGCAGCACCAGTGAAATCACCCAGGCGGACCGGGCAACACTGGAGGGGCGGACTAAGATGCTTGCTTTAGCCATCTGAGAGCCTCACGACTTAGTACTTCGACAGCAGGCTAGTGGTTCTTTAGATCTCGGCGAGCGCGGCCGTCAATCCATTCCGCCACGCCGGAAGGTGTCGAGATCTCGCGCCGCATGATGGCCGCCAGCAGTTCACGAGTCCACACGGTCTCCATCCGCCCGGGGACGGCCAGCCCTGATCGCTGACCGGCCATTTTCAGCAGGAAGGGCACACGGTGGTCCTCCTTGCCGTCGAGCAATCTCGAACTGCGATTCCAGTGATCCGAGCTGAGAAGAACGGTAGTGGAATCCCACTGCCCGGCATGCTCCATCGCCAAACGAATCTCTGATAGCGTCCGGTCAAGCAGTTCCAGACTGTCCCAGTAACCCGAAATAGGAGAATTGGCACGCGTGAAAGTGCCGGTTTTGCGGTCGTACGCGTGTGGAGAGTGCGGCACCGGAAGATGCAGGAAGATCACGCGATAGCTCGGGTCGGTGACTACGCTGAGAGCACGCTCGATCATCTCGTGATAAACCTGGACGTGATTCTTCACGGCCCTCGACTGCCCCCAGGGGGCAAGTTGTGTCGTCTCGAAAAGGCTAAGCGCTTGATTAGGAGCGATTTCGGAGAAGCGTTCACCGGTGCTGTTATGTTGAAGGCTCATCTCCCACCACCAGCATGTGGTTACATCGCCACCAAGAGCGCGGCTATACGGAAGAAACCACCCGACGATCGCAGTCTTCAGACCAAGTGACTGAGCATCAGAGAACACTGTGGAGCAGTCTCTCCAGCGCGCAGACTCCGTTCCTCCAGCGAACATAAGCCTGAGATCGTTCGTACCTGTGACTTTCACGTCCGAGACGAGCCGGCCGGTCGTCAAAGACGAAACGGAACAGATGGTTCGGGACGACGGCGGATAGGCGTGCATTGCACACAGGGACGTTCTCAGAAAACGATCCAGTTCGGGGAGACGAATTCCGGGCGCACGGCTATCGAAGGTCAGCCGCTGGTCCCATTCGTCGAACAGTATCCACAGGACTCGCGGAGCGCGGCACTCGGAAGCGAGGGGTCGCGGCTCGGCCGGTGCGGCAGCCAAAACCCTGGAATCAGACCTAAGCGCGCCCCACACTCCGCGAGCCAGGGTAAGTGGGACCGCCGGAGAGAATACCAGCAATACAGCCATCGCCGATCGTACAAGACGATGGCGCCACCGGGCGAGAACCGGCATGATGGCAAGAGCGACCACCGCGAGAAACAACGCCTTCTTCGAACCCAAGAATCCCAATAACGACGACCGAAGGAATTGAAAGAGTTGCTCCGATTGGCTGGAGAGCACATTCCTTATGGCATTCAAGGGAAGAAGGAGCAACAGCAAAAAGAGCCACTCAGCCGCAGCGGTCTGCCAGCCCGGCCGTAGCCGGCGGGAGCCGCGCAACGCCACCCAGAAAATGGCCCCTAGAACGAGCGTGTTCACGACCGCCGCAAGATAGTGAGCCGGAGCGGGAGGCGCTTTCATGAAAAAGGCATCTTCCGGCCCGTAGGTCAGCAACCCCGACCAGAGGCGAAGATAGCAAAGGTTCGCCAGCGACAGCGCGATACAAAAGTCTTTCCACGCACCCGATGCAGCAAGCCACGACATATTGCGCCCGCTTGTGTTCTCTTCCGGCATGGACCAGGGACCCGGATCAGGGCATCCTGCCTTGTGATCAACTCTGCTCACTTGCCTTGTAATAGTTCCCGTAGTGGCCGTAGTAGTAATAACTGGAACTCATTCCCTGGTGAACTTCGTTCAACACGACGCCGAGAATGTTGGCACGCAGCCGACTGAGCGTAGTGATCACAGAATTGATCGCCTTGCGGCTCGTCTCACCGGCACGCGTCACAACGATCACGCCGTCAACGGACGTCGCCATCTGAAGCGGCTCGGCAAAACCAAGCAACGGTGGCGCGT